>NZ_CAJGBM010000007.1:0-115704 GCF_904426495.1 Pseudomonas sp. OF001 | reverse complement strand
GCATTCAATCGCTCATCGCCCAGGTTTGCCGTGCGCATCTCTTCCTCAGCCCAGCTCGCGGATGACATCCCTGTACTCCCTCGGAAAACCTAAGATGGTGACTGAACTTGTGTATAACGACGAGCGCTCCGGCGTGGGAGCGCCGCCCGGGACGCTCCGCGTCCCCGTGCCGTGGCGACAGGGGAGAAATGACCAGGCCCACGCAGAGGCGTGGGCCTGGTGGTTGGCCGCGGGAGAGATCAGATCTTGCGCATGTGGATGTTGAGGGTCTGGATGCGGTAGGCGATCTGCCGCGGGGTCATGCCGAGCAGGCGCGCGGCCTTGGCCTGCACCCAGCCGGCCTGCTCGAGGGCGGCGATCACCCGCTCGCGGTCGTCCAGCGAGGCGTCGGCCAGGTTGACCTCCGGCAGCGGCGCCAGCGGCACGCTGTCGTGGTCGAGGCCGCCGAGCGACACCACGTCGCGGCTGATGGTGCCGTCCTCGCTCATGATCGCCGAGCGCTCCAGGCAGTTCTCCAGCTCGCGCACGTTGCCCGGCCAGCGGTGGCTCATCAGCAGGCGGATGGCGCTGTCGGTGATGCTCAGCTTGCGCCCCTGCAGGCGGCCGATCTTGGCGAGGAGGAATTCGGCCAGCTCGGGGATGTCGGCGCTGCGCTCGCGCAGCGGCGGGATGCGGATGGCCATGACGTTGAGGCGGTAGTAGAGATCCTCGCGGAACTTGCCCTTCTCCACCTCGGCCTCCAGGTCGCGGTTGGTGGCGGCGACGATGCGCACGTTGACCTTCACCGTCTGGTTGCCGCCGACCCGCTCGAACTCGCCCTCCTGCAGCACGCGCAGCAGCTTGGCCTGGAACATCGGAGAGATCTCGCCGATCTCGTCGAGGAACAGGGTGCCGCCGTCGGCCTGCTCGAAGCGCCCCTTGCGCTGCTTGACCGCGCCGGTGAAGGCGCCCTTCTCGTGGCCGAACAGCTCCGACTCGAGCAGGGTCTCCGGCAGCGCCGCGCAGTTCAGGCGCACGAACGGCTGGTGGGCGCGCGGCGAGTTGTAGTGGATGGCGCTGGAGATCACCTCCTTGCCGGTGCCCGACTCGCCGAGCACCAGCACCGTGCTGTCCCACTTGCCGACCCGGCGCACCTGGTCGAACACCCGGCGCATCGCCGGAGTGTTGCCCACCACCATGTTCTCGAAGCCGTACTTGCCGCGCACCTCGCGGCGCAGTTCGTCGCGCTCGTTGGCCAGTTCGCGGCTGTCCTCGAGGTTGACCACCAGGCGCACGGTCTGCGCCAGCAGGTTGGCGACGATCTCCATGAAGCGCGCGCGGTCGGGCAGCAGTTCGTCGGCGCGCCCCTCGGGCTGCGCGGCCAGCACGCCGATGGTGTGGCCCTCGTGGGTCTTGATCGGCACCGCGATGAACGGCAGCTCGAGGTCGTAGAGCGCCAGGCGGTCGAGGAAGCGCGGTTCGGACGAGATGCGCCCGAGCACCATGCTGTTGCCGTGCTTGAGCACGTTGCCGATCACCCCCTCGCCGATGCGGTAGCGCACGTTCTCGCAGGCGCTGACCACCGCCTGCGAGTCGCTGTGGATGGCGCCGACCTGCAGGGCGCCGTGCTGCGGGTCGCTGATCGACACCAGGCCGTGCAGCAGGCCGAGGTGGTCGTGCAGCACGGCGAGGACCTGGGCGAGGATGTCCTCGATCTGCTGCACCCGGCTGAGGGTGCGGGAAATGCGCGCCAGGGCCTGCAACTGCTTGTCGTAGAGGTCGGCCCGCGACGTGGTGCCGGGGCGCTGGGCGAGCTGGATACTGCTCATCGGCCTGCTCTCCTTGGGGTCAACCGGCGGCGCTGAAGGGCAGTTCGACCACTACCCGGCAACCGTCGCGATAACTGGTGTCGATGTGCACGGTGCCGGCGTGTTCGCTGACGATCTCCTGCACCATGGCCAGGCCCATGCCGTGGCCGGCGGCGTGCGGCGGCTTGGTGCTGAAGAACGGCTCGAACACCTTGAGCGCCAGCTCGGCGGGGATGCCCGGCCCGCTGTCGACGATCTCCAGGCGCACCACCTGCTGGTTCTCCACCCGGGTGCTGATGAACAGCTCGCGGCGGCTGACCTGGCTGTGGGCGACGGCCTCGATGGCGTTCATCACCAGCTGCTTGATCACGCTGCGCAGGCGGCTCTCGGCGCCCATCACCCAGGGCAGGCGCAGCGCCGGCTGCCAGTCGACGACGATGCCCTGGGCGAGCAGCTCGTCGGTGCACAGGCTGATCACCTCACGGATCAGCTGGTTGACGTTGACCGGCATCTTCGCCTCGGCGCGGCGCACCGGCATGGCCCCGGACAGGCTGTCCAGCGCCTCCTGGCCGGCGATGCTGGCCTCGCGCATGGCGCTGAGCACCGGGTCGTTGCCGGCCTGCTCGCCGAGGCGGCGCTCGAGCATGCGCAGCGCCGCGCTGATCAGGTTGACCGGGCCCTGCAGGCGGTGGATGGCGCCGTTGAAGGTCTCGCGCATGCCGTCGAGCAGCTCCTCCTCGGCCATCAGCGCCTTCAGCGCGTTGAGCCGCGAGTCCTGCTGCTTCTGGCGCAGCTCGGAGATGTCGTTGAGGGTCAGCAGCAGGTAGCGCTCGGCGCCGGGGGCGAAGAACACCTGGGCGCGCTCGTCCTCGACGTGGATGGCCATGCCGTGGCAGGACAGCCAGCGCGGCGCATGGCCGCCCAGGTCGAGGGGGATCTCCTTGCCGGAGAAGGCGCGGCCCTCGCCCTCCAGCGCCGCGAAGGGTAGCGCGAGGTTCTCGCGCACCAGCGCCACCAGGCTGTCGCCGCTGCCGCCTTCGGTCAGCTCGCGGGCCAGGCGGGCGAAGCTGGGGTTGGACAGCACCACGCGGTTGTCGCGATCGAGCACCACCATGGCCGCCGGCGCCGCGCCGACCACCGCCTCGATCATCAGCCGCTGGTTGCTGACCCGCTGCTCCAGTTCGTGCAGGTCGCTGGTGTCGCGGTGCATGCCCAGGTAGTAGAGGGTCTCGCCGTGCTCGTCGAACACCGGCGCCACGGTCAGCTCGGCCAGGTACAGGCTGGCGTCCTTGCGCCGGTTGACCAGCACGCCGGACCACGGCTTCTTCTGCGCCAGACGGCTCCACAGCGCCTGGTAGACCAGCCGCGGGGTGGTGCCGTTGGACAGCATGGATTCGTTCTTGCCGATCACCTCGGCCAGCGCGTAGCCGGTGGTGGTGCTGAAGGCGCGGTTGGCATAGAGGATGTTGGCCTTGAGGTCGGTGATCGAGATGGCGATGGGGGCGTGCTCCGCCATCTGCCGGAATACCTCGGGAAGCAGCTCGGCGCCGGCGGCCGGTTGTGCCGGCGCGTCGCTGCTGCGGGACGGTTTGCCCTGGGTCATGGGTTGAGCCTCATCAGTCCACGGGAGTGGCAGCGCCGCGCCGGTCGAGCGGGGCGCGGCGGACAAGGGGGTTTTGCAAAGGCCATGCCGCTGCCCGCACGGGCGCGGGAGCAGCGAAAGTGGCGGGGCAGAGCTGCTCGTCGTACCGGCGACGGGCTTTTCTGTGGGAAAGCCCACGGATGGCGTCGCGATGGCGGCCGTTGTCTGTCGCAAAGCCGACAAGACCGGCGCCAGCGCCGCGGCGGCGGGCGGATCTGTGCGCGCTTCCCTTGATCTGGATCAGGTTTTCCGCGGCCTGCAGCGCCGCGCAGGGCGCCGCCCGGGCCATGGCACGCTTGCTGCAATTCCCCCCGGCAACGGGATGTGCCCGACAAGGGTGCAGCCCAGGGTTCAGCCGGGAGGGTGGGTCGCTATGGAATATGTGCTGTTTCTGATCGGCACCGTGCTGGTCAACAACGTGGTGCTGGCGCGCTTTCTCGGCCTGTGCCCGTTCATGGGGGTGTCCAGCAAGCTCGACCCGTCGATCGGCATGGGCGTGGCCACCACCCTGGTGATGACCCTCGGCGGCATCAGCAGCTGGCTGCTCGAGCACCACGTGCTGCAGCCGCTGGGCATCGGCTTCCTGCGCATCCTCGCCTACATCGTGGTGATCGCCGCCATGGTGCAGCTGATCGAGATGATCATCCGCAAGGTCAGCCCGCCGCTGTACCGCGCTCTCGGCATCTACCTGCCGCTGATCACCACCAACTGCGCCGTGCTCGGCGTGCCGCTGATCAGCGTACGCGAGGGGCACAGCCTGGTGCAGGCCGGCCTGTTCGGCTTCGGCTCGGCGCTCGGCTTCACCCTGATCATGATCATCTTCGCCGGCCTGCGCGAGCGCCTGCAGCTCGCCAGCGTGCCGGCGGCGTTTTCCGGTCCGCCGATCGCCTTCGTCACCGCCGGCCTGCTGGCGCTGGCGTTCATGGGCTTCGGCGGGCTGATCTGAATGGCTGACCGGCAGGCGCCGGCGAGGAGAGCGAGATGCTGATGGCAACCCTGGCCCTGGCCACCATGGGCCTGATCCTGGGCGGCGGACTGGGCGTGGCGGCGCGCAGGTTCGCGGTCACCGACGAGAATCCGCTGATCAAGGAGATCGAGGCGCTGATGCCGGGCAGCCAGTGCGGCCAGTGCGGCTTTCCCGGCTGCTCGGCGGCCGCCAGCGCGCTGGTCGAGGGTAGCGCCGCGGTCACCTGCTGCCCGCCCGGCGGGGTGGCGCTGGCCGAGCAGCTCGCCGCGCTGCTCGGCGTGACCCTCGACGCCGGGCAGATGAGCGCGCCGCAGCTGGCGACCATCGACGCCGCGCAGTGCACCGGCTGCACCCGCTGCTACCGCGCCTGCCCGACCGACGCCATCGTCGGCGCCAGCGGGCAGATCCACGTGGTGCTGCAGGGCGCCTGCACCGGCTGCGCCCGCTGCCAGGACGCCTGCCCGGAAGGCTGCGTCGCCCTGGTCGCGCAGCCGCCGACCCTGGACACCTGGCGCTGGGCCAAGCCCCGGGCCGCCTGATTCCTTCACGGAGCCTTCGCATGTTCAATCCCGCCCGCATCCGCGGTGGCGTCCACCCGGCCGCCCACAAGGACCGTTCCTCGGCGCTGACCATCGGCCGCGTGCCGCTGCCGCCGCGCCTGTACCTGCCGCTGCGCCAGCACGCCGGCGCCGAGGCTCTGCCGCTGGTCAGGGTCGGCGAGCGTGTGCTCAAGGGCCAGTTGATTGCCAGCTCGCCCTCGGAGCTGTCGGCGCCGATCCATGCGCCGAGCTCGGGGACCGTGGTCGAGATCGGCCCGATCCTCGCCCCGCATCCGTCCGGGCTGACGGTCAACGGCATCGTCCTCGACACCGACGGCGAGGACCGCTGGATCGAGCTGGACGTGCCGGCCAATCCCTTCGAGGAGAGCCCGCTGCTGCTCGCCGAGCGGGTGGCGCAGGCCGGCATCGTCGGCATGGGCGGGGCGATCTTCCCGGCGGCGGTCAAGCTCAGGCAGGGCACCCGCCACGAGATCAAGACCGTGCTGGTCAACGGCAGCGAGTGCGAGCCCTACCTGACCTGCGACGACCGCCTGATGCGCGAGCGCGCCGAGGCCATCGTCGACGGCGCGCGGCTGATCCAGCACATCCTGCGCGCCTACCGGGTGGTGATCGGCATCGAGGACAACAAGCCGGCGGCGCTGGCGGCGATGCGCGCGGCCAGCGAGCCCTACGGCGCCATCGAGGTCGAGGCGGTGCCGGCGCTGTACCCGATGGGCTCGGCCAAGCAACTGATCCAGGCGGTCACCGGCCGCGAGGTGCCGGCCGATGCGCGCAGCACCTCGGTCGGCGCGCTGGTGCACAACGTCGGCACCGTCTACGCCATCCAGCAGGCGCTGCGCCACGGCCGGCCGCTGATCTCGCGGGTGGTCACCGTGGCCGGCAGCTGCGTGGGCAACCCGCGCAACCTGGAGACCCTGATCGGCACCCCGGCGCAGGCGCTGATCGACGCCTGCGGCGGCCTGGTCCGCGAGCCGGCGCGCCTGCTGCTCGGCGGGCCGATGATGGGGGTGACCCTGCCGTCGCTGCAGGCGCCGGTGATCAAGGGCGCCACCGGCCTGCTGGCGCTGGCGCCGCACGAGCTGCGCAGCGACGAGGCCTCGCCGTGCATCCGCTGCGCCAGCTGCGTGGACGCCTGCCCGATGGGCCTGCTGCCGGTGGAGATGGCCGCCCGCGCGCGGGTCGACGACCTCGACGGCGCCAGCGACTACGGCCTGCGCGACTGCATCCTCTGCGGCTGCTGCTCCTACGTGTGCCCCTCGCACATCCCGCTGGTGCAGTACTTCCAGTACGCCATGGGCCGCCAGGACGAGCGCCGCCAGGGCGCGCGCAAGACCGAGCACATCAGGCAACTGACCGAGGCGCGCGCCGCGCGCCTGGCCGAGGAGGAGGCCGCCAGGGCCGCGGCCAAGGCGGCCAAGGCAGCCGCCAAAACAAAACCGGGCAAGACCAGCGAGGTGGAGTCATGAGCACCCCGAGCGCCATATCCGGGCCCTTCGCCCACGACCGCTCGTCGGTCAACCGCATCATGCTGCAGGTGTGCCTGGCGCTGACCCCGGCCACCCTGTTCGGCCTCTGGCTGTTCGGCTGGCCGGCGATCAACCTGTGGCTGCTGACCTGCGCCAGCGCGCTGGCCAGCGAGGCGCTGTGCCTGCACTGGCTCGGCCAGCCGCTCAGGCGCCTGCAGGACGGCTCGGCGCTGCTCACCGGCTGGCTGCTGGCGCTGTCGCTGCCGCCGTGGGCGCCCTGGTGGATCGGCGTCGGCGGCGCGGCCTTCGCCATCGGCATCGGCAAGCAGCTGTACGGCGGCATCGGCCAGAACATCTTCAACCCGGCGATGCTCGCCCGCGTCGCCCTGCTGATCGCCTTCCCGCTGCAGATGACCAGCTGGGCGCTGCCGGCGCCGCTGGGCTCGACGGCAGCGCCGGGCTTCGTCGAGGGGCTGGCGATCACCTTCGGCGGCGCCCTGCCCGACGGCATGAGCGGCGCCACCGCCCTCGGCAACCTGAAGACCGAACTGACCCTCGGGCGCAGCGCCGAGGCGATCCTCGCCGGCGACTTCGCGCTGGTCCCGGCGCTGCTCGGCAGCAGCGCCGGCAGCCTGGGCGAGACCTCCGAGCTGCTCCTGCTGCTCGGCGGCCTGTGGCTGCTCTTCCGCCGCGTCATCCACTGGGAGATCCCCCTGAGCATGCTGCTCGGCGTGCTGGTCCTGGCCGCCATCGCCCACCAGATCGACCCCGCGCGCTATCCCGGCGGCCTCTACCACCTGGCCAGCGGCGGGCTGCTGCTCGGCGCGCTGTTCATCGCCACCGACCCGGTGACCTCGCCGGTCAGCCGCAAGGGCCGGCTGATCTTCGGCGCCGGCTGCGGGGTGCTGGTCTACGTGATCCGCACCTGGGGCAGCTTCCCCGAGGCGGTGGCCTTCGCCGTGCTGTTCATGAACGCACTCAGCCCGCTGATCGACCGCTACTGGCGCCCGCGCGCCTACGGCCGCACGGCGGGCGGCAAGCCGCTGGCCATCGGCCGGCAAACCAGCCAGGTCAAGCAGGAGGGCTAGGCATGAGCGAGACCATTCCGATTCCGGCGGAGCCGGCAGCCACCCTGCCGTCGCTGCTCGCGCGCTGGCGCGGGCGCATCGAGTATCAGGGTCTGTCGCTGGCCGCGGTGTGCGCGCTGGTCGCCGTGCTGCTGCTGGTCGGCGACCGCCTGACCCACGGGCAGATCGCCGCCCAGCAGCTCGAGGACCGCCTGGCCGTGCTGCGCCAGGTGCTGCCGGCCGCGCTGTACGACAACAACCCCCTGCAGGATGCCTTCACCGTGCAGGACGCCGAGCTGGGTGCGGTCGAGGTCTACCCGGCGCGCCAGGACGGCCGGCTGACGGCGGTGGCCTTCCAGGTCAGCAACATCGGCTACGGCGGGCCGATCCTGCAGCTGATCGCCCTGGATGCCGAGGGCCGCATCCTCGGCGTACGCGTGCTGAGCCACAAGGAGACCCCGGGCCTGGCCGACAGGATCGAGGCCTCGCGCAGCGACTGGATCAGGGCCTTCGACGGCCTGTCGCTGGCCAGCACGCCGCTGGAGCAGTGGAAGGTGAAGAAGGACGGCGGCCGCTTCGACCAGTTCGCCGGCGCCACCATCACCCCGCGCGCGGTGGTCAGGAGCGTGCTGCAGGCCCTGCAGTTCCAGGTCCGCCAGGCCGAACGCCTGAGCGCCCGCCAACAGGAGAAGCGACCATGAGCAGCAGTTGCACAGCCGCCAGCGCGCCGGCCTCGGCCAGTCCCTGGAAGTACTTCACCAGCGCCCTGTGGGACTACAACGTCGCCCTGGTGCAGATGCTTGCCCTCTGCCCGGCGCTGGCGGTGACCACCACCGCCACCAACGGCCTGGGCATGGGCCTGGCCACCACCCTGGTGCTGATCTGCACCAACGCGATCATCTCGGCGCTGCGCCACACCATCGCCCCCGAGGTCCGCAACCCGGTGATGATCGCCATCATCGCCGGCGTGGTGACCCTGATCGACATGGCGATGAACGCCTGGATGCACGAGCTGTACAAGGTGCTCGGCCTGTTCATCGCCCTGATCGTCACCAACTGCGCGGTGCTCGGCCGCGCCGAGTCGTTCAGCCTCAAGCACCCGGTGATTCCCGCGATGCTCGACGGCGCCGGCATGGGTATCGGCTTCACCTGGGTGCTGGTGCTGATCGGCGGCATCCGCGAGATCCTCGGCAGCGGCACCCTGTTTTCCCAGGCCTCGTCGCTGCTGGGGCCGCACTTCCAGTGGCTGGAGATCACCGTGCTGCCCGGCTTCCAGGGCATCCTGCTGGCCATCCTGCCGCCCGGCGCCTTCATCGTCCTGGGCTTCCTGCTGGCCGCCAAGCGCGTGCTCGACCGCAGGCGCGCCGAGCGGCGCATCCGCTCCCACGGCGAGCTGATCGTCCTGCAATGAGCCCGGTACAGGAGTGAATGCCATGAAAGTTGCTGTGGTGTACGCCGCCCCCCGACCGCTGCTGCTGAGCTGCCAGGTCGCCGAGGGCAGCAGCGTGGCGCAGGCCATCGAGCAGTCCGGCCTGCTGCGCTACTGCCCGGAGATCGACCTGAACAAGCACAAGGTCGGCGTGTTCAGCAAGTTCGTGAAGCTGGACAGCCCGCTGAAGGAGGGCGACCGCGTGGAGGTCTACCAGCGCATCACCCGCGTACTGGATGACGATGACGATGACTGACCGCGCCCGTGTGGCCGCGTCTTTTCCCCTTGCTGCGAGGTGGTTTGAACATGAGTGAAAGCCGACGACTGATCGCCGTGGCCGTCGACCGCGACGGCCGGGTGGCCGGCCACGCCGGGCGGGCGCACCGCTGGCGGGTGTTCGACGTCTGGCCCGGTGCGGAGCCGGAGCAGGCCTACGACCTCGAGCTGGCCGAGCACGCCTGCCTGCACGAGTGGCATGTGTGTGCGCAGCCCGAACGCCACCCGCTGCACACGGTGGACGTGGCCATCGCCGGCAGCGCCGGCGATGGGGTGATCCGCCGCCTCGGCGAGCGCGGGGTGAGCCTGCTCACCACCGGCGAGGGCGACCCGCTGGCGGCGGTGCGCGCCTTCCTCGCCGATGCCCTGCCGCCCGGCGCACCGCACGACGAGCACGCCTGTGGGGGCGAAGGCCATCAGACCGCCCACGCCTGACCATTACCGATGAGCAGTGACGGCCCGCCGGCCGTCGAGGAGCCGCAGATGAACAGCCCCGCAACCCTGAACCGCGAAACCGCCCTGCGCATCGCCCTGGCGGCCCGCGCCCTGCCCGACACCGGCGTCTCCCAGCTGCTGGAGATCCTCCACCAGCAGGTCAACGGCCCGCTCACCGAGGAGAGCCTGCAGGGGGTGACGGTCACCGACCTGAAGATCGGCCTGGCCGGCTCCGAGGAGGACGTCGATCTGCTCGACACGCCGATGAGCGCGCTCAAGGAAGCGGTGCGCATCCTCTGGGGCGAGACGGTTGCCGACGACCTGCCGCAGCCGGTGGCGCTCGCCGAGCTGCCGGCCGGCTCGATCCGCGTCGCCGTCGCCTCCAACAACGGCGCACAGCTCGACGGCCACTTCGGCACCTGCCTGCGCTTCCTGGTCTACCAGGTCAGCGCCGACGCGCAGACCCTGGTCGACATCCGCTCGACGCTCGAAGCCGAGGAGGCCGAGGACAAGAACGCCTTCCGCAGCGAACTGATCGGCGACTGCCAGGTGCTCTACGTGGTCTCCATCGGCGGCCCGGCGGCGGCCAAGGTGGTGCGCGCCGGCATCCACCCGCTGAAGAAGCCGCAGGGCGGCGAGGCGGCGGCGGTGCTGGCCGAGCTGCAGCAGGTCATGGCCGGCTCGCCGCCGCCGTGGCTGGCCAAGCTGCTCGGCAAGAGCGCCGAGGAGCGGGTGCGGTTCGAGCTGAGTGAGGATGAGGTGGCCTGAGAAGCCTGCGCGATCTGCAAGGAGTGGAACATTCGGGCCGAAGCGGTGGGAGAGCCGCTTCGGCCGTCTTATTTCACCTTGCCGCGCAGTTCCTGCACCTGCTGACGCAGCAGCTCCGGCACCGCCGCCTGCGCCGCTACTGGCTCGCCGACGCGCAGGGTGACGCGGCGCAGCGGATGCAGCTGGCCGAGGCGCCGCAGCAGTGAAGTGGCCCGGCGCGAGAACGGGCTGTCCCACAGCCCGGACAGCGCCATGGGCAGCACGTCCACCGGGTTGCTTTCGAGGATGCGCTGGATGCCGGGGCGGAACGGGCCGACTTCGCCATCCGGAGTCAGGCGGCCTTCCGGGAAGATCGCCACCAGCTCGCCGGCCTCCAGCGCCGCGGCCACCTCGGCGTAGGCCCGCTCCAGCAGCGCGGCGTCCTCCTTGGCCGGGGCGATGGGGATGGCGCGGGCGTGGCGGAACACGAACGACAGCAGCGGCCAGCGGAAGATGCGGTGGTCCATGACGAAGCGGATCGGCCGGCGGCAGGCGGCGGCGATTACCAGGGCGTCGACGTAGCTGACGTGGTTGCACACCAGCAGCGCCGGGCCGGAGAAGGGGATGCGCTCGACGCCCTGCTTGTCCAGGCGGTAGACCGAGTGGATCAGCAGCCAGTCGAGGAAACGCAGCAGGAACTCGGGCACCAGGCGGTAGATGTACACGGCGACCAGTGCGTTGATGAGAGCCGCGGCGGCGAACAGCTCGGGAATCGACAGCCCGGCGGCGAGCAGCCCGGCCGCGGCGCCGGCGCCGACCACCATGAACAGCGCGTTGAGGATGTTGTTGGCGGCGACGATGCGTGCGCGGTGCGCGGCGGCCGAGCGCAGCTGCATCAGCGCGTACAGCGGCACGATGAAGAAGCCGCCGAACAGGCCCAGGCCGAACAGGTCGAACAGCACGCGCAGGGTGCCCGGCGCCTGCAGCAGTTCGGCCAGCACCAGCGGCTCCGGCGGCGGGCTGGCCGGCGAGGCGAAGGCGAGGTCGAGGCCGAAGACGGTCAGGCCGATCGAGCCGAGCGGTACCAGGCCGATCTCCACCAGCTTGCCGGACAGCCGCTCGCAGAGCATGGAGCCGGCGCCGATGCCGAGGGTGAAGATGCCGAGCAAGAGGGTCACGCCGCTCTCGGTGCCGCCCAGCACGTCCTTGGCGTAGGCCGGGAACTGGGCGAGCAGCAGTGCGCCGTACAGCCAGAACCAGGAGATGCCGAGGATCGACAGGAACACCGTGCGGTTCTCGCGGGCGAAGCCGATGTTGCGCCAGGTTTCGCTCAGCGGGTTGGGGTTGACCTTCAGTTGCGGTTCGGGGGCCGGGGCGGCGGGGATGGCCAGGCTGCTCCAGTAGCCGACCACGGCGACCGCCAGGCAGGCGGCGGTGATCCACAGGCTGCCGCCCTCGACGGCGGCGAGCAGGCCGCCGGCCAGGGTGCCGATGAGGATGGCGACGAAGGTGCCGGCCTCGATCAGCGCGTTGCCGCCGACCAGCTCGTCCTCGTGCAGGTGCTGCGGCAGGATGGCGTACTTCACCGGGCCGAACAGGGTCGACTGCAGGCCGAGCAGGAACAGCGCGCCGAGCAGCAGCTGCAGGCTGTGCGCCCAGAAGCCGGCGCCGGCGAGCAGGACGATGACGATCTCCAGCAGCTTGGTCCAGCGCGCCAGGGTGGCCTTGTCGTACTTGTCGGCGAGCTGCCCGGCGGTGGCGGAGAACAGGAAGAACGGCAGGATGAACAGCCCGGCCGCCAGGTTGGCCAGCAGGCCGATGGACAGGTCGGTCCACTGCGCGGCCTGGAAGGTCAGCAGCACCACCAGGGCGTTCTTGTACAGGTTGTCGTTGAAGGCGCCGAGGAACTGGGTGACGAACAGCGGGGCGAAGCGGCGTGCCCTGAGCAGGTCGAGCGGCGAACTCATGACGGTTGCTCCGTGGCGGTGACGGTTTCGGCCAGGCGCTTGAGGGCGACGTGGTCGGTCTTGCCGGTGCCGAGCAGCGGCAGGGCGTCGAGATGGCGGATGTCGCGCGGTACCGCCAGCTCGCTGGCGCCCAGGCGGCGCGGCCTCGGCGGCGATCTGCTCGACCACCTCCAGCGAGACCATCTCGCCGGCCAGCTTGGCGAAGCGCTTGAGGCGGCCGCGGATGTGCAGGAAGCCGTCGGCGTCGAGCTCGACGATGTCGCCGGTGGCGTACCAGCCGGGGCGCAGCGCCGGCGGGGCCTGGATCACCCCGGGCTGGTCGAACAGCAGGTAGCCCTTGAGCAGGTTCGGGCCGTGCAGGTGCAGGGCGCCGCCGTGCTCGATGCCCGGCACCGGCTCCAGCTCATGCTGGATGCCCGGCAGCAGCTGGCCGACGCTGCCGCGCCGGCAGGCCATCGGCACGTTGACCGCCACCACCGGCGCGCACTCGGTGATGCCGTAGCCTTCGAGGATGCGGATGCCGAACTTGTCGAGCCAGGTCTGCCGTACTTCCTCGTTGAGCCGTTCGGCGCCGGCCACCACGTAGCGCAGGCGGCCGAAGTCGTAGGGATGGGCGTACTTGGCGTAGTTGCCGAGGAAGGTCGAGGTGCCGAACAGCACGCTGCAGTCGCGGTCGTAGACCAGCTCGGGGACGATGCGGTAGTGCAGCGGGCTGGGGTAGAGGAACACCTTGCAGCCCGACACCAGCGGCAGCAGCACGCCGCAGGTCAGGCCGAAGGAGTGGAACAGCGGCAGCGCCATCATGAACTTGTCGAGCGGGGTGAAGTCGGCCACCGCGCGTACCTGGGCGACGTTGGCGAGCAGCGAGTCGTGCGAGTGCACCACGCCCTTGGGCTTGCCCTCCGAACCCGAAGTGAACAGTACCAGCGCCGGATCGTCGGGCTGTTGGGGCACGGCGGCGCGCCGCGGCATGAGCAGGTGGGCGAGCAGCCACAGGCGGTCGGCGAGAGTCAGGTCGGCCTTGAGGTCCTCCAGGTAGAGCACGCGGACGCCCTCGAGCCCGTCGAGCAGGCCGCCGAGGCGTGCCTTGTCGACGAAGGTGCGCGAGGCGACCACGGTGCGGATGGCGGCGGCGGTGCAGGCGGCCTGCAGGCCGTCTTTGCCTGCGGTGTAGTTGAGCATCGCCGGGATGCGCGCATTCAGCGACAGGCCGAGCACCAGGCCGAGGGTCGGCGCGGCGTTGGGGGTGAGCACGCCGACGATCTCGCCGGGCGCGGTGTGGCGGCTGAGCAGGCGACCGAGGCCCAGCGCCATCTTCAGCAGCGAGCCGTAGGACTCCTCGACCATGCGCACGTCCTCGACCAGCTGGTAGTCGCTGCCGAACACTGCCTTGGCGTCGAGGAAGGCTTCGAACAGGGTGCGCCGCGGCCGGCTGGCCACCAGCATGTCGAGCAGGATGTGGCGCATCAGCTCGCCGGCGCGGCGGCGGCGCTGCTTGGCCGAGGGCAGCGCCGGCATGGCGATCTGCCGCGGCGGCTGCACGTACAGGTCGACCTGCGGCAGCAGGCGGCGCGGATAGACCCCGGCCAGGCGGCCGAAGTAGCTGCGCGCGGCGCCGTCGATGCGCACCGGCACCACGGTGGCGCCGGTCTTGGCGGCGACGAAGCCGGCGCCGTCGTAGACCTTCATCAGCGAGCCGGTGCGGGTGATGCGCCCCTCGGGGAAGATCACCACCGGCCGGCCGCTCTCCACCAGGCGGACGATCTGCTTCATCGCCAGCGGGCTGGTCGAGTCGACCGCCAGGTGCGGCACGAAGCGCAGCAGGAAACCCAGCAGCGGCCGGCTGGCGATCTGCGAGTGCACCACGAAGGTGGCGTCCACCGGCAGGAACAGGCCGAGCAGCAGGCCGTCGAGGAAGGATTCGTGGTTGGCGACGATCAGCGTGCGCGGGTTGGCGAACACGTCGGTATCGCCGTGCACCCGGACGCGCAGCAGGCGCTGCAGCAGGTTGCGCAGGAGGAGCTTGAGCATGATCGGTCCCTGAGCTCAGGAGTGGTGGAGGGAATGGCGCGATGGTGCCACCGCGTCCGTGTCGCTGGCCAGCGGCGCGCGCCGCGCCAGCTGGGCGACCACCACCGCGGTGGCGGCGGCGGACAGCAGGTGCTTGAGGGTATGGCCGGTCAGCGGGGCGAACAGGGCGGCCAGCTGGTGGTCGAGCAGCTCGGCGAGCTTGGCCAGCAGGTACAGGCCCATGGCAGCGGCGAAGGCCAAGCGCTCGCCGCGCGGGCGGCCATGCAGCCACTGCCACAGCGGGATCAGCACGATGGTCAGCAGCTGCAGCAGCAGGTAGGGGCGCAGGTCGCCGACGCCGGTCAGCTCGGTGACGTACCACCAGACCACGCCGGCCAGCGCGAAGGCTCCGAGCAGGGCGGCGAAGGCGCGGCCATCGCGTTGCCGACAATCGGCCCACACCCCGGCCAGCAGCCCGGCGCTGGCCAGGGCGATCGGCAGGCGGTCCCACAGCAGGCGGTGGTCGTCGGGGGCCAGGTGGTACCAGCTCGAACCCGCGGCGGTGAGCAGCAGGCCGGCGAGGAACAGCGCGTAGCCCGGCCAGCTGTGCGCGAAGTGGCTGCGGCGGCGCGGCGCCAGGCGCCACAGCCCCCACAGGGCGACCACGGCGAAGCCGAGGTTGGACAGCACGTCGCAGAAGTGGGGGATGCCGAACAGGGTCAGGCGGTCGGCGAAGGCGTGGTAGTTCTCGAACTGGGCGATGGGCCCGTGCAGCAGGGCGGCGGCCGACAGCAGCAGGGTGAGCAGCAGCGGCAGGTGGCGGGAGCAGCGATCCATGGCGGTCTCCAGGGGATAGGTGAGCCGAGCATGGCCTCGGGAAGCGTGATGCGAAACTCCGGCGGAAAAGGTCGCGTCGCGTACACTACAAGGTATCGAAAAACGCTACTTTCCCGTGTCCCATGAGTGAACTCGACCAGCTGCTGTCCACCCTCAAGCGCCAGCTCAAGGCGCGCGGCATGACCTACCGCGACCTCGCCGGCCAGCTCGACCTCTCCGAGGCCAGCGTCAAGCGCCTGTTCGCCAGCGGCAGCTTCACCCTGGAACGCCTGCTGCAGATCGCCAATCTGCTCGGCTTCACCCTCGCCGAGCTGAGCCAGGAGGCGGCCGCCAGCGGCCAGCGCCTGCACACCCTGAGCGAGGCCCAGGAGCGCGAGCTGGTCTCCGACGACCAGCTGCTGCTGGTGGCGGTGTGCGTGCTCAACCAGTGGAGCCTGGCCGACATCCTCAGCGTATACCGCCTCAGCGAGGCCGAGGCGATCCGCTGCCTGGCGCGCCTCGACCGCCTGCGCCTGATCGAGCTGCTGCCCGGCAACCGCGTGCGCCTCAACGTGGCGCGCGACTTCGACTGGCGGCCGGAC
Source organism: Pseudomonas sp. OF001 (assembly GCF_904426495.1). Lineage (NCBI taxonomy): Bacteria > Pseudomonadati > Pseudomonadota > Gammaproteobacteria > Pseudomonadales > Pseudomonadaceae > Pseudomonas > Pseudomonas sp. OF001. The sequence continues at coordinate 99,933 of NZ_CAJGBM010000007.1, read as the reverse complement.
GGGCCGATCCAGCGCTTCTTCCGCCGCCAGGGCCTCGGCGAATTCCTCGCCAGCGACTTCGCCGGCGCCGACCAGACCCTCGGCTTCGCCCACGGCATGCTCACCGAGGCGGCGCTGGCCCAGCTGCAGGGCGAGGTGCGCCGCCTGCGCCAGCGCTTCGCCGAGCTGCACGCGGAGAGCCTGGCCGCGCCGCTGGGCAAGCGCCGCGGCTGCGGCCTGCTGCTGGCGCTGCGCGAGTGGGAGCTGGGCGCGTTCACCGCGCTGCGCCGCCACCAGGAGTAGGGTGCGCCGCGCGCACCGCCGTGCCTGCTCCTGCGGGGCGGACGCCGAAAACAAGACTCCCCCAGGAGCGGGGGAGTGGCTTAGCTGCCGAAAGGGACTCTGGAGAAGTGGTGCAGGACTCAGACCGGACCGCGGTGCTCGCGCTTGATGGTGCTGACGAAGGCCAGGCACTGTTCGAAGCTCAGGCTGTCGAGCTTCGGCTTGTAGTCGGCCAGGCCCGCGGCCATGGTGATCACCTTGTCCTCGGCGCTCTGGCCCTTGAAGTCGTCCTTGTCCAGGCGCAGGTCGTCCATCAGGGTCTGCCAGGCGGCGCCGCCGTCGAGGTGCGGCAGCAGGAAGATGCCGACGCCGTCGAGGTCGGTGACCAGCGGCTTGCTCAGGTCCTCGACGTAGAACAGCACGTGGATGTCGGCGGCCAGGTCGTGGCGGTAGCGCTCGACGAACAGCGGCACCTCGGCCAGGTGGGCGACGATGCCGCTGACCATGGCGAGCTTGTCGCTCCTGACCAGCACGGTGGCCTGCTTGACCACCGCGGTCGGCGGCAGGCGGCGGCCGGCGTCGTCGGCGATCTCGCCCTCGGCCAGCACCAGGTCGCCGCGGTAGGCGTAGGTGTCGGCCTGGCTGGTGGCGCCGTTGACGCTCAGGTTGCAGAGGAGGTTCTTCTCTTCGTAGGTTTTCAGCAGCATGGTGAGGCTCTCTTGTCGATCAAGGGATTCGGGCCACGAGCGTGGCGGTGGGGTTGCCGGCCGGGATGGCGGGTGCGGCTGCCGCGAGCAGCTCGCTCCAGTCGGCCTCGACCAGCTGAAGGTTCTTGCGCGCGCAGACCTTGCGTTCCTTGTCGGTCGGCTCGGCGATCAGCACCCAGCCGGCCGGTTCGGCGGCGTCGTGGATCAGGTCGCTCATCACCATGCGCTCGGTGTCGCGGTTGAAGCGCATGCCGAGGAACAGGTAGCGCTTGTTCTTGCGGCGCAGCTTGAGCCAGGCCGGCACGGCGAAGCCGCCCATCAGCTCGGTGATGTAGTCGACGAAGTCGGCGTCCGAGGCGACAAAGCTCGGCCTGGGCAGCGGCGTGCCTAGCGGCTTGAACAGCACCGGCAGGGCGGTGTCGACCTCGGCCAGTTCGAGCGGGCGGTAGTGGCCGGCCTCGCCCTGGTAGAGGTCGAAGCGGTAGGGGGTGGCGGCGATGCGTGCGGCGCCGACCACCAGGGTGTGCGGGCGCTCGGCGTAGCGGCGCTGCAGCAGGTTGTCGCGGTTGCAGTCGATGAGGTAGGGCAGCTCCAGGTCGGCCAGCCACTGGTGCACGGGCGACGCCGTCCAGTTGTCGCCGGCGTAGGCCTGGGTCAGGAAGCGCTCGATGAAGCTGCGGCCCTTCTTGTTCTCCAGGTGCATGGCGGCGCGCGGGAACTCGTACATCAGCCGCGGCGACATCGGCTGGCCGCCGGTCATGGCGAGGATCAGGCTGTCGCTGTCGGCCGGCATCGGTCGGCCGCTGTCGCGGTCGGCCACCCCGCGCAGCACCTCGGGCCCCAGGTAGGGCACCACATGGCCCGTACGGAGCTCGGCGAGGATTTCGTTGATCAGGCTGCTGTTCACAGGGTTCTCCTGCTGGATGGTGCGTGATGGCGCGTTGAGCTACGCAATATCCGCACCACTCCCGCATGAGAGAGGCAAGTCATTGATATTCAATGATTAATCAATTTCGCCCGGAATCCTGGGTAATTATCCGGCCCGACAATAGGAAGCGCGCGGCCGACAATTGTCATGTTTGCCACAGGGATTTACGGCCAACTTTTCCGGCAATAAGGAGGGAGCGTGAAGTTTGTCGGGTTGTCGCCATTGCCACAGGTTGCGAGGGGGATTTGTTGCGTGTCGAACCGTTCGCGATATTTCGCTTTTCAATTGAAAGTCTTTTGAAAACAATGAGTTGAAGTTGTTTTACGGCGCTGGCACAGACGCTGCATTGACCAGGTTGCGCAGGCTTGTTCGGGCCTACAGCCCACGACAGTGGAAACGAAACCTGAGGAACTCAATTATGGCAATGCGTCAATGCGCTATCTACGGCAAGGGTGGGATCGGCAAGTCCACGACCACCCAGAACCTGGTCGCCGCCCTGGCCGAAATGGGCAATAAGGTGATGATCGTCGGCTGCGACCCGAAGGCCGACTCCACTCGCCTGATCCTGCACTCCAAGGCCCAGAACACCATCATGGAGATGGCCGCCGAGGCCGGCACCGTGGAAGACCTCGAGCTGGAGGACGTGCTCAAGGTCGGCTTCGGTGGCGTCAAGTGCGTCGAGTCGGGCGGCCCGGAGCCGGGCGTCGGCTGCGCCGGCCGTGGCGTGATCACCGCGATCAACTTCCTCGAGGAGGAAGGCGCCTATGACGACGATCTCGACTTCGTGTTCTACGACGTGCTCGGCGACGTGGTGTGCGGCGGCTTCGCCATGCCCATCCGCGAGAACAAGGCCCAGGAAATCTACATCGTCTGCTCCGGCGAGATGATGGCCATGTACGCCGCCAACAACATCTCCAAGGGCATCGTGAAGTACGCCAACTCCGGTGGCGTGCGTCTGGCCGGGCTGATCTGCAACAGCCGCAACACCGACCGCGAAGACGAGCTGATCATCGCCCTGGCCGAGAAACTGGGCACCCAGATGATCCACTTCGTGCCGCGCGACAACGTGGTGCAGCGCGCCGAAATCCGCCGCATGACCGTCATCGAGTACGACCCGCAGGCCAAGCAGGCCGACGAGTACCGCGCCCTGGCCAGCAAGATCGTCAGCAACAAGAAGCTGATCATCCCGACCCCGATCACCATGGACGAGCTGGAAGCGCTGCTGATGGAGTTCGGCATCATGGAAGAAGAGGACATGAGCATCGTCGGCAAGACCGCTGCCGAGGAAGTCAGCGCCTGAGCGCATCGCTCGTAGGACGGGGCAGGGCAGATGGGCCCTGCCGGAGCGTCGCACTGCGCCTGGCGCAGTGCGGCCCATCCGTTACCCGCACATGAACGCAAGGCAAGAGGAGTCATACCCATGTCCGGTATGTCGCGCGAAGAGGTCGAATCCCTCATCCAGGAAGTCCTGGAAGTTTATCCCGAGAAAGCCCGCAAGGACCGCGCCAAGCACCTGGCCGTCAACGACCAGTCGGTCGCCCAGTCGAAGAAGTGCATCACCTCCAACAAGAAGTCGCTGCCCGGTCTGATGACCATCCGCGGCTGCGCCTACGCCGGCTCCAAGGGCGTGGTCTGGGGGCCGATCAAGGACATGATCCACATCTCCCACGGTCCGGTGGGCTGCGGCCAGTATTCGCGTGCCGGCCGCCGCAACTACTACATCGGCACCACCGGCGTGAACGCCTTCGTCACCATGAACTTCACCTCGGACTTCCAGGAGAAGGACATCGTCTTCGGCGGCGACAAGAAGCTCGGCAAGCTGATCGACGAGGTGGAAACCCTGTTCCCGCTGAACAAGGGCATCTCCGTGCAGTCCGAGTGCCCGATCGGCCTGATCGGCGACGACATCGAGGCGGTGTCGAAGAAGAAGGCCGCCGAGCACGACACCACCGTGGTGCCGGTGCGCTGCGAGGGCTTCCGCGGCGTGTCGCAGTCCCTCGGTCACCACATCGCCAACGACGCCGTGCGCGACTGGGTGCTGGGCGCCCGCGACGAGGACAACTCCTTCCAGACCACCCCCTACGACGTGGCGATCATCGGCGACTACAACATCGGCGGCGACGCCTGGTCCTCGCGCATCCTGCTCGAGGAAATGGGCCTGCGCGTGGTCGCCCAGTGGTCCGGCGACGGTTCCATCTCCGAGATCGAGCTGACCCCCAAGGTCAAGCTGAACCTGGTGCACTGCTACCGCTCGATGAACTACATCTCCCGGCACATGGAAGAGAAGTACGGCATCCCATGGATGGAGTACAACTTCTTCGGCCCGACCAAGACCATCGAGTCGCTGCGCGCCATCGCCGCCCAGTTCGACGAGGCGATCCAGGCCAAGTGCGAAGAAGTCATCGCCAAGTACCAGCCGGAGTGGGAAGCCATCGTCGCCAAGTACCGCCCGCGCCTGGAAGGCAAGCGCGTCATGCTGTACATCGGCGGCCTGCGTCCGCGCCACGTGATCGGCGCCTACGAGGACCTGGGCATGGAAGTGGTCGGCACCGGCTACGAGTTCGCCCACAACGACGACTACGACCGCACCATCAAGGAAATGGGCAACGCGACCCTGCTCTACGACGACGTCACCGGCTACGAATTCGAGGAATTCGTCAAGAAGGTCAAGCCCGACCTGATCGGCTCCGGTATCAAGGAGAAGTTCATCTTCCAGAAGATGGGCATCCCCTTCCGCCAGATGCACTCCTGGGACTACTCCGGCCCGTACCACGGCTTCGACGGCTTCGCCATCTTCGCCCGCGACATGGACATGACCCTCAACAACCCGTGCTGGAAGAAGCTGCAGGCTCCCTGGCAGAAGGCCGCAGAGGCCGAGCTGAAAGTCGCCGCCAGCGCCTGATAGTCCGCAATCGTACGAGCCGTCCGCTGCGGCCGGCCCACCCCCCGGGGCCGCCCGCAGCCGACATCCGCCATCGCCAGCACAGATGAGTGCGGCGCAGGAGAAGAGTCATGAGCCAGCAAGTCGACAACATCAAACCCAGCTACCCGCTGTTCCGCGACCAGGAATACAAGGACATGCTTGCCCGCAAGCGCGATGACTTCGAGGAGAAGCATCCGCAGGACAAGATCGACGAAGTGTTCCAGTGGACCACCACCAGGGAATACCAGGAACTCAACTTCCAGCGCGAAGCGCTGACCATCAACCCGGCCAAGGCCTGCCAGCCGCTCGGCGCCGTGCTCTGTGCCCTCGGCTTCGAGAAGACCATGCCCTACGTGCATGGCTCGCAGGGTTGCGTGGCCTACTTCCGCACCTACTTCAACCGCCACTTCCGCGAGCCGGTGTCCTGCGTCTCCGACTCGATGACCGAGGACGCGGCGGTGTTCGGCGGCCAGCAGAACATGAAGGACGGCCTGCAGAACTGCAAGGCCACCTACAAGCCCGACATGATCGCGGTGTCCACCACCTGCATGGCCGAGGTGATCGGCGACGACCTCAACGCCTTCATCAACAACTCGAAGAAGGAAGGCTTCATCCCCGACGAGTACCCGGTGCCGTTCGCCCACACCCCGAGCTTCGTCGGCAGCCACGTCACCGGCTGGGACAACATGTTCGAGGGCATCGCCCGCTACTTCACCCTCAACCACATGGAAGACAAGGTGGTCGGCAGCAACCACAAGGTCAACGTGGTGCCGGGCTTCGAGACCTACCTGGGCAACTTCCGCGTGATCAAGCGCATGCTCAAGGAGATGGACGTCGGCTACAGCTTCCTCTCCGACCCGGAAGAGGTGCTGGATACCCCGGCCGACGGCCAGTTCCGCATGTACGCCGGCGGCACCACCCAGGACGAGATCAAGGACGCGCCGAACGCCATCACCACCCTGCTGCTGCAGCCCTGGCAGCTGGAAAAGACCAGGAAGCTGGTCGAGAACACCTGGAAGCACGAGGTTCCCAAGCTCAACATCCCGATGGGCCTGGACTGGACCGACGAGTTCCTGATGAAGATCAGCGAAGCCACCGGCCAGCCGATCCCGGCCAGCCTGGAAAAGGAGCGCGGTCGCCTGGTCGACATGATCACCGACTCGCACACCTGGCTGCACGGCAAGAAGTTCGCCATCTGGGGCGACCCGGACTTTGTCATGGGCCTGGCCAAGTTCCTGCTGGAGCTGGGTTGCGAGCCGACCCACATCCTCTGCAACAACGGCAACAAGCGCTGGAAGAAGGCCATGGACGCGATCCTGGAGTCCTCGCCGTACGGCAAGGACTGCACCGTGTACATCGGCAAGGACCTCTGGCACCTGCGCTCGCTGGTGTTCACCGACAAGCCGGACTTCATGATCGGCAACAGCTACGGCAAGTTCATCCAGCGCGACACCCTGCACAAGGGCAAGGAGTTCGAGGTGCCGCTGATCCGCATCGGCTTCCCGATCTTCGACCGCCACCACCTGCACCGCTCCACCACCCTCGGCTACGAGGGCGCCATGCAGATGCTCACCACCATCGTCAACGCGGTGCTCGAGCGTCTCGACGAGGAAACCCGTGGCATGCAGGTCACCGACTACAACTACGACCTGGTTCGCTGAGTCGCAGCCCGTAGCGGTACCGGCCGGGGCGGCTGCGCCGCTCCGGCCCGCTTCACCACACTGTCCGCCGGCGCCGGGTCCAGGCCCCCGGCGCCGGCGGACAGCCCATCCCGAACCGGAGAGCCGCCATGCCCAGCGTCATGATCCGCCGCAACCCCCAAGGTCAGCTGACCTTCTACATCGCCAAGAAGGACCAGGAAGAGATCGTCGTCGCCCTCGAGCACGACAGCGCCGAACTGTGGGGCGGCGAGGTCACCCTCGGCGACGGCTCGAGCTACTGGATCGAGCCGATCCCCCAGCCGAAGCTGCCGATCACCCTGCGCGCCAAGCGGGCCGGCGAGGCCTGACGGTCATGAGCGCGCATCCCCCCCGGCATGCGCCGCTGCCCGCCCACCTGGCCCTGCGCATCGCCCTGGCCGCCCGCGCGCTGAGGGGCATCGACACCGCCCACCTGCTGCGCGCGCTGATCGCCGCGGTCGGCGAACCCATCACCGAGGCCCGCCTGCGCAAGCTGCGCGCCGCGCGCCTGCAGGCCCGCCTGCAGGACACCGCGCCGCCCGGCGCCGCGGCGGAGATCGGCGAGCGCGCGCTGCACAGCGCCCTCGGCCTGCTCAAGGGCCGCGGCGTCAGCCTGCCCAGCGAACCGCCACCGCCGCCCGAGGCCTACCGCGACGGCGAGTTCGCCGGCTCGGTGCGCATCGCCTGCGCCTCCGACAACGGCGCGCGCATGGACGCCAGCTTCGGCCACTGCGCGCGCTTCCTGATCTACCAGATCTCGCCGCGCGCCAGCCGCCTGGTCGACGTGCGCGAGGCCGCCGCCTGCGCTCCCGACGAGGACCGTAATGCGCGGCGCGCCGAGCAGCTGCACGACTGCCAGCTGCTCTACACCCTGAGCATCGGCGGCCCGGCCGCCGCCAAGGTGATCCGCGCCGGCGTGCACCCGATCCGCCAGGCCGAGGCCGTGCCGGCCGCCGAGATCGTCGCCGAACTGCAGCGCGTGCTGGCCGCCGCCCCGCCGCCCTGGCTGGCCAAGGCGATGGGCGCCGGCGCCGACCTGCGCGTGCGCTTCACCAGTGACAGCCCCGAACGAGGACAGTGAGATGATCAGCCAGGAACTGCTCGACGACGTCATCCGCCAGGCCGAGGAAAGCATCCTCGACGACGCCCTGATCGCCCGCCTGCGCGCCGCCCACCCCGGCGTGCACTTCACCTGGTGCATGGACGACGACATCGCGGTCAACGCCCGGCCGGTGGCCGCGCGCGCCGCCTTCAACCTCTACCTGGTCAACTCCAGCGAGCACTGCTCGGTGCTGACCAACGACGGCGACGCGGCTTCCGGCATCGTGCTGGCGGAAATCCTTCCCGACTGAGGTGCGGCATGCTCGAGCAAGGTCCGGACAACACCCCCATCGGCGACTGCAGCGGCTGCGCATTCCGCCGCAACCTGCTGCTCACCGGCCGCTGCACCCCGGGCGACGCCTGCGTGGCGGTGCAGAGCGGCCGGCAGATCGACCGCTTCTTCCGCAACAACCCGCAGCTGGCGGTGCAGTACCTGGCCGACCCGTTCTGGGAGCGCCGCGCCATCGCCGTGCGCTACGCGCCGCTGGAGGCGCTGCCGGCCATGGTCCGCGACGTCGACGAGGCGGTGCGCCGCGCGGTGGCCTACCGCCTGCCGCGCGAGCAGCTGCACCTGCTGATGCAGGACGAGGACCGCGAGGTGCGCATCACCGTGGCCGACCGCCTGCCGCTGGAACAGCTCGAGCAGATGGCCGCCGACCGCGACTACCTGGTGCGCGCCTACGTGGTGCAGCGCATCGCCCCGGGCCGGCTGTTCCGCTTCATCCGCGACGAGGACCGCCAGGTGCGCAAGCTGGTGGCCAAGCGCCTGCCGGAGATCAGCCTCGGCCTGATGGCCCAGGACCCCGAACCGGAAATCCGCCGCATCGTCGCCTCGCGCCTGCACGGCGACGACGTGCTGCCCATGCTCCACGACCCCGACTGGACCGTGCGCCTGGCGGCAGTGGAGAACGCCCCGCTGGAGGCGCTGCGCACGCTGGACGAGCAGGACCCGGAGGTGCGGGCGGCGATCGGGGAGCGGTTGGGGTAGGGGGCCCCGGGCGCAGCTTTGCCTTGCCGCAGGCCCGCAGCCTGCCTGAGCACTGAGCGCGCTGGCACGCTGGCGGCTATCATCGACACCTTCACGACCAACCTAGGTGATATCCGATGCCCCTGAGCGCAGAGCAACTCGCCGAGTACCAGGCCTTCGCCGAGCAACTGGCCGATGCCGCGGCCGCCGCCATCGCCCCTCACTTCCGCGCCCCGCTGGCGGTGGAGGACAAGGGCGGCCGGTTGTACGACCCGGTCACCGCGGCCGACAAGGCCGCCGAGCGGGCCATGCGCGAGCTGATCCTCGCCCGCTATCCCGAGCACGGCATCCTCGGCGAGGAAGAAGACGCCGTGGTCGGCAGCAGCCCGCTGACCTGGGTGCTCGATCCCATCGACGGCACCCGCGCCTTCATCACCGGCCTGCCGCTGTGGGGCACGCTGATCGCCCTCAACGACGGCCAGCGCCCGCTGCTCGGGGTGATGAACCAGCCGTTCACCGGCGAGCGCTACGTCGGCACGCCGGCCGGCGCCTGGCGCAACGGCGCGCCGCTGAAGACCCGTGCCTGCGCCAGCCTGTCCAGCGCCCGGCTGATGTGCACCACCCCGGACATGTTCGACACCCCGGCGCGCCGCCAGGCCTTCGACACGGTGGCCGCCCAGGCCCAGCTGCTGCGCTTCGGCGGCGACTGCTACGCCTACTGCATGCTCGCCTCGGGCTTCGTCGACGCCATCGTCGAGGCCAGCCTGCAGCCCTACGACATCCAGGCGCTGATGCCCATCGTCGAGGGCGCCGGCGGCGTGGTGACCGCCTGGGACGGTGGCCCGGCGCAGAACGGCGGTGCGGTGATCGCCTGCGGCGACCCGCAGCTGCACGCCCAACTGGTCGAGCTGCTGCGCCACGCCGCCTGAGGCGCGTGGCCGCCACCACCCCACGAGGCCGCCTGCGGGCGGCCTCGTCGCAAAGCTGACATGCCGGCGCTTTGCGCCTGCACGGCGGCGGCGTGCTGCCCATGCTCCACGACCCCGACTGAACCGTGCGCCTGGCGGCGGTGGGGAAAGCGCGCCGCTGGCGGCGCTGCGGGCGCAGGGCGAGCAGGATCCGTAGGTGAGCAGGGCGATTGGGTAGCGGTTGGGGTGAAGAAGCCTTGGCCCAATAGTTGGGGCACTGGTGCCGCCACGGCAGTGTATTGCCACGTGCGGCTGGCACCAGCGGTAAAATCAGCTAAGCCCCTGCTTTTTCCATCGATCAAAGTGGCTGCCAGGGTAGGTCAGGTAGGACGGCTTTAGTTCAATTCCCATCTCGCGTGCTGCTTGTGCAATAGCATCACGCTGCGATACTCCAGTATTTCTTATGGAAATAGCTCGCATCTTGAACTCTTTCGAATCGGTTCCCAGCGTCGGTTCCAAATTTTCAAGAAGCGGTTGCTCGTCCTTGTCAGGTTGACTATCGGGCAGGGACGAAGCAGCCGCAAGTCTTTTGCCAAGTACCCAGATGCCGGCATCGATCTTCTTGAGTTGACTAAGTTGGGAAGAAAATGCTCCAAGACCAGCCTCTCCCAGCAACCGCAGCCACCATTCCTGATAACGGGCATAGACGTCGAGGGTGATCCTCATTGCCATCGAGGAAGAGAAGTCCATGTTCGAATCAAAAAAGCTATACGTGGTAATAACCCAGCGATCGACAATAGGGAATACTCTCGGGTTAAGGCTATGTAGAACGAAGACCGGGATCACCACGCTGGACCAAAGTCCGAACTTGCGCTCCATCTCGCGGATTAGGGCGATATCGAATGCTTCGGTTTGGCGAACGCTATTTGCCCACTCAAAAAATTCGGAAGACTCCAGCACTTGCCGATGTTTGGCGTCGAGAGTGTTGGGTTTCGTCTGTTCAATCCGATATTTGGTGGCGAACGGATGCGCAACAAAAGGCCCGCTGATGTCGCGGCGGACTTTGCCATCCTTCCAAGCGAGAGCCTGTGCTAGAGATTCGCCCAAGGCGGCGGGCGTCTCGGCCGACCGAACAGCAGAGAGTAGATGGAAATAAACGTCCGCAGGGTAGGTCTTGTCATCGAAGCTTTTGGCGGCGGAGTGGATCAGATCCGTGAGAATCGTCATTGCAGGCTCCCTTTTCTTGAGGTGGTCAAATATTACTTGTTAATTCATTGATGAGTCAAATGGTGAATGATGTTTTCGGGGAATGCTATGGCTGAGCGTCCAGTTCACGCTTCCCTCCCCTTGTCGCAAACCCGACACCCCGCCATCTTTCCGACAACGCCATTCCAGGCAAAAGATCGATAAATCAATTAGTTAGCGTCTGGCACCACCCTTGCAACACCCCCGTCACCACCCAGCGACGCACCCACGGGGGTCAGCGATGAAAGCCAAGGACATTGCCGAGCTGCTCGACGAGCCTTCCTGCGAGCACAACAAGAAGGAGAAGTCCGGCTGTGCCAAGCCCAAGCCGGGCGCCACCGACGGTGGCTGTGCCTTCGACGGCGCGCAGATCGCCCTGCTGCCGATCGCCGACGTGGCGCACATCGTCCACGGGCCGATCGCCTGCGCCGGCAGCTCCTGGGACAACCGCGGCACCCGCTCCAGCGGCCCGGACCTGTACCGCATCGGCATGACCACCGATCTCAGCGAGCAGGACGTGATCATGGGCCGCGCCGAGAAGCGCCTGTTCCATGCCATCCGCCAGGCGGTGGAGAGCCACGCGCCGCCGGCGGTGTTCGTCTACAACACCTGCGTGCCGGCGCTGATCGGTGACGACCTCGACGCGGTGTGCAAGGCCGCCAGCGAGCACTTCAAGACCCCGGTGGTGCCCATCGACTCGGCCGGCTTCTACGGCACCAAGAACCTCGGCAACCGCATCGCCGGCGAGGCGATGCTCAAGCACGTGATAGGCAGCCGCGAGCCCGATCCGCTGCCGGCGGGCAGCGAACGCCCCGGCATCCGCGTCCACGACGTCAACCTGATCGGCGAATACAACATCGCCGGCGAGTTCTGGCACGTGCTGCCGCTGCTCGACGAGCTGGGCCTGCGCGTGCTGTGCACGCTGTCCGGCGATGCGCGCTTTCGCGAGGTGCAGACCATGCACCGTGCCGCGGTGAACATGATGGTCTGCTCCAAGGCCATGCTCAACGTCGCCCGCAAGCTGCAGGAGCGCTATGGCACGCCCTGGTTCGAGGGCAGCTTCTACGGCATCACCGACACCTCGCAGGCGCTGCGCGACTTCGCCCGGCTGATCGGCGACGCCGACCTCAGTGCGCGCACCGAGGCGCTGATCGAGCGCGAGGAGACGCGCATCCGCGCCGCGCTGGAGCCCTGGCGCGCACGCCTGGAGGGCAAGCGCGTGCTGCTCTACACCGGCGGGGTGAAGTCCTGGTCGGTGATCTCCTGCCTGCAGGACCTGGGCATGAAGGTGGTCGCCACCGGCACCAAGAAGTCCACCGAGGAGGACAAGGCGCGCATCCGCGAGCTGATGGGCGACGAGGTGAAGATGCTCGACGAGGGCAACCCGCGTGCGCTGCTCAGGACGGTGGAGGAGTACCAGGCCGACATCCTGATCGCCGGCGGCCGCAACATGTACACCGCGCTCAAGGCGCGCATTCCCTTCCTCGACATCAACCAGGAGCGCGAATTCGGCTATGCCGGCTACGACGGCATGCTCGAACTGGTGCGCCAGCTGTGCCTGACCCTGGAGAGCCCGGTGTGGGAGGCGGTGCGCCGCCCGGCGCCCTGGAGCGACGCTGGTGGCTCGCCACTAGGCGCCCCGCTGTCCGCCCCGTCCCTGACCGCCACCGCCTGAGGAGATCGCCATGGCCGAGATCGTCAATCGCAAGAAGGCCCTCGCGGTCAGCCCGCTGAAGGCCAGCCAGACCATGGGCGGCGCCCTGGCCATCCTCGGCCTCGCGCGCAGCATGCCGCTGCTGCACGGCTCGGCCGGCTGCACGGCGTTCGCCAAGGTGTTCTTCGTCCGCCACTTCCGCGAGCCGGTGCCGCTGCAGACCACGGCGATGGACCAGGTCAGCTCGGTGATGGGCGCCGACGACAACGTGGTCGAGGCGCTGAAAACCATCTGCGAGAAGCAGAACCCGGCGGTGATCGGCCTGCTCTCCACCGCGCTGGCCGAGACCCAGGGCTGCGACCTCAACAGTGCGCTGCACGAGTTCCGCAGCCAGTATCCCGAGTTCGCCCGGGTGGCGGTGGTGGCGGTGAACACCCCGGATTTCGCCGGCAGCTTCGAGAGCGGCTTCGCCGCCACGGTGAAGGCGCTGATCGAGACCCTGGTGCCGGAGCGCCGCGACCAGGTCGGCAGGCGCCCGCGCCAGGTCAACGTGCTGTGCTCGGCGAGCCTGACCCCGGGCGACCTGGAGTTCGTCGCCGAGAGCATCGAGAGCTTCGGCCTGCGCCCGCTGCTGATCCCCGACCTGTCCGGCTCGCTGGACGGCCATCTCGACGACGCCCAGTTCAACCCGCTGACCACCGGCGGCCTGACCCTCGACGAGCTGGCCACGGCAGGGCAGAGCGTCGCCACCCTGGTGGTCGGCCCGAGCCTGGACGCCGCCGCCGACGCCCTGGCCGCGCGCAGCGGCGTGCCGGAGCATCGCTTCGGCCTGCTGATGGGCCTCGACGCCGTGGACGCCTGGCTGCTGGCGCTCAGCCGGATCAGCGGCAATCCGGTGCCGCAGCGCTGGCAGAAGCAGCGTCGCCAGCTGCAGGACGCCATGCTCGATACCCACTTCATGCTCGGTGACGCGCGCATCGCCATCGCCGCCGACCCCGACCTGCTGCTCGGCTTCGACGCTCTGCTGCGCGGCATGGGCGCGCGCACCGTGGCCGCGGTGGTGCCGGCGCGGGCGCCGGCGCTGGCCGCCTCGCCCCTGGCGAGCATCCAGGTCGGCGATCTGGAGGATCTCGAGCGCGCCGCCGCCGCGCAGGGCGCGCAGCTGATCCTCGGCAACAGCCACGCGCTGGCCAGCGCCGGGCGCCTCGGCGTGCCGCTGCTGCGCGTCGGCTTCCCGCAGTACGACCTGCTCGGCGGCTTCCAGCGCTGCTGGAGCGGCTACCGGGCGACCGCCCAGACGCTGTTCGATCTGGCCAACCTGCTGGTCGAGCACCACCAGGGCCTGGCGCCCTACCACTCGATCTACGCGCAGAAGTCGGCCGCCGAGCGGCCGCAATGGAGGCACTGAGCATGGCCAGCCCGACCCGGCAGTTGCAGGTACTCGACGGCGAGGACGACGGCACCCTGCTGAAGGTGGCGTTCGCCTCCGCCGATCGCGAGACGGTCGACCAGCATTTCGGCTCGTCGCGCGCCTTCGTCATCTACGGCGTCAATCCCGAGCGCGCCCAGCTGCTCAAGGTCATCGAGTTCGGCGACCTGGAGCAGGACGGCAACGAGGACAAGCTGGTCAGCAAGCTCGAGCTGCTCGACGGCTGCATCGCTGTGTACTGCCGAGCCTGCGGTGCCTCGGCGGTGCGCCAGCTGCTGAGCATCGGCGTGCAGCCGGTCAAGGTCGCCGAGGCGGCGCGCATCGACGAGCTGCTCGAAAGCCTGCAGGACGAGCTGCGCGAAGGCCCCTCGGCCTGGCTGGCCAAGGCCATCCAGCGCACCCGCGGCGCCGATCTCCAGCGCTTCGACGCCATGGCCGGCGAGGCCTGGGACGAGTAGCGCCACCCCTTATCCAGAGAGGAAAGCCCCATGTTCGACGTCGAGGAACAACCCGCGGTGGTGCAGGACGGCGATGCCGCCCTGCAGGAGCCGATCATCCGGCAGATGGTGGTGCAGCTGCGCGCCATGGACAGCTACGGCACCTACGACACCTGGAGCGATGCCCGCGTGCTCGATCCGCTGGTACTGACCAAGGCGCGGCGCAAGGCCATCCCGGTGGTGGGCGATCCAGACGAGACCACCATCTCGCGGATCAAGGCCTACTACAACGCGCTGGCCCAACTGCTCGAGGCCGAGACCGGCCTGCTCGCCGTGCCGGTGATCAACCTGACCCACGAGGGCTTCGGCCGGGCGCTGATCCTGGTCGGCAAGCTGGTGGCGCTGGACAAGACCCTGCGCGACGTCCACCGCTTCGGCTTCGACTCGCTGGAGGCGCTGGTCGCCGAGGCGCAGAAGCAGCTGGACAAGGCCAGCTCGCTGGTCGGCGCGCACCGTGTGGTAGCCGAACTCTGAGGCGGAGGCCGTGATGACCGAGGAAGAACTCAAGGCGCTGAAGAAGGACGTCAGCCACAAGAAGCGCATCGCCAGCGACTGGGCCTCGCAGATCCATGATCTGGTCGAGGATCGCCTGCTCACCGACTACGACGCGCTGCCCGAGCTGGCTCGCCAGGCCCACCAGGCCTGCGTCGACTGGGCCGCTGCCAAGGCGCGCCTGGACGCCTGCGAAGGGGCCTGAGCCCCGCCCACGGCGGCGGCTCACGAGGCCGCCGGCCGACATTGCCCGCGGGTCGCTGCGGCCCGCATCAGACCTCCGCCTGCGGCGGACTCCGCGCGGCCCACCAGGCTGCGCCGCCCCTGTGGGGGCAACAGCACGAGAGCGGCTGCCAGCCGCCGATCGACAACCGTTGGCCGCGCCACCGCCGGTGGCGGCGAGGAGAGTGAAGCATGGCTGAGACAACGATTACCGGGCGTACCCGCGGTGGCGCCGAGTGGACTCCGCAGTTCGTCACCGCGCTGGACGCGCAGAAGTGCATCGGCTGCGGCCGCTGCTATAAGGTCTGCCCGCGCGACGTGTTCGACCTGGTCGACCGCGCCGAGCTGATGGGCGAGGACGACGACCTGTTCGACGAGGACGACGAGATGAAGGTGATGGTGGTCAAGGACGCCATGGACTGCATCGGCTGCCAGGCCTGCGCCGCGGTCTGTCCCAAGCAGTGCCACAGCCACGCCGCCGCCGCGGCCTGAGGAGAGCGGATCATGGCCAAGCCCGAGTTCCACATCTTCGTCTGCGCCCAGCGCCGCGCCGACGGCCACCCGCGCGGCAGCTGCGGCGCCAAGGGCGCCGAGGCGGTGTACAACGCCTTCGCCCAGGTGCTGATCCAGCACAACCTCAGCAATCGCATCGCCCTGACCAGCACCGGCTGCATGGGCCCCTGCCAGGCCGGGGCCAACGTGCTGGTCTACCCCGGGGCGGTCATGTACAGCTGGGTCGAGCCGCAGGATGCGGCGCTCATCGTCGAGCAGCATCTGCTGGGCGGAGAGCCCTGGGCGGACAAGCTGACCCCCGCCGAACTCTGGTGACGCCCATGGCCGAAGTGCTGCTGTTCGCCCCGGAGCGGGCGTTCTTTTCCGCCAGTACGCCGCAGAAACTGCGCTTCCTGCTCAACCATGCGCTGTGCGCCGCCACCCCCGACGGGGTCGAGGCCCTGCTGCTGGAGGCGCGAAGGCGCTGGCCGGAGGAGCCGGACGCGCACATCGGCCTGTACAAGTTCTACTTCGTCAGCCAGCGCTACCGCGAGGCCGAGGCGGCGGTCTGGCAGGCGCTGCACGAGGCCGCGCGCGGTGCCGGCATCGACCGCAACTACCGGCGCCAGCAGCCGGCCAGCGCCGACTGGACGCAGCGCCACGGGCTGGTGCGCCTGTACCTGTTCAGCCTCAAGGCGCTCGGTGTGATCCGCCTGCGCCGCGGCCGGGTGGCGCAGGCCGAGCGGGTGCTGGCCAAGCTGCTGGAACTCGACCCGTACGACGAGATCGGCGGCGGCGCCTTCCTGCAGATTGCCCGCTCGTTCGACGAGGAGGCGGCCTGATGGCGGGCAGCCTGGAACAGCGGCTCGAAGCCGCCGCGCCGCTGCTCGCCGAGCTGTGGCCGGCGCTGGCCGCCTGCCTGCAGCGTGCCGGCATCGAGGAAGCGCTGGCGGTGGCCGGCACGCCGCCGGCGCGCGGCGAGCTGCGCGAGGATCCCTACGACCACAGCCAGGCGCTGTACGCCGAGTGGCGCAGCGCCGGCGGCGCGCTGCTCGGCAGCCTGCTGGTGCACGCCGACGGCCAGGCCTTCGCCGAGTTCGACGTGCTGCTGGCGCATCCGCGCCGGCCGCAGTGGGTCATCGAGGCGGTCACCGCCTGGGGCCGCGTCGGCGCGCTGAAGAGCGAGCTGCGCCTGCTGCCGGCGCTCGGCTCATGAGCGCCGTCTACGACTGGCTGCTGGCCAGCGCCAGCAGTCACGAGCCGGTACAGGGCGTGCTGCTCGGCCTGAACTGGACCCTGGCCGAGAGCGCCGGCGGTTGCGGCTTCGCCTTCAGCCCGCGGCAGGTGCCGCGCACCCTCGGCTGGGCCGGCACCTTGGCCGGCCGCCCCGCCGGCGAGCTGCGGCCCTGGCTGCGCTCCTGGGATGCCGCCGAGGCGGCAGTGGGGCTGGCGGTGCTCAATGCCGGAATCAACGCGCGTTCGCCCTGCCTGGGCGAGGCCATGCCGCTGCGCGGCGCGGCGCCCGGCCACCTGCGGGTGTTCGAGCACTTCCGCGCGCAGCTGGACGGGCAGCGGGTGGCGGTGATCGGCCACTATCCGGGCCTCGAACGGCTGTGGCACGACCTCGATTACCAGTGCCTGGAGCGCAACCCGCAGGACGGCGACCTGCCGGACAGCGCCGCCGAGTTCGTCCTGCCGCAGGCCGACTGGGTGTTCGTCACCGCCAGCAGCCTGGCCAACCAGACCCTGCCGCGCCTGCTGGAGCTGTCGCGGCAGGCGCGCGTGGTGCTGATGGGGCCGAGCCTACCGTGGCTGGAGGGTTGGCGCGACTTCGGCGTCGACTACCTGGCCGGCGTGCGCGTGCTGGATGCCGCCGCGGCGTACCGGGTGGTGGCCGAGGGCGGCGGCACCCGGCTGTTCGCCGGCCCGGTGGAATACGCCCTGCTGGCGCTGAACCCATGAGCGCCGAACAGAAAGGCTACGGTCTGCCATGGCGCCTGCTGGTCTGCCACAAGCATCCGGTCAGCGCGCGCCTGCGCTTCCTGATCCCCGAGCAGGGCGGGGTGGTGCTGCCGCAGCCGTTGCCGCAGCTCGCCGTGCTCGCCGAGCCGGGCGCCGAGGCACCGGTGCAGTGCCACCCGGCCAGCGCCCTGCGCCAGCTGCAGGAGCTCCTCGGCATCCAGCCGGCGCTGGAGCTGGTCGGCGAATTCCATCTGCATCTGGAGGTGCCGGGACTGCTGCTGCCGGTCTACCTGGCCGCGCTGCCCGGCCATGAGCTGTGCCCGCCACCGCCCGGCACGCGCTGGATCGAGCTGCCGCAGAGCATCGGCATGCCCTGGCTGGACCGCGAGCTGCTGCGCCGGGTCTACGAGGTGCTGCTCGGCTGAGTCCCGGCCCGGCGGGGCGCTGTCGGCTCCCCGCCGGGCCGTCTGGCGCCTCAGGCGCGCAGCAGCGCCTTGGCCAGCTTGGCCGACAGCTGGTCCTCGGTGAACTGCGGCTCGTTCGGCGGGTAAAGGGCGTCCTCGACGATGGTGAAGCCGGCCTCCTTGGCCAGGCCGATCATCTCGCGCACTTTTTCGCAGGCTTTCAGCTTCTCGCCCAGGCTGGGGTCGGCCTTGGTCTGCGCCGAGAAGGCTTGGATTTCCTTGATGGACATGGGGCTCTCTCTGTCACGGTGGAAGGGATGGCCAGGGCCGCGGCGCCGGGCCATGGGATGCCCGTGCCGGACTGTCGGCACGCCGCCGCGGACCTTGCCGAGTCTCCTTGGTGCAACCCGGATGCCAAGAAAAAAGACATTGGATATCAATGACTTGAATAACGCGCATTGTCGCGTTGGCGCCAATCGCACAGGTCGGGGTTGCAGCATTGCGCACAGCTTCAGCGCGGCATGGCCGGGCTGAAGCTGTAGAAGCCGTGGCCTTCGCCCTGTTCGTCGTTGCACACCCGCCGATGCACCAGCCAGCGGCCGTCGCGTCTTGCCGTCTGGCCATCAGCCGGAGCTGTCGCACTCCTTGTCGCAAACCCGACAACGCCTCCTGCAGGTGTCGTTCGCGACAGCCGCCAGCTTCGTGGGCTTCTCTCAACTGATTGAATTAAAAGAATTTATTGTCCGGAAAGGCGCTGGCATGTGGCTTGCACCTGCCTTGGCAACGGTTGGCCAGACCACCGCACAGCTGAGGAGACAAGCCGATGATCATCATGACCGACAGCGCCAAGACCGCCGTCAACCGTTTCATCAGCAGCAGCGCCAAGCCGATTGCCGGCCTGCGCATTCGCGTCGAGGGTGGCGGCTGCTCCGGACTCAAGTACAGCCTCAAGCTGGAGGAGGCCGGCAGCGACGGCGACCAGGCCGTCGACTGCGGCGGCATCACCCTGCTGGTCGACGAGACCAGCGCCCCGCTGCTCGAGGGCGTGACCATGGACTTCGTCGAGAGCATGGAAGGCAGCGGCTTCACCTTCGTCAATCCGAACGCCAGCAGCAGCTGCAGCTGCGGCAAATCCTTCGCCTGCTAAGACATCGAAGTCGCCGGCGAAGACCGGCGGCTCAGGAATCACCGGAGATCAGCCGTCATGTGGGATTACTCGGAAAAGGTCAAAGAACACTTCTACAACCCGAAGAACGCCGGGGCGGTGGCCGAGGCCAACGCCATCGGCGACGTCGGCTCGCTCAGCTGCGGCGACGCGCTGCGCCTGACCCTCAAGGTCGATCCGGACACCGACGTCATCCTCGACGCCGGCTTCCAGACCTTCGGCTGTGGCTCGGCCATCGCCTCGAGCTCGGCGCTCACCGAGATGATCAAGGGCCTGACCGTCGACCAGGCGCTCAAGATCAGCAACCAGGACATCGCCGACTTCCTCGACGGCCTGCCGCCGGAAAAGATGCACTGCTCGGTGATGGGCCGCGAGGCGCTGCAGGCCGCGGTGGCCAACTACCGTGGCGAGGCGCTGGAGGACGACCACGAGGAGGGCGCGCTGGTCTGCAAGTGCTTCGCCGTCGACGAGGTGATGGTGCGCGAGACCATCCGCGCCAACCAGCTGTCCAGCGTCGAGGACGTCACCAACTACACCAAGGCCGGCGGCGGCTGCTCGGCCTGCCACGAGGGCATCGAGCGCCTGCTCGGCGAGGAGCTGGCGGCCCGCGGCGAGGTGTTCGTCGCCGCGCCGACCAAGGCCAAGGGCAAGTCCAAATCCGGGCTGGTCAACCTCAACGCACCGGCCCCGGCCCCGGCAGCCGAAGCGGCGCCGGCCGCGCCGGCGCCGAAGATGACCAACCTGCAGCGCATCCGCCGCATCGAGACGGTGCTGGAGTCGATCCGCCCGACCCTGCAGCGCGACCACGGCGACGTCGAGCTGCTCGAGGTCGACGGCAGGAACGTCTACGTCAAGCTGACCGGCGCCTGCACCGGCTGCCAGATGGCCAGCATGACCCTGTCCGGCATCCAGCAGCGGCTGATCGAGGAACTCGGCGAGTTCGTCAAGGTGATCCCGGTCAGCGCCGCCGGCGCCGCGGCCGCCCACGCGCAACTGGAGGTGTGACATGGCCGACGTCTATCTCGACAACAACGCCACCACCCGCGTCGACGACGAGGTGGTGCAGGCCATGCTGCCGTTCTTCACCGAGCAGTTCGGCAACCCCTCGTCGCTGCACAGCTTCGGCAACCGCGTGGGCCTGGCGCTGAAGCAGGCCCGCCAGCGCGTGCAGCAGCTGCTCGGCGCCGAGCACGACTCGGAGATCGTCTTCACCTCCTGCGGCACCGAGGCCGACTCCACGGCGATCCTCTCCGCGCTCAAGGCGCAGCCCGAGCGCCGGACCATCATCACCACGGTGGTCGAGCACCCGGCCATCCTCAGCCTGTGCGATTACCTGGCCACTGAAGGCTACACGGTGCACAAGCTCAAGGTGGACAAGCAGGGCCGCCTGGATCTGGCCGAGTACGCCAGCCTGCTGACCGACGACGTGGCCATCGTCTCGGTGATGTGGGCCAACAACGAGACCGGCACCCTGTTCCCGGTGCTGGAGATGGCGCAGATGGCCGACGATGCCGGCATCATGTTCCACACCGACGCCGTGCAGGCGGTCGGCAAGGTGCCGATGAACCTGCAGGACAGCGCCATCCACATGCTCTCGCTGTCCGGCCACAAGCTGCACGCGCCCAAGGGCATCGGTGTGCTCTACCTGCGCCGCGGCACCCGCTTCCGTCCGCTGCTGCGCGGCGGCCACCAGGAACGCGGTCGCCGCGCCGGCACCGAGAACGCCGCCTCCATCGTCGGCCTGGGCGTCGCCGCCGAGCGCGCGCTGGCCTTCATGGAACACGAGAACACCGAGGTGGCGCGCCTGCGCGACCGGCTGGAGGCCGGCATCCTCGCCGCGGTGCCCTACGCCTTCGTCACCGGCGATCCGGGCAACCGTCTGCCCAACACCGCCAACATCGCCTTCGAGTACATCGAGGGCGAGGCGATCCTGCTGCTGCTCAACAAGGTCGGCATCGCCGCCTCCAGCGGCTCGGCCTGCACCTCCGGCTCGCTGGAGCCCTCCCACGTGATGCGCGCCATGGACATCCCGTACACCGCCGCCCACGGCACGGTGCGCTTCTCGCTGTCGCGCTACACCACCGAGGCGGAGATCGACCGGGTGATCGAGGCGGTGCCGCCGATCGTCGCCCAGCTGCGCAAGCTGTCGCCGTATTGGAGCGGCAACGGCCCGGTGGAAGCCGACCAGGCGTTCGCCCCGGTCTACGCCTGAGCGACGCCAACCGCGAGCAGGCCCATCCGCACAGGAGAGCAGTCATGGCCAGCGTGATCATCGACGACACCACCCTGCGCGACGGCGAGCAGAGCGCCGGCGTGGCCTTCACCCCCGAGGAGAAGATCGCCATCGCCCGCGCGCTGGCCGAACTGGGCGTGCCCGAGCTGGAGATCGGCATTCCCAGCATGGGCGAGGAGGAGCGCGAGGTGATGCGCGCCATCGCCGGCCTCAAGCTGCCGGCGCGGCTGCTGGCCTGGTGCCGGTTGTGCGATGTCGATCTAGCCGCCGCGCGGCACACCGGGGTGGGCATGGTCGACCTGTCGCTGCCGGTCTCCGACCTGATGCTCCAGCACAAGCTCGGCCGCGACCGCGACCGCGACTGGGCGCTGGCCGAGGTGGCGCGGCTGGTCGGCGCGGCGCGCCTGGCCGGGCTGGAGGTGTGCCTGGGCTGCGAGGATGCCTCGCGCGCCGATATGGACTTCGTGGTGCGCGTCGCCCAGGTCGCCCAGGCCGCCGGCGCCCGGCGCCTGCGCTTCGCCGACACCGTGGGGATCATGGAGCCGTTCGGCATGCTTGAGCGCTTCCGCTTCCTGCGCGCGCGCCTCGACCTGGAGCTGGAGGTACACGCCCACGACGACTTCGGCCTGGCCACCGCCAACACGGTGGCGGCGGTGCTGGGCGGCGCCAGCCACCTCAACACCACGGTCAACGGCCTCGGCGAGCGCGCCGGAAACGCCGCGCTGGAGGAGTGCGCGCTGGCCCTCAAGCATCTCTACGACATCGACTGCGGCATCGACACCCGCGGCATCCCGGCGATCTCGGCGCTGGTCGAGCAGGCCTCCGGGCGCCAGGTGGCCTGGCAGAAGAGCGTGGTCGGCGCCGGGGTGTTCACCCACGAGGCGGGCATCCACGTCGACGGCCTGCTCAAGCACCGGCGCACCTACGAGGGGCTCAATCCCGACGAGCTGGGCCGCAGCCACAGCCTGGTGCTGGGCAAGCATTCCGGGGCGCACCTGGTGCGCACCCGCTACCGCGAGCTGGGCATCGAGCTGGACGAGGTGCAGTGCCAGCTGCTGCTCGGCCGCATCCGCGCCTTCTCCACCCGCAGCAAGCGCGAGCCGCAGGCCACCGAGCTGCTGGAGTTCCACCGCCAACTGGGAGAGGCGGTCGCGGTATGCGCCGCAGGAGGCCGGGCATGAGCCTGCTGCGCGAATGGCGCGACGACGTGCGCTGCGTGTTCCAGCGCGATCCGGCGGCGCGCACCACCTTCGAGGTGCTCACCACCTATCCCGGCGTGCACGCCATCCTCATCTACCGCCTGGCCCATCGCCTGTGGCGCTCCGGCTGGCGCTATCCGGCGCGGCTGCTGGCGTTCGTGGCGCGGCTGGTCAGCAACGTCGACATCCATCCCGGCGCGGTGATCGGCCCGCGCCTGTTCATCGATCACGGCGCCGGCGTGGTGATCGGCGAGACCGCCGAGATCGGCCAGGACGTGACCCTCTACCACGGCGTCACCCTCGGCGGCACCAGCTGGCGCAAGGGCAAGCGCCATCCGACCCTGGGCGACGGCGTGCTGGTCGGCGCCGGGGCGAAGATCCTCGGCCCGATCACAGTCGGCAACCACGCGCGGGTCGGCGCCAACTCGGTGGTGGTGCAGGACGTGCCGGACGGCTGCACGGTGGTCGGCATCCCCGGCAAGGTGGTCAGGCTGCGCGAGGCCGGCCAGCCCAACCCCTATGGCATCGACCTCGACCATCACCTGATTCCCGACCCGGTCGGCAAGGCCATCGCCTGCCTGCTCGAGCGCATCGACAGCCTGGAGCAGCAGGTGGAGCAGGCCGGCCTGGTCGCCGCCGGCCGCCAGCAGCAGTTCTACCAGGGCTGCGCCCCCGACAACGAAATCTGCGACAGCGACTGCGCCGGCGGTGCGCGGGCGCGCTGCTGACCCTTTCCCCACTACGGCCACCGCGGAGACACGACCATGACCGTACAGCGCTATTCCCCGGATTCCGACCTGCCTCTGGACGAGGCCATGGAAGAACTGGTGTCGGCCGAGGACTTCCTCGAGTTCTTCGCCGTGCCCTTCGAGCAGAGCGTGGTGCACATCAACCGCCTGCACATCATGCAGCGCTACCACGACTACCTGAAGCAGGCCGGCGACCTGGAGACGCTCGCCGACGAGGTGCGCGCCGCGGTCTACCGCCAGCTGCTGGCGCGCGCCTACCAGGACTTCGTCGACTCCGACGCTCAGACCGAGAAGGTGTTCAAGGTGTTCCGCATGCACGAGCCGCAGACCACCTTCGTCCCGCTCGACCAGTTGCTGGGCTGACCCCGAGGAGAGCCGCCATGAGCCTGCCGCAGTTCGAGTACGGCGACGAGGTGCGGGTGATCCGCAACGTGCGCAACGACGGCACCTATCCGGGCATGGACACCGGCAGCCTGCTGATCCGCCGCGGTTCGGTGGGCTGCGTCTACGACGTCGGCACCTACCTGCAGGACCAGCTGATCTACCGGGTGCACTTCCTCGACTCGGGGCGCACGGTCGGCTGTCGCGAGGAGGAGCTGATCCCGGCCAGTGAACCCTGGGTGCCCAGCCTGTTCGAGTTCCGCGACAACGTGATGGCCACCCGCAGCTTCGCGGTGGGCGGCGAGGTGGTGGTGGAGCAGGGCCAGGTCGGCAGCGTGATGAAGGTGCTGCGCGACCTGCCGGATGGCGTGCACTACCACGTGCACTTCGGCAACGGCCGGGTGCTGCAGATTCCCGAGGCGAGCCTGGGCCCGGCCGCGCCGCAGGCGGAGGTGAGCGATGAACACTGAACCCGGCAGTCGCTACCACCTGCTGCGGGTGGCCCATGAGCAGTTCGGCTGCGAACCGGCCCGCCTCGGCGCCGAACAGCGCCGGCAGGCCGAGCGCATCGTCGGCCGCCAGCTGCGCATCGAGGCGGCGGTGCTGGCCAGCGCCGAGGCGCGCGGCGTGGTGATTCCCGACGGCCAGGTCGAGCAGGCGCTGGCGCGCATCGCCGAACGCTACGCGGACGCGGCGGCGCTGGGCCAGGCGCTGGCCGCCAACGAGCTCGACGAGGCGCTGCTGCGTGACATGCTCGGCCGCGAGCTGAAGGTGGAGGCGATCCTCGAACGGGTCTGCGCCGCGCTGCCGCCGCTGGGCGACACCGAGCTCTCCCTCTACTACTTCAACCACCCCGAGCAGTTCGCCCGCCCCGAGGCGCGCACGGCGCGGCACATCCTGATCACCATCAACCCGGACTTTCCGGAGAACACCCGCGATGCCGCGCGGGCGCGCCTGGAGGCGATCGGCAAGCGCCTGCGCAGCAAGCCCGAGCGCTTCGCCGAGCAGGCGCTCAAGCATTCCGAGTGCCCCACCGCGCTGAACGGCGGCCAGCTCGGCCAGGTCGTCCCCGGCACCCTGTATGCCGAGCTGGAGGCTAGCCTGTACGCCCTGCGCGAGGGCGAGCTGAGCGGCGTGGTGGAGTCGCCGCTGGGCTTCCACCTGCTGCGCTGCGAGGCCATCGTGCCGGCGCGGCGTATCGCCCTCGAGGACGCCCTGCCGCGTCTGCGCGAGCGGCTCGAGAAACGCCAGCGCAAGGCCTTCCAGCGCCAGTGGCTGGAGCGCCTGCTGCATTCCAACGCCTGCGTGGAGAAAGCCCATGGCTGATACCGAGACCCCCTGCTGCTCCTTCTGCGGCGCGGCCAAGAGTCCGACGCTGCCGCTGATCGCCGGCAACGAGGGCTGCATCTGCGAGGCCTGCGTCAACCTCGCCCACCAGGTGGTGAGCAGCTGGGGCCAGCGCCGCAAGCTGCAGCAGCTGGCCCCGCAGCTGCGCACCCCGGCCGAGTACAAGCGCCACCTCGACGAGTCGGTGATCGGCCAGGAGGCGGCCAAGGAAACCCTCTCGGTGGCGGTCTACAACCACTACCTGCGCCTGCTCAACTGCGACCGCGAGCCGTTCTGCCAGCTCGGCGAGCAGGTCGAGCTGGAGAAGTCCAACATCCTCATGGCCGGCCCCTCGGGCACCGGCAAGACCCTGCTGGTGCGCACCCTGGCGCGCATCCTCGGCGTGCCCTTCGCCTCGGCCGACGCCACCACCCTGACCCAGGCCGGCTACGTCGGCGACGACGTCGACAGCATCATCGCCCGCCTGCTCGAGGCGGCCGGCGGCGACGTGCAGCAGGCGCAGTGGGGCATCGTCTACATCGACGAGGTGGACAAGCTGGCCAGGCGCAGCGGCGGCGGCACCGCGGTGCGCGACATCTCCGGCGAAGGCGTGCAGCAGGCGCTGCTGAAGATGGTCGAGGGCACCGAGGTGCGCATCGCCAAGTCGGGACGGCGCAGCGAGCACAGCGAGGAGCAGGTGGTCGACACCCGCAACATCCTGTTCATCGCCGGCGGCGCCTTCCCCGGTCTCGAGGAACTGGTGCGCGGCCGTCTGCAGCCCAGGAGCGGCGGCATCGGCTTCCACGCCCAGCCGCCGCGCCAGGAAAAGGCCAGCATCAACCAGCTGCTCGCCGCGCTGCTGCCGGACGACCTCCACGAGTTCGGCCTGATCCCCGAGTTCATCGGCCGCTTCCCGATCATCACCTTCCTCCAGGAGCTCGATCACGCCACCCTGCTGCGCATCCTCAGCGAGCCGCGCAACGCGCTGGTCAAGCAGTACAAGCAGCTGTTCGCCTACCAGGGAGTGAAGCTGGAAATCAGCGCGGCGGCGCTCGGCCATATCGCCGACCAGGCGCTGATCCGCAGGACCGGCGCACGCGGCCTGCGCGCGGTGCTCGAGGCCGCCCTGCAGCAGACCATGTTCGACATGCCGTCGCTGCCGCGCCTGCGCACCTGCACCCTGGACCTGGTGGCGGACGGGGAGGGCGAGCGCCTCACCGTGTGCCAGACCCTGGCCGAGGAGGGCGAGGTGAAGGTGGCGGACGGCGAGGCCGCGGCCAGCGATGCGCAGGCGGCGCCGTCGCGGGCGGCCCTCGACCTGTGACTGTGGCAAAGCCGACAGGGTCGCCCGGCTGTGCGTCGGCGGCCTGTCGGCTTTGCCACAAGCGTCCCAGGCTGGAATTAAAAGTTCTTTCAGATCAACGAGTTAGCGGTTGTCTGCCAAGGCGCGGGGCTGGCCTGCTTCCTGCAACGACCCAAGGGCCAGCCTGGCCCGCGCCGAGGCCGGCAGCCCGCACGACGGATCCCACGTACGCAGCAATGAGGTGAGTTATGGCCAGGATTGGACTGTTCTTCGGCAGCAACACCGGCAAGACCCGCAAGGTCGCCAAGATGATCAAGAAACGCTTCGACGACGACACCATGGCCGATGCGCTCAACGTCAACCGCGCCTCGGCCGAGGATGTCGCCCAGTACCAGTACCTGATCATCGGCACCCCGACCCTGGGCGACGGCGAACTGCCCGGCCTGTCGGCCGACTGCGAGAACGAGAGCTGGGAGGAGTTCCTGCCCAAGCTGGAGGGCGTCGACTTCAGCGGCAAGACCGTGGCGCTGTTCGGCCTCGGCGACCAGGTCGGCTACCCCAAGGAGTTCCTCAACGCCATGGGCATCCTCTACGACTTCGTCGTCGAGCGCGGCGCAACTGTGGTCGGCGCCTGGCCGACCGAGGGCTACGAGTTCGAGGAGTCGGAAGCAGTGCGCGACGGCCAGTTCGTCGGCCTGGCCCTCGACCTGGACAACCAGAGCGGCCTCACCGAGGAGCGCCTGAACGTCTGGCTGAAGACCATCGCCCCGGCCTTCGAGCTGCCGCTGTAGTCCCGCCTGCCGTCCGGCCGTGGCCGGACGGATCTCCCCGGCGCGTCTGCCGCCGCTCCCTGCATCCTCCTTGCCGTCATCCTGCCCCGCAACGGGGCAGGCCAGTGCCCGTGTCTGGAGCACGTGCTGCGCCAGTGGGCAGGGAGGAGGGGATAATTTGAATGACGCAGAAACGACAAGGCCCGCACTGGGCGGGCCTTGTGTTGATCAGTCATGCTGATCGGGAATTTGGTCGGAGCGACTGGATTCGAACCAGCGACCTTCTCGTCCCGAACGAGACGCGCTACCAAGCTGCGCTACGCTCCGTTTTGGTGGCCCGCATTGTACCGAAAAATTCAGCCAGCACAAGGGGTTAGCAGAAACATAAAAGCCCGCGAGGGGCGGGCTTCCTGTTCGATTCAGCGAATCGCTTCGCTGCTTCGGGAATCTGGTCGGAGCGACTGGATTCGAACCAGCGACCTTCTCGTCCCGAACGAGACGCGCTACCAAGCTGCGCTACGCTCCGTTTTGGTGGGGCGCATTCTACAGAAAAACCGTGAGAGCACAAGGGGTTAGCTTGAAAAAAATGAGAATTGCGCTGGCGGGAGGGGGCGGCGCGCAACCGCGTGCACCTGGCCCGGTTGGTGCTATAAAGCCGGTCAGCCGTTTTTCATCCCGACCCCCTGCGCGGAGCCTTCCATGAGCCAGCACGCCGATAGCGTTTTCGTCCCCCTCAACGTCGCCGTCCTCACCGTCAGCGACACCCGCAGCCTGGACACCGACACCTCCGGCGGCCTGCTGGTCGAGCGCCTGCAGGCCGCGGGGCACCACCTGGCGGCGCGCGTGTTGCTCAGGGACGACCTCTACCGCATCCGCGCCCAGGTGGCGCAGTGGATTTCCGAGGACGCGGTGCAGGTGGTGCTGATCACCGGCGGCACCGGCTTCACCGGCCGCGACAGCACCCCGGAGGCGGTGGCCTGCCTGCTCGACAAGCAGGTGGACGGCTTCGGCGAGCTGTTCCGGCAGATCTCCTTCGACGACATCGGCACCTCGACCATCCAGTCGCGCGCCCTCGCGGGACTGGCCAACGGCACCCTGGTGTGCTGCCTGCCGGGTTCGACCAACGCCTGCCGCACCGCCTGGGACGGCATCCTCGCCAGCCAGCTGGACGCCCGACACCGCCCGTGCAACTTCGTCGCCCACCTCAAGCAGGCGCCGGCCTGCGGGACCCGCGGATGAGCGCGCTGCTGCCGCTGGAGCAGGCGCTGGAGCGCCTGCTGGCCCAGGCCGCGGCCGAGCCGCTCCGCGACACGGAAAGCATCGCCGCCGGCGAGGCCGCCGGCCGGGTGCTGGCCGAGGCGCTGGTCAGCGCTATCGACCTGCCGCCCTGGCCGAACAGCGCCATGGACGGCTACGCCCTGCGCCTGTCCGACTGGACCGGCCAACCGCTGGCGGTGAGCCAGCAGGTGTTCGCCGGTCAGGCGCCGGGTCCGCTGGCACCCGGCAGCTGCGCGCGGATCTTCACCGGCGCGCCGCTGCCGCAAGGCGCCGACACCGTGGAGATGCAGGAGAACGTCGAGGTGCTGGCCGACGGCCGGGTGCGCTTCCTCGAGCCGCTGCGCGAAGGGCGCAACGTGCGCCCGCAGGGCCAGGAGGTGTGCGCCGGCGAGACGCTGCTGGAAGCCGGCACCCTTTTGGGGCCGGTGGAGCTGGGGCTGATCGCCTCCATCGGCGCCGCCCAGGTGGCGGTGCGCCGCCGGCCGCGGGTGGCGCTGCTGTCCACCGGCGACGAGCTCATCGAGCCGGGGCGGCCGCTGGGTGCCGGGCAGATCTACAACAGCAACCGCGCCTTCCTCGCCGCCGCCCTCGAACGCCTCGGCTGCGAGGTGCAGGACGCCGGCATCCTGCCCGACGACCTGGAGCGCACCCGCACGCAACTGGCCGCGCTGGGCGCCGCCGACCTGATCCTCTCCACCGGCGGCGTGTCGGTGGGCGAGGCGGACTGCCTCGGCCGGGTGCTGCGCGAGGAAGGCGAGCTGACCCTGTGGAAGCTGGCGCTCAAGCCCGGCAAGCCGCTGACCTGCGGCCGCTACCGCGGCACGCCGCTGATCGGCCTGCCCGGCAACCCGGCGGCGACCCTGGTGACCTTCGCCCTGCTGGTGCGCCCCTACCTGCTGCGTCGCCTCGGCGTGACGCGCCTGGAGCCGTTGCGCTTCGCCGTGCCGGCCGGCTTCGCCTGGCCGAAGGTCGGCGGGCGCCGCGAGTTCCTGCGCGCGCGCCTGGAGCAGGGCAGGGCGCTGCTCTATCCGAACCAGAGCTCCGGGGTGCTGCGCAGCGCCGCCTGGGCCGACGGTCTGGTGGAGGTGCGCGAGGGCACCACCCTGGCCGAAGGCGAGGCGGTGACCTTCATTCCGCTGGCGGGGCTGATCTGAGCCGGCCATGACCTCGCGCATGCCGCTGTCACCATCGTTCGACTAGAGTGAAGGACTGTTGGCCGGGCTGACCGGCGCCATTCTCAGCAAGGAGTGTTGCGATGACCATGATGAAAGCCGCCGTCTTCGTCGAACCCGGACGCATCGAGCTGGTCGACAAGCCGATCCCGCCGGTGGGCCCCAACGACGCGCTGGTGCGCATCACCACCACCACCATCTGCGGCACCGACGTGCACATCCTCAAGGGCGAGTATCCGGTAGAGAAGGGGCTGACCATCGGCCACGAGCCGGTGGGCATCATCGAGAAGCTCGGCAGCAACGTGCAGGGCTACCGGGAGGGCCAGCGGGTGATCGCCGGGGCGATCTGCCCGAGCTTCACCTCCTACGCCTGCCAGGACGGCTACCCGGCCCAGGACGGCGGCTGCTCCTGCCACGGCTACAAGCCGATGGGCGGCTGGCGCTTCGGCAACACCATCGACGGCACCCAGGCCGAGTACGTGCTGGTGCCGGACGCCCAGGCCAACCTGGCGCCGGTGCCGGACGGCCTCACCGACGAGCAGGTGCTGATGTGTCCGGACATCATGTCCACCGGCTTCGCCGGCGCCGAGGCGGCCAACATCAAGATCGGCGACGTGGTCGCGGTGTTCGCCCAGGGGCCGATCGGCCTGTGCGCCACCGCCGGCGCCAAGCTGCGCGGGGCGAGCCTGATCATCGCCGTCGACGGGGTCAACGAGCGCCTGGAGATCGCCCGCAAGCTGGGCGCCGACGTGACCCTCAACTTCCGCGAGGTGGACGTGGTCGAGGAGATCCTCAAGTTGACCGGCGGTCGCGGCGTCGACGCGGCCATCGAGGCGCTCGGCCTGCAGTCGACCTTCGAGAACGCCCTGCGCGTGCTCAAGCCGGGCGGCACCCTG
This sequence comes from Pseudomonas sp. OF001, assembly GCF_904426495.1. Lineage (NCBI taxonomy): Bacteria > Pseudomonadati > Pseudomonadota > Gammaproteobacteria > Pseudomonadales > Pseudomonadaceae > Pseudomonas > Pseudomonas sp. OF001. The sequence goes on along the minus strand of NZ_CAJGBM010000007.1, from coordinate 69,590 downwards.
TCCAGCCTCGGCGTCTACTCCAGCGACCTGACCATCCCGCTGGGCGCCTTCCACGCCGGCCTCGGCGACAACAAGATCGTCACCTCACTGTGCCCGGGCGGCAAGGAGCGCATGCGCCGCCTGCTCAACGTGGTGGCTTCCGGTCGTGTCGACCTCGGCGCGCTGGTCACCCACGAGTACAAGCTGGAGCAGATCGTCGACGCCTACGACCTGTTCGCGAACCAGCGCGACGGCGTGCTCAAGGTGGCGATCAAGCCGTTCTGAGGCCGTTGTCCTGCGTGCGGAGCCCGGCGCTGCCGGGCTTCGCCGTTTCCGGGGGATGGCTGGAGCGGCGGGCGCCGTGGCTGCTACCATTTCGCCTTTGCTCAACCGCTCATTCCGAGAGTCTCCATGACCACCGTCCGTACCCGCATCGCGCCGTCGCCCACCGGCGATCCGCACGTTGGCACCGCCTACATCGCCCTGTTCAACCTGTGCTTCGCCCGTCAGCACGGCGGCCAGTTCATCCTGCGCATCGAGGACACCGACCAGCTGCGTTCCAGCCGCGAGTCGGAGCAGCAGATCTTCGACGCCCTGCGCTGGCTGGGCATCGAGTGGGACGAGGGCCCGGACGTCGGCGGCCCGCACGGCCCGTACCGGCAGAGCGAGCGCGGCCACATCTACAAGCAGTACGCCGACGAGCTGGTGGGCAAGGGCCACGCCTTCCACTGCTTCTGCACCGCCGAGCGCCTCGACGCGGTGCGCGCCGAGCAGATGGCCAACAAGGAAACCCCGCGCTACGACGGCCACTGCATGCACCTCTCCAAGGAGGAAGTGCAGCAGCGCCTGGCCGCCGGCGAGCCCAACGTGATCCGCATGAAGGTGCCGACCGAGGGCGTCTGCGTGGTGCCCGACCTGCTGCGCGGCGACGTGGAGATCCCGTGGGACCGCATGGACATGCAGGTGCTGATGAAGACCGACGGCCTGCCCACCTACTTCCTCGCCAACGTGGTCGACGACTACCTGATGGGCATCACCCACGTGCTGCGCGGCGAGGAGTGGCTGCCGTCGGCGCCCAAGCTGATCAAGCTGTACGAGTACTTCGGCTGGGAGCAGCCCAAGCTGGTGTACATGCCGCTGCTGCGCAATCCGGACAAGTCCAAGCTGTCCAAGCGCAAGAACCCGACCTCGATCACCTTCTACCAGCGCATGGGCTTCCTGCCCGAGGCGATGCTCAACTACCTGGGCCGCATGGGCTGGTCGATGCCGGACGAGCGCGAGAAGTTCTCCCTGGCCGAGATGATCGAGCACTTCGACGTCAGCCGCGTGTCCCTCGGCGGGCCGATCTTCGACATCGAGAAGCTGTCCTGGCTGAACGGCCAGTGGCTGCGCGAGCTGTCGGTCGAGCAGTTCGCCGCCGAGGTGCAGAAGTGGGCGCTCAACCCCGAGTACCTGATGCGGATCGCCCCGCACGCGCAGAGCCGGGTGGAGACCTTCAGCCAGCTGGCGCCGCTGGCCGGCTTCTTCTTCATGGGCGGGGTCAACCCGGACGCCAAGCTGTTCGAACACAAGAAGCTGTCGCCCGAGCAGGTGCGCCAGGTGCTGCAGCTGATCCTGTGGAAGCTGGAAGCGCTGCGCCAGTGGAACAAGGACAACATCACCGCGATCATCCAGAAGGTCGCCGAGCACCTCGGCTTCAAGCTGCGCGACGTGATGCCGCTGATCTTCCCGGCGATCACCGGCCAGGCCAGCTCGGTGTCGGTGCTCGACGCCATGGAGATCCTCGGTCCCGACCTGTCGCGTTTCCGCCTGCGCCAGGCGGTCGAGCTGCTCGGCGGCGTGTCGAAGAAGGAAACCAAGGAGTGGGAGAAGCTGCTGGCGGCGATCGCCTGACCGGCCGTACCTGGCTGGCCGCACCTGACCGGCAGGGGGCGGCGGGCCCGATCCGCCGCCCTGCGCATAAGTGTTTGTTCTGCCAGCGAAAAAAAACCGAAAAAAAACGGGGCAGGTGTTGACGAGTTCTCAAAGGGCCTTTAACATTCGCCCCGCTTCACGACGAGCTGGTCTCGAAAGCGAAGCGACCACGAAAGTGGGGCTATAGCTCAGCTGGGAGAGCGCTTGCATGGCATGCAAGAGGTCGACGGTTCGATCCCGTCTAGCTCCACCAAATTTCCAGCAACACGCCAGGCGGTAGCGGCGGGTTGCACGAAGGATTGCGTCCCCTTCGTCTAGTGGCCTAGGACACCGCCCTTTCACGGCGGTAACAGGGGTTCGAGTCCCCTAGGGGACGCCACTATTCCAGCGCACCGCCAAGGCGGTGCAGCTCGATGCAGTATCGGGGCTATAGCTCAGCTGGGAGAGCGCTTGCATGGCATGCAAGAGGTCGACGGTTCGATCCCGTCTAGCTCCACCAAATTTCCAGCAACACGCCAGGCGGTAGCGGCGGGTTGCACGAAGGATTGCGTCCCCTTCGTCTAGTGGCCTAGGACACCGCCCTTTCACGGCGGTAACAGGGGTTCGAGTCCCCTAGGGGACGCCACTATTCCAGCGCACCGCCAAGGTGGTGCAGCTCGATGCAGTATCGGGGCTATAGCTCAGCTGGGAGAGCGCTTGCATGGCATGCAAGAGGTCGACGGTTCGATCCCGTCTAGCTCCACCAATTTCCAGCGGTCCGCCAGCGGATCGTACGAAGGTTTACGTCCCCTTCGTCTAGTGGCCTAGGACACCGCCCTTTCACGGCGGTAACAGGGGTTCGAGTCCCCTAGGGGACGCCAATTTTCCCGCTCTGGGATCAAGAGGGTCGCACCGATTTTTGGTGCGACCCTTTTTGTTTTCCGGGGTCGCCACGCGACCCCGTCCTGCCTCAGTTGCCCGGCTGCAGGGTGATGGCCAGCGTCTCCCGCCGCTCGCCGCGCAGCACCTCGACGCTCACCGTGTCGCCGACCCGATGGTCGTCCAGGCGCGCCAGCAGGCGCTCCACCGAATCCACCGTCTCGCCCTCCAGCGCCACTATCACGTCGCCCGGTACCAGGCTGCCGTCGCGGGCCTGACGCAGGCCGCGCAGGCCGGCCTGCTGCGCCGCCGAACCCGGCAGCACGCGCAGCACCACCACGCCCTCGACGCCGAGGCTCTCGCTCAGCCGGCGGTTGAGTCCTTCGTCGATCTCGATGCCCAGCGCCGGGCGGATGTAGCGGCCGCTGCGGATCAGCTGCGGCACCACGCGCATCACGGTGTCCACCGGCACCGAGAAGCCGATGCCGGCCGAGGCGCCCGACGGGCTGTAGATGGCGGTGTTGATGCCGATCAGCCGCCCGGCCGAGTCGAGCAGCGGGCCGCCCGAGTTGCCGGGGTTGATCGCCGCGTCGCTCTGGATCAGGTGCTCGATCGGCGGGCGGCCGTTCTCGCCGGGCAGCGAGCGGTCCAGCGCCGAGACGATGCCGGTGGTCAGCGTCCAGTCGAGACCGAACGGGTTGCCGATGGCGAACACCTTCTGACCGACCTTCAGGTCGCTGCTGGTGCCGATCGGCACCGGCGGCGGGCGCTTGAAGCCGACGCCGATCTTCAGCACCGCGATGTCGTGCGCCGGGCTGGCGCCGACCAGCGCCGCCGGGTAATCGCGGCCGTCGGCCAGGCGCACGGTGGCCTGGGCGGCGCCCTGGATCACGTGGAAGTTGGTGATCACGTGGCCGGCGTCGTCCCAGATGAAGCCCGAGCCGGTGCCGCGCGGCACCGCCGTGACGTTGCGGGTCCACAGGTCGCGCACCAGCTCGGCGGTGCTGATGAACACCACCGAGTCGCGCGCCTGCTCGAACAGCGCGATGGTGGCCTGCTCGTCGGCGGCCAGATCGCCGCGCGGGGTGACCGTGCGTTCGCTGGCCTGCTGCGGCGCCAGCCAGCCTTCGAGGCGCGGCAGCAACTGCCAGAGCAGGACCAGGGCGACGGCGATGAGGGCGATGCGGCGCCAGCGGCGGACGGGGGAGTAGGGGGCGCTGCTCATGCGGGACTCCGTGTGCGGTCGTTGATCGCCGGTCGCCCGGATCCGGGCGCCGCGGCGGACAGGAATGCGTTACAGGATAACCAACCCGCCGGGGCATCGTCGTCGCTCCGGTGGGCGGCAGTTGCGTCCGTCATCACTCGGTCAAAGGTAGCGGGTACGTTGTCCGTATTTTTCGTGTGGGATAAGCTGCCCCTGCCGCGATGTCTGGCAGCCACTCTCATAACAAGACAACAACTAATCCGGGACGGACAGAAGACATGACTTTCATGCCATGGAGCAGCGAGCTCGAAGTCGGTATCGAGCTGATCGACGAGCAGCACCGCTGGCTGGTGGACAAGACCAACCAGCTGTACGACCGCGTGGCCGGCGCCGATGCCGATCGCGACGAGATCGGCGCGGTGCTGGAGGGCTTGATGGACTACACCATGAATCACTTCATCGCCGAGGAAGACATCTTCCATCGCCTCGGTTACCCGGAAACCGCGGCGCACAAGGCACAGCACGACAGGTTCACCGCGCAGATCATGGACCTGCTGCACCGCCACGACGACGGCGAGCTGTCCGGCAGCGAGACCCTCGAGCTGCTCGCCGACTGGCTGACCCACCACATCCTCAAGGTCGACAAGGCCTACGTCGAGTTCTTCCGCAGCAACGGCGTGCACTGAAGCGCCTGTCCTTGCACTGGTGGATGAATGCCGCATGATGCTCGGCATTCGTCCTGCCGGAGCCGTTGCCATGGATTCCCCCCGTTTCATCGTCCACCCCGACCGCGCCAGCTGCGCGCGCAGCCTGGCCGCGGAGCTGGGCGCGCGCCTGGGTGCGGCCCGGCAGGCCGGGGCGCCGGCGCGTCTGCTGCTGCCCGGCGGACAGAGCCCGCTGCCGCTGCTCGAGCAACTGGCCGGCGAGGCGCTGGACTGGACGCGCATCGAGCTGTCGCCAAGCGACGAGCGCTGGGTGGCGGCCGACGACCCGGCCAGCAACCTGCGCCTGCTGCACGGCACCCTGCCGCAGGCGCGCGCTCTCGACCCGCGCCAGGGCGACAGCCCGGAGGCGGCGGCCTGCGCCTGGGGTCAGCGACTGGCTGGCTGGCTGCCGCTGACCGCGACCCTGCTGGGCATGGGCGAGGACGGCCACATCGCCTCGCTGTTTCCCGGCATGCCGGGCCTGGCTGCCGCGCTGGATGCCCAGGCCGCGCCGGCCGCGCTGGTCGGCCTGGCGCCGGTCGAGCCGCGGACGCGCCTCACCCCGAACCTGGCGCTGCTGCTGGCCAGCGACTGGCTGGGCCTGCTGGTGTTCGGCGCGGCCAAGCGTGCGTTGCTCGAGGCGGTGCTGACCGATGCGCCCGCCGTGCGCGAGCTGCCGGTGGCCGCGCTGGCGCGCGCAGCCGGCGCCCGCCTGCAGATCCACTGGGCGCCCTGAGCCGGCAAGCACGACGAGCGCACTCGGGTATTCGCGCTGCTGGTAAACTGGCGGCCTGACCGGACGAAGCCTGTTGCGCCGCAGCAGGCCCGTCCCCGCAACCCTGTCGAGGAGTCGCCATGCTGCATCCCGTTGTCGAGGCGGTCACCGCGCGCATCGAGGCGCGTTCGGCCGTGCGCCGTGCGCGCTATCTGGCGCGGGTCGACGAGGCCGCCGCCCGCGAGCCGCGCCGGCAGATCGGCTGCTCCAACCTGGCCCACGCACTGGCCGCGCAGCCCCGCGACGCGCAACTGATCATGCGCCAGGGCGGCTCGCCGCACATCGCCATCGTCTCCAGCTACAACGACCTGCTCTCCGCCCACCAGCCGCTGCACGACTATCCCGGGCAGCTCAAGGTCGCCCTGGCGCGGGTCGGCGCCACCGCACAGTTCGCCGCCGGGGTGCCGGCCATGTGCGACGGCATCACCCAGGGCGAGGCAGGGATGCAGCTGTCGCTGTTCTCCCGCGACCTGATCGCCCAGGCCGCCGCCATCGGCCTGACCCACGGCATCTTCGACGGCGGCCTGTACCTGGGCGTGTGCGACAAGATCGTCCCGGGCCTGTTGATCGGCGCGCTGCGCTTCGGCCACCTGCCGGCGGTGTTCGTTCCCGCCGGCCCGATGCCTTCGGGGCTGTCCAACAGCGAGAAGGCCGCGGTGCGCCAGCGCTATGCGCGCGGCGCGGCCAGCCGCGAGGAGCTGCTCGAGGCCGAGCTGGGCGCCTACCACGCGCCGGGCACCTGCACCTTCTACGGCACCGCCAACACCAACCAGCTGCTGATGGAGGCCATGGGCCTGCACGTGCCGGGCAGCGCCTTCGCCTCGCCGGAGTCGGCGCTGCGCCCGCATCTCACCGCCGAGGCGGCGCGTCTGGTGGCGCGCAACAGCCGCCAGGGCGAGCGCTGGCTGCCGCTCGGCCGCCAGGTGGACGCGCGGGTGCTGGTCAACGCCGTGGCGGCGCTGCTGGCCAGCGGCGGCTCGACCAACCACGGCCTGCACCTGCCGGCCATCGCCCGCGCGGCCGGCTACGAGCTGCTCTGGGAGGACTTCGCCGAGCTATCGAAGGTGGTGCCGCTGCTCGCCCGCGTCTATCCCAACGGCAAGGCCGACGTGAACCAGTTCCAGGCCGCCGGCGGCCCGGCGTGGATCATCCGCGAGCTGCTCGGCGGCGGCCTGATGCACGGCGAGGTGGCCACCGTGGCCGGCGAGTCGCTGGCCGACTACGCCCGCGAGCCCTGGCTGGACGCCGGCCGGCTGGCCTGGCGCGAGCTGCCGGTGCAGAGTCCGGCGCCGGACATCGTCCGCCCGCTGGCCGCGCCCTTCGCCCCCGAAGGCGGCCTGGTGCTGCTCTCCGGCAACCTCGGCCGCGCCCAGCTGAAGACCTCGGCGGTCGATCCGGCGCACTGGCGGGTGCGCGCGCCGGCGCGGGTGTTCGACAGCGAGGCGGCGGTGCAGCGGGCCTACCAGGCCGGAGAGTTGCAGGGCGATCTGGTGCTGGTGGTGCGCTTCCAGGGCCCGCGGGCCAACGGCATGCCCGAGCTGCACAAGCTGATGCCGCTGCTGGCCAACCTGCAGGCGGCCGGCCAGCAGGTCGCGCTGGTCACCGACGGTCGCCTGTCCGGCGCCTCCGGCCAGGTGCCGGCGGCGCTGCACCTGACCCCCGAGGCGGCGGCCGGCGGGCCGCTGGCCCGGCTGCGCGACGGCGATCTGGTCGAGGTCGACGCCGTGCGCGGCGTGCTGGCCGTCGAGGCGAATGAAGAAGAGTGGGCGGCGCGTGCGCCCGCCGTGCCGAGCCAGCCGCAGGCGGCCGGCTACGGCCTGGAGTTGTTCAATCTGCAGCGGCGGCTGGCGGGGCCGGCCGACCGCGGCGCATCGATCCTGGACTGGGAGGAATGAAGATGGTGTTGACGATGGATGACGTGCTCAAGCGGGCACGCCCGGTCCTGCCGGTGCTGGTGATCGAGGATGCGGGCCTGGCGGTCGATCTGGCCCGCGCGCTGTATGCCGGCGGCATCGAGGTGCTGGAAGTGACCCTGCGCACGCCGCGCGCGCTGGAGGCGCTGGCGGCGATCCGCCGCGAACTGCCGCAGCTGCTGGTCGGCGCCGGCACCCTGATCCATGCCGCGCAGTTCGCCGAGGCGCGCGATGCCGGTGCGCAGTTCGCGGTCAGCCCGGGCCTTACCGAGCGCCTGGCCGATGCCGCCGAGGACGCCGGCCTGCCGTACCTGCCGGGGGTGATGACGCCCTCGGAGGTGCTGTTCGCCATCGAGAAGGGCTACCGCTCGCTCAAGCTGTTCCCGGCCAACGGCGATGTCAGCGTGAAGATGCTGAAGAGCTTCAAGGAGCCGTTCAACGGCATCCGCTTCTGCCCGACCGGCGGGATCAACCAGGACAACCTGCTGACCTTCCTGCGTCTGCCCAACGTCGCCTGCGTCGGCGGCACCTGGGTGGCGCCGAGCAGCCTGGTGCGCGCGCGCGCCTGGGACCAGATCACCCAGCTGGCCCAGGAGGCCTGCGATCTGGCTGCCAGCCTGGAGCGCGGTGCGTGAGCTGGGAGCGGCCGGCGCCGTTCGTGCTGGACATCAAGGTCGGCACCGAACACATCGACGAGTTCGCCCACGTCAACAACGCGGTCTACGTCGGCTGGCTGGAGCAGTGCGCCTGGGCGCACTCGCGCTCGCTCGGCCTGACCCTCGACGACTACCGGCGCCTGGACCGCGGCATGCTGGTGGTGCGCCACGAGATCGACTACCTGGCCGCCGCCCGCGAGGGCGAGCGCCTCGAGCTGGGCACCTGGATCGTCGAGTGCGACGGCCGGCTGAGCATCGCCCGGCAGTTCCAGCTGCGCCGTCCGGCCGACGGCGTCACCCTGCTGCGCGCGCGGACCCGCTTCGTCTGCGCCGAGCTGTCCAGCGGCAGACCGCGGCGCATGCCGGCGGAGTTCGTCGAGCGTTACGGGCGGGCGCTGGTGGTGCCGGCCGCAGAGTGATCGGCGTTGCCGGCGACGGGGCGCGGCGGCAGAGGCGGTCGGCTTGCCCTACCTGCCGGGAGCGATGACGCCGTCCGAGGTGCTATTCGCCATCGAGAAGGGCTACCGCTCGCTCAAACTGTTCCCGGCCAACGGCGCCACCAGCGTGAAGATGCTGAAAAGCTTCAAGGAGCCGTTCAACGGCATCCGCTTCTGCCCCGAGCGGGTACAACCTGTCGACCTTCCTGCGCCTGCCCAACGTCGCCTGCGTGGGCGGCACCTGGGTGGCGCCGAGCAGCCTGATGCGCGCCCGCGGCTGGGATCAGATCACCCAGCTGGCCCAGGAGGCCTGCGCGCTGTCGGCCAGCCTGGAGCGCGGTGCATGAGCTGGGCGTGCTCGCCGACGATCATTGCCAGTTGGCGGCGATGACCGGAGCGAGCGCCTCCCGGTAGTTTTCGGGCAGGGTGTTTTCCCCCGGCCTTGGCGATGCGAAGGCCGCCATTGCATCTACCAGCGCTTGCACCTGGCTGTCCAGCAGTACGGCGCCGTTGCTGGTTGATCATTCAGCCGACCAGTGTAGTGAGTATCACGTTGGTCAAAGAGGCTTTTCCAGATCAGCATTTCTGCACGGGCCTGGAGCCACGATTCGGTGACTTTGCCGGTATCAGCGCTGACATCGTAGAGATCGAGTTCGCCGTTGGTGTTGTGCTGAGAGTAGTCTGCGCCAATGAGTGAGAAGGGATTAAGCTCGGCAATGGCGTAACGCCAAGAGATGCCTTCGGTATCAGTCTGTCTTGAGTTCATCTACTGACGGCGTTCCTAATCCCAAGTTTGCATAGGGGGCAAAAGAGAATTTGGCTTGCTTGTAGTATTCGGCTGAGTTGCTCATTTTTTACTCTTCGTTGGATTGAAGAAAAACTCTCTTAAAGAGAGCGGTTTCGGAGCTTTCAGATGTTGGTGGGCAGTGAAGATTTGACGGCTCCCATGGGCCTGGAATGTCGCCGCCGCCTCTCCCGTATGATGTCGTTTCGCCTAGTTTCTTGTTGTCTATGCGTCGAATTACTTCATGGTGGTACCGGATGAGACTTGGATTTCCTGTGCGATAGAATTTTTCTTCTGACCGAAAAATATACTCCGTCCCCAATGCGCGCTCTCCTTGGTCAGGTCTGTAGAAGTTAACTTGTCCCCACTGGTTGAATTTTTCCGTCGGCAGTTTTATCGCTTCATAAATCTTGACTCCCCCGTCGACGGCGCACAGTCGCCGGACTTCGGCGTCAGTTGTAATTTGGTCTTGGGTTGGGCATCCCGCCAACACTGGTAGCAGTGCAAGAGAAGCAAGAGAAAACTTCATTTGAAGAAGTCCCAATGATTGTTATAAGGCCGGCCTTCGCGATAGGGTTTCGCAGTCTGTAGCAATAAGTCAGTGCTAAAGAACTGGTCATTACCGTTTGGTGCTGATGCCGCCGAAGATGAAGTAGCTATCTTGGTGATTTTTGAAAAAGATCTGTTCATTTCCAGCATGGATGAGAAAATCCCGCCTTGGCGCCCATGGAGGGGCTGGTCGATGAAGTGCTCACCGGCCTGCCCCGCAGGAGCCCCTGGCGCTGGTTGTAGGCTTTGACGAGTGCGGCGAAGGGGCCTTCACCACGATTGATGTCGGCCGCGCCCAACAGCCAGGTATGCACGAGTTGCACGTCCGGATCGGCGGAATCCCGGGTCCAGATTTCCATCAGTTCGTACGCTCCAGCGTATTGTCCGGCTGAACGCAGGGCTTGCAGTTGGGCCGTTTGGGCAGGAGTCAGGGCAAGGCTCATGGTTTCACCTCCAGTGTGCGTAGAAATTCAATCAGCTTGGGAAAGTGGGTGAGGATGTCGATGGCCAGCGCCTCGTCGGGTGTATCAATCTCGATGTGAAAATCGGTGTTATAGGAGAAATTGCTGCCACAAAGGCTGAAGTAGGTGCCGTCCGGCTTGCCAACAACGTAACAGTAGAAGCGCGGCGGATTCTTGTACCAAGGCGTGCGGATCGCCTCGTCGAGGGGCCAGTAGTGGGTCCTACGCTGGCCGGGCATGTTATGGAAGTGGTTCTCGTTGCAATATTTCACGCCACGGCCTTCATCGCGGACCAGCGGTGTGCATTCGATAACAGGCTTGGTTCCGGCCTTATCTGTCCCCCAGAACGCTGTACCGGTTTCCGAGAACGTCAGCCTGAAGGTTTTCAGTCCCGTGGTGGGCAGGCCATTTTTCTTCCGTATTTCGATTTCTTCATCAACGCTGCGCAGGCTGGGCCAGACGATGTTGGCTTCCACATACTCGCCGTGGTACGGAGGCAAGCCAGCTATGTAATCGCTGGCGATGCGCAGATGGGTGGTGTCGAACTTGCCGTCGCGCTTGCCGAACCACAGGTCCACGGGAATGTTGTCGAAGCGAGAAAAGTCGGAGATGTGACCACGCTGCTCGTACTTCTTTCGATTCTCATAGCCCGGAGGTGGCGAGCCGGGAGGGCGGCTGGCCCGAATTTCCGCGATGTGCTGCTGCCAGCGCACAACGCCGAACACCAGCAGCCCGGCGATGACCGCCAGAACCAGGAGACGAACGCGGCGGCTGCTCATGGCAATGTCCTTGCCGGAATGGCGGTATGCCTGGTCATGCGGAGGGACTTGGCGAGCGCGGTCACCACTGTCCATGTCCAGCCCCGGCGGCCGTTCCGCCTGGCCCACCAGGCGGCGAGCTTGATCGTCCGCAGGCTGGCAAGCAGGAAGGCCCCGATGAAGAACAGGACGGCCAGACCGAGCATTCAGGCGTGCTCCTGTCGTCTGGCGGCGGGACGCGCGGCCGGAGGCCGGATGACACGAAGGTATTGGGACGGGAAGGCGACGGTCGGACCGGCAAAGAGCGTTTCGACCCTGTAGGAGGCAGCATGCTGGAAAGCACGCGCGGAGTCGGGGCCTGCGAGTTTGCGCGTCATGTGAACCATCCTTGTTCATCCCGACTCGGAGGTCGTCGGGGCGCATGCACTTGGTGCGAACCTACGCCATGATGGCGGCATGTTCAAGGCAGCGGAAAGTCGTTGTCGATTGAGCGCTCAAGCCCAGGGTCTGCGCTTGTCGCCTCGCGGCGAGGCTCTGCGAACGGCTGGATGCTTTCGTGCCCGCTCCGTCTTGCTAGAATCCGCGGCCCTGCCTTTCTCCGAGAGCTTCCCCTGTGCAGATTGCCCTGGCGCCCATGGAGGGGCTGGTCGATGAAATCCTCCGCGAGCTGCTGACCGAGGTCGGCGGCGTCGACTGGTGTGTCAGCGAGTTCGTGCGTGTCTGCGACCGCCTGCTGCCGCTGGCGAGCTTCCGCAAGCTGGCGCCGGAGCTGGACTGCGGCTGGCGCACCGCCGGCGGCACGCCGATGCGCCTGCAGCTGCTCGGCTCCGATCCCGTGTGTCTGGCCGACAACGCGGCCTTCGCCGCCAGCCTGGGTGCGCCGGTGGTCGACCTTAACTTCGGCTGCCCGGCCAAGACGGTCAACAAGTCGCGTGGCGGTGCGGTGCTGCTCAGGGAGCCCGAGCTGCTGCACGCCATCGTCCACGAGGTGCGCCGCACTCTGCCGGCCGCTGTGCCGGTCACCGCGAAGATGCGCCTGGGCTACGACAGCCCGGACGCTGCGCTGGACTGCGCCCGCGCCCTGGCCGAGGGCGGCGCTGCCATGCTGGTAGTACACGCACGCACCAAGCTCGACGGCTACAGGCCGCCGGCGCACTGGGAATGGGTGGCGCGGGTGCAGGAGGTGGTCGACATCCCGGTCTATGCCAACGGCGAGATCTGGACGGTCGACGACTGGCGGCGCTGCCGCGAGGTCAGCGGGGCGAACAACATCATGCTGGGCCGCGGCCTGGTTTCCCGTCCCGATCTGGCCCGGCAGATCGCCGCCGCCGAAGCCGGGTGCGAGCCGGCCCTGCTGGGCTGGGGCGAGCTGCAGCCGCTGCTGCAGCTGTTCTGGCGCAAGGCACGGCAGAAGCTGGCGCCGCGCTACGCGCCGGGGCGGCTCAAGCAGTGGCTGGCCATGCTGACGCGCAGCTATCCCGAGGCGCAGGCGCTGTTCGACAGCATTCGCCGTGACAACGATTGTGCGCGGCTGGATGCGTTGTTCGGGCTGCGCGCCGGGGAGTTGCTCAGCACCGAGGCCGTCCCCGCGTAGGGTGCGCCGCGCGCACCGCTCAAGGCGTCGGCTCCCGGTGCGCGCGGCGCACCCTACGGATTTCCCGCGCGATCCAGCAGCTGCATGAACGCCCGCGCCGCATTGGACAGGGTGCGCTCGGTGTGCACGATGTAGCCGAGCTGGCGGCTCAGCTGGATGCCTTCCAGCGGCAGGCGCTTCACCTGCTCGTCGAGCATGGTGCGCGGCAGCACGCTCCAGGCGATGCCGATCGACACCAGCATCTTGATGGTCTCCAGATAGTTGGTGCTCATGCTCACGTTGGGTTTGAGCCCGGCCTGCTCGAACAGGCCCTGGACGATATGGTGGGTGAAGGTGTTCTCGCCGGGGAATACCGCCGCATGCTGCGCCACCTCGGCCAGCGTCACCGGCCCACCGTGGGCCAGAGGGTGTTCAGGGGCGGCGACGAAGTCCAGCGGATCGTCCCACACCGGCACCGCGCGCACCGGCGCGGCGGTATGCGGGGCGAGGGTGATCACCGCCAACTCGGTGCGTCCGTGCAGCACCTCTTCATAGGCCACCTCCGAGTCGAGGAAGCGGATGTCCAGCGCCACCTGCGGGTGGGCGCGGGTAAAGGCGCGCAATAAAGGCGGCAGACGATGCAGGCCGATGTGGTGGCTGGTGGCCAGGGTCAGCCGGCCGCCGATGGCGCCGTTGAGATTGCTCAGTGCGCGGCGCGTGTCGTCCAGCACGCCGAGCACCTGGCGCGCACGCGGCAGCAGGGCGCGGCCGGCTTCGGTCAGGCTGACCTCGCGGCCGATGCGGTCGAACAGCCGCGCATTCAGCTGCTGCTCCAGCGCGGCGATGCGCTTGCTGACCGCCGGCTGGGTCAGGTGCAGGCGCTCGCCGGCGGCCGAGAAGCTGCCGGTTTCGGCGATGGCGATGAAGGTGTCGAGGCTGGCCAGGTCCATGTTCGGATTCCATCGGGTTATCCAAAGCATGAAAAATATGAATTTGCTTCATCGGTGGCAAGCCCATAGGATCGACCGCACAAGCCCTGTGGGCATACAGCAACAACCGATGAGGAACACCCCGTGGCCGGCAAGACGCTTTACGACAAGCTCTGGGACATGCACCTGGTCAAGCAGCGCGACGATGGTTCGGCGCTGATCTACATCGACCGCCAGATCCTCCACGAAGTGACCTCGCCGCAGGCCTTCGAGGGCCTGCGCCTGGCCGGCCGCAAGCCGTGGCGCGTCGACGCCAACATCGCCACCCCGGACCACAACGTGCCGACCACCAAGGCCGAGCGCCAGGGCGGCCTGGAGTCGATCCACGACGAGGTGTCGCGCCTGCAGGTGCAGACCCTCGACGAGAACTGCGACGACTTCGGCATCCTCGAATTCAAGATGAACGACGTGCGCCAGGGCATCGTCCACGTGGTCGGCCCGGAGCAGGGCGCCACCCTGCCGGGCATGACCGTGGTCTGCGGCGACTCGCACACCTCCACCCACGGCGCCTTCGGCGCGCTGGCCCACGGCATCGGCACCTCCGAGGTCGAGCACGTGCTGGCGACCCAGTGCCTGGTGGCCAAGAAGATGAAGAACATGCTGGTGAACGTGGAGGGCCAACTGCCCGCCGGCGTCACCGCCAAGGACATCGTGCTGGCGATCATCGGCAAGATCGGCACCGCCGGCGGCAACGGCCATGCCCTGGAATTCGCCGGCAGCGCGATCCGCGACCTGTCGATGGAAGGCCGCATGACCATCTGCAACATGGCCATCGAGGCCGGCGCGCGCGTCGGTCTGGTCGCCGTGGACGAGAAGACCATCGCCTATGTCGAAGGCCGCACCTTCGCGCCCAAGGGCGCCGACTGGGATGCCGCCGTGGCGCAGTGGCAGGGCCTGGTCTCCGACGCCGACGCCCACTTCGATACCGTGGTCGAGCTGAAGGCCGAAGAGATCAAGCCGCAGGTCAGCTGGGGCACCTCGCCGGAAATGGTGCTGCCGGTCGATGCGACCGTGCCGAACCCGGCCAATGAGGCCGACCCGGTCAAGCGCGACTCCATCGTCCGCGCGCTCAAGTACATGGGCCTGACCGCCGACCAGCCGATCACCACCATCAAGCTGGACCGCGTGTTCATCGGTTCCTGCACCAACTCTCGCATCGAGGACCTGCGCGCCGCCGCCGAGGTGGCCAAGGGTCGCAAGGTCGCCGCCACCGTCAAGCAGGCGCTGGTGGTGCCGGGCTCCGGCCTGGTCAAGGCGCAGGCCGAGGCCGAGGGGCTGGACAAGATCTTCATCGAGGCCGGCTTCGAGTGGCGCGAGCCGGGCTGCTCCATGTGCCTGGCGATGAACCCGGACCGCCTGGAGAGCGGCGAGCACTGCGCTTCCACCTCCAACCGCAACTTCGAGGGCCGTCAGGGCGCCGGTGGCCGTACCCACCTGGTCAGTCCGGCCATGGCTGCCGCCGCCGCGGTGACCGGTCACTTCGTCGATGTGCGCGAGCTGCTGAACTGAGGATTGCCTGAATGAAAGCCTTTACCCAACACACCGGCCTGGTCTGCCCGCTGGATCGCGCCAACGTCGACACCGACCAGATCATTCCCAAGCAGTTTCTCAAGTCGATCAAGCGCACCGGCTTCGGCCCCAACCTGTTCGACGAGTGGCGCTACCTGGACGTCGGCCAGCCGAACCAGGACTGCAGCAAGCGTCCGGTCAACCAAGACTTCGTGCTGAACTTCCCGCGCTACCAGGGCGCCAGCGTGCTGCTGGCCCGCGAGAACTTCGGCTGCGGTTCCTCCCGCGAGCACGCGCCCTGGGCGCTGGAAGAGTACGGCTTCCGCACCATCATCGCGCCGAGCTACGCCGACATCTTCTTCAACAACAGCTTCAAGAACGGCCTGCTGCCGATCATCCTGCCGGAAGTGGAAGTGGACGAGCTGTTCCAGCAGTGCGAGGCCAGCGAGGGCTACCAGCTGACCGTCGACCTGGCCGCACAGACCGTGACCCGTCCGGACGGCAAGGTGCTGTCCTTCGACATCGACCCGTTCCGCAAGCACTGCCTGCTCAACGGTCTGGACGACATCGGCCTGACCCTGCAGGATGCCGAGGCGATCAAGGCGTTCGAAGCCAAGCACCAGCAGAGCAGCCCCTGGCTGTTCGGCGCGATCAAGTAACCCCCTTTTCGGCGGGAGCGGGCAGAGCTCGCTCCCGCGGTTCGACCTTTACAAGGACATGCAATGAGCAAGCAGATTCTGGTGTTCCCGGGTGATGGTATCGGTCCGGAAATCGTCGCCGAAGCGGTCAAGGTGCTGGAGCTGGCCAACGAGAAGTACCAGCTGGGCTTCGAGCTGAGCTACGACGAGCTGGGCGGCGCCGCCTACGAGAAGTACGGCAGCCCGCTGGCTGACGAAACTCTGGAGCGCGCCCGCGCTGCCGACGCCATCCTGCTCGGCGCCGTCGGCGGCCCGCAGTGGGACAACCTCGATCGTCCGCTGCGTCCGGAAATGGGCCTGCTGAAGATCCGCTCGCAGCTGGGCCTGTTCGGCAACCTGCGTCCGGCGCTGCTCTACCCGCAGCTGGCCGGCGCCTCGACCCTCAAGCCGGAAATCGTTGCCGGCCTGGACATCCTCATCGTCCGCGAGCTGACCGGCGGCATCTACTTCGGCAGCCCGCGCGAAAGCCGCGTGCTGGAGAATGGCGAGCGCATGGCCTTCGACACCCTGCCGTACAGCGAGAGCGAGATCCGCCGCATCGCCAAGGTCGGTTTCGACATGGCCATGCTGCGCAACAAGAAGCTGTGCTCGGTGGACAAGGCCAACGTGCTGGAGTCCAGCCGCCTGTGGCGCGCCGTGGTCGAGGAAGTCGCCAAGGACTATCCGGAGGTCGAGCTGTCGCACATGTACGTCGACAACGCCGCCATGCAGCTGGTCCGTGCGCCCAAGCAGTTCGACGTGATCGTCACCGACAACATGTTCGGCGACATCCTGTCGGACGAGGCCTCCATGCTCACCGGCTCGATCGGCATGCTGCCGTCGGCCTCGCTGGACGCCAACAACAAGGGCATGTACGAGCCGTGCCACGGCTCGGCGCCGGACATCGCCGGCAAGGGCATCGCCAACCCGCTGGCCACCATCCTCTCGGTGTCGATGATGCTGCGCTACAGCTTCGCCCAGGTCGAGGCGGCCAACGCCATCGAGCAGGCGGTCAGCAACGTGCTGGACCAGGGCCTGCGCACCGGCGACATCTGGTCGGAAGGCTGCCAGAAGGTCGGTACCCGCGAGATGGGCGATGCGGTAGTCGCCGCGCTGCGGAATCTGTAAGCTGTCCGGGAGCCGCCCCGTCGCGGGCGGCCCCACTTTTTCGAGAAAGGTGTAGTTGCGATGAAGCGTGTAGGTCTTGTCGGTTGGCGCGGTATGGTGGGTTCCGTGCTCATGCAGCGGATGCTGGAAGAGCGCGATTTCGACCTGATCGAGCCGGTGTTCTTCACCACCTCCAACGTGGGTGGCCAGGGTCCGTCGATCGGCAAGGATATTGCCCCGCTGAAGGATGCCTACAGCATCGACGAACTGAAGACCCTCGACGTGATCCTCACCTGCCAGGGTGGCGACTACACCAGCGAAGTATTCCCCAAGCTGCGCGAAGTCGGCTGGCAGGGCTACTGGATCGACGCGGCCTCCAGCCTGCGCATGAACGATGACTCGGTGATCGTCCTCGATCCGGTCAACCGTAAGGTCATCGACCAGTCGCTGGACAACGGGGTGAAGAACTACATCGGCGGCAACTGCACCGTCAGCCTGATGCTGATGGCTCTCGGCGGCCTGTACGAGGCCGGTCTGGTCGAGTGGATGAGCGCCATGACCTACCAGGCGGCTTCCGGCGCCGGCGCGCAGAACATGCGCGAGCTGATCAAGCAGATGGGCGCGATCCACCACGCGGTGGCCGACGATCTGGCCAACCCGGCCAGCGCCATCCTCGACATCGACCGCAAGGTCGCCGAGACCCAGCGCGGCGCCGACTTCCCGGTCGACCACTTCGGCGTGCCGCTGGCCGGCAGCCTGATCCCTTGGATCGACAAGGAGCTGCCCAACGGCCAGAGCCGCGAGGAGTGGAAGGGCCAGGCCGAGACCAACAAGATCCTCGGCCGCAACAAGAGCCCGATCCCGGTCGACGGCCTGTGTGTGCGCATCGGCGCCATGCGCTGCCACAGCCAGGCGCTGACCATCAAGCTGAACAAGGACGTGCCGCTGGCCGACATCGAGGGCCTGATCAGTCAGCACAACCCCTGGGTCAAGCTGGTGCCGAACCAGCGCGAGATCAGCATGCGCGAGCTGAGCCCGACTGCCGTCACCGGCACCCTGAGCGTGCCGGTCGGCCGCCTGCGCAAGCTCAACATGGGCTCGCAGTACCTCGGCGCCTTCACCGTCGGCGACCAGCTGCTGTGGGGTGCGGCCGAACCGCTGCGCCGCATGCTGCGCATCCTGCTGGAGCGTTGAGGGCAGGACGCCAGCGCCCCTGTCGCGATCACAGAAGACCCGCCTCGGCGGGTCTTTTGCTTCATGTCAAAGGCCTGGCAACCAGTCGTCCCTAGAGTCCGCTGGTGCCTATCCAGCGCCTGCCCGGCTCGCTAAAGTGCCACACCTTTTTCCGAGGTCCCCCATGAATCAATCCTTCGACATCGCCGTGGTCGGCGCTACCGGTCTGGTCGGCGAGGCGCTGCTGATAGCGCTCGACGAGCGCGATTTCCCGGTCGGCACCCTGCATGCCCTGGCAGCAGCCGATGCCGCCGGCCAGGTCGCGGCGTTCCGCGAGCGCAACCTGCGCGTCCAGCCTGCCGACGGCTTCGATTTCGCCAGCGTGTCCCTGGTGTTCCTGCTCGAGCCGCTCCCCGCCGCGCAGCTGGCGCGTATCGAGGCCGCCGGCTGCGCGCTGGTCGATCTCGCCGGCGTGCTGGACCTGCAGCGGGCGCCCTGCGTGGTGGCCGAAGTCAATCCGCAGCAGGCCGAGTCCGCGCGCTGGCTGCGCAGCCCGCTGCCGGCGGTGGTGGCGCTGGCCAGCGTGCTCGGCACCCTGCGCCAGGTGGTCGAGCTGCGCCGGGTCACCCTCACCGCCTGCCTGGCGGTGTCCAGCCGCGGCCGCGACGGCATCGAGGAGCTGGCCCGGCAGACCGCCCAGCTGCTCAACGCCCGACCGGTGGAGCCGCAGCTGTTCGACCGGCAGATCGCCTTCAACCTGCTGGCCCGCGCCAGCGCCGAGCTGCCCGACGGCCACGCCCGCGACGAGCGCCGCCTGGCCGGCGAGCTGGGCGAGGTGCTCGGCGAGCCGACGCTGCCGGTGGCGGCGACCTGCGTGCAGGCGCCGGTGTTCTTCGGCGACAGCCTGGCGGTCAGCCTGCTGTGCGCCGAGCCGGTCGACCTGGCCGTGGTGCGCCACTGCCTGGACGATGCCGAGGAACTCGAGCTGGTCGAGCAGGGCGACTATCCCACCGCCGTGGGCGATGCCCTGGGCCAGGACCTGGTCTATGTCGGCCGGCTGCGTGCGGGGCAGCTGGATCCGTGCGAACTCAATTTGTGGATTGCATCAGATAACGTGCGAAAAGGTTCGGCGCTCAATGCCGTACGGCTGGCCGAGTTGTTGCTTAAACACACCCTGTAAAAGATACTGGCCCGACATTTCGGTCGGCTTTGTCCATCCTGGTCGCGCATGTCCCGAGGCCCCGCATACACCGGCCGCGGGGCTCCGGCGTGCCGCCACTCGCTCGGCGAGACAGAAGAAACAAGGGATTACACGCTATGGTTCGGGTACGCAAACTGGTGCTAGCAATTGCCGCCGCTTCGGCGCTGACCTCCGGCATGGCGCACGCGTTGGGGTTGGGCGAGATCTCGCTGAAGTCCGCCCTGAACCAGCCACTGGATGCCGAGATCGAACTGCTCGAGGTGCGTGACCTGGGCACCGGCGAAGTGATCCCGGCGCTCGCCGCCGTCGAGGAATTCAACAAGGTCGGCGTCGACCGCCCGTACTTCCTGACCGACCTCAAGTTCACCCCGGTGCTCAAGCCCAACGGCAAGAGCGTGATCCGCGTGACTTCCAGCAAGCCGGTGCGCGAGCCCTACCTGAACTTCCTGGTCGAGGTGCTGTGGCCCAACGGTCGCCTGCTGCGCGAATACACCGTACTGCTCGATCCGCCGCTGTACTCGCCGCAGACTGCGGCCGCTGCCACCCCGCGCCTGCCCCAGGCCGCCCCGATCGCGCCTGCCGTTCCGCAACTGTCCGAACGGGCGCCGCTGCCTGCGCCGCAGGCCGAGGCTCCCGTCGCCCCGGCGCCGGGCCTCGCCCGGGATTCGCTGCGCGATGGCCAGTACCGCGTCGGCCGCGACGATACCCTCTGGCAGATCGCCGAGCGTGCCCGGCCGAGCAATGCCGTGTCGGTACACCAGACCATGCTGGCGATCCAGGAGCTCAATCCGGATGCCTTCTTCGATGGCAACATCAATCGCCTGAAGAGCGGCCAGGTGCTGCGCCTGCCGACCGAAGCGCAGGTGCGCAGCCGCAGCCAGGCCGATGCCCTGGCCCAGGTGCAGGCGCAGAACAGTGCCTGGCGCGAGGGACGCGTGGTCCAGCCGGTGGCGACCGCCCGCCAGCTCGACGCCACCCGCCGCAGCCAGGCCGGCAACGCACCGGCCCAGGCGCCGGTCGAGGACAATCTGCGTCTGGTGTCCGCCGCTGCCGGCAAGTCGACCAGCGGCAGCGACAACGGCGCCGCCGCCGACAGCAAGGCGCTGGCCGACAAGCTGGCGGTCAACCAGGAAAGCCTGGCGACCACCCAGCGCGAGAACCAGGAGCTCAAGGAGCGCCTCGGCGACCTGCAGAGCCAGCTGGACAAGCTGCAGCGCCTGATCGAGCTGAAGAACGAACAACTGGCCAAGCTGCAGGGCGGCTTGGCGAGCGAGGCCGCGGCGCCGGTCGCGGCTGCCGGCGTTGCTGGCGCCGAGGCTGCGGTGGCTGCCGCAGCGCCCCAGCCGACGGCCGAAGGCAAGGTCGAAGCTGCTGCCGACGGCAAGCCGCAGGTCGCAGCCGAAGCGCAGCCTGCGATTGCGGAGCAGCCGGCGGCCGATACCAGGCCGGAGTCCGAGGCCGGCGCCGAGGCTGAAGCCGGCGCCAAGCCGGTCGAGGCCGCTGCGGCGCCGGTCGCTGCCGAACCCGCGGCGGCTGAGCCCGCTCCGGCTGCAAGCGAGCAGCCCGCACCGGCTCCGGTTGCCGAAGCGCCCGAGCCTGCTCCGGTCAAGCCGGCCGCCCTGCCGGTCGAGGCCGAGCCGGCGTACGAGCCGAGCCTGCTCGACGAGGTGCTGGCCGACCCGCTGCTGCTGGCCGCTGGAGGCGGCGCCCTGGCTCTGCTGGCCGGCCTGGGTCTGATGATCAATGCCCGGCGCAAGGCGCAGAAGCCGAGCGACGATGCGCAGGGCGAGCTGTTCACCGATCCGGGGGCATCGTCCGCAGCGGCGGTCGCTCCGGTCGACGTCCCGGACTTGGGCGAGCCGCTGGCCGACGAGCGTGCGCCGGGGGCGCCCATGCCGTCGCTGAAGGGCTCCGACCCGCTGGGCGAGGCAGAGATGTACAGCACCTACGGTCGCTTCACCCAGGCCGCCGAGTTGCTGCGCAACGCCATCAACGAGGAGCCGCAGCGCGCCGATCTGCGCCTCAAGCTGATGGAAGTCTGCGCCGAGATGGGCGACCGTGAAGGTTTCGTCCGTCAGGAGGCCGAGCTGGGCGAGATTGGCGGCGCCCAGCCGCAGATCGATCAGCTGCGTGCCCGCTATCCGCAGATCCTCGCCAGCGCTGCCGCCATCGGCATCGGCGCGGCCGCGGCGGCGGATGCTTTCGATTTCTCGGCCGGCGCTGGCGATGACAAGGTCGCTGCCCGGCAGGACGAGGAGTTCTCCCTCGACGACCTCACCCTCGACGACCTGGCGCCGAGCGCAGCGCAGCAGGCGGGCGCAGCGAGCGAGCCGGTCGGCGACTTCGACCTCAGTCTCGACGATCTGGAGGCCGAACTCGAGCGCGAGCTGGCGGCCAGCCCGCAGGCCGCCGTCGAGGCTGGCCAGGGGCTGGACGAGCTGACCCTGGAGGGCTTGGGCGACGATCTGCTGGGGCTCGAGCCGGCGAAGTCGGATGTGGTCGCCAGCGAGGGGCTGACCGAGCCGGACGCTCTGGACTTCGACCTGCAGCTGGATGCCATCGAGCTGCCGCCTGCGGCTGCAGACGTTGACTTCGGGCTGGGTGAAACCCTGCAGGCCGAGGAGGGCGCCCGCGCCCCTGGTGCCGCGCAGAGCGACGAGGATCTGTTCGCCGAACTGGATCAGCTGGGTCTGGACGATACGCTGCTGGCGGATGAGCCGGCACCGGCAGTCACCGAGCTGGGTGACGAGGCGCTGTTCGCCGAGCTGGATCAACTGGGTCTGGACGATACGCTGCTGGCTTCCGAGCCGGCGCCGGCAGTCGTCGAGTCGAGCGACGAGGCGCTGTTCGCCGAACTGGATCAACTGGGCCTGGACGATGCGCTGCTGGCGGCCGAGCCGCAGTCGCCGGTCGCCGGTGGGGACGACGAGAGCCTGCTCGCCGAGCTGGATCAGCTGGGGCTGGACGACTCGTTCCTGCTGGCCGAGGCCGACGCACCGCAGGCTGGCGTAGCTGAGCCGGCCACCGACAGCGTCGCCGTGAGCGGCGAGGACGAACTCCTGCTGGATCTGGCCGGCCTGGAGTTGGCCGATCCCGAGGAGGGGGAGCCGGGCGTGGTGCCGGCAACCGCCAGCCTGGAGGGACTGGACGAACTGGAACTCGAGCTGCAGGCGCTGGGAGCGAGCAGCGGGGTGGAGCATGATCTGGATGCCGCGTTCGACGAGTTCCTCGCCCAGTCCGGAGTCACCGAGCCGGCTGCCGGCGCCGAGCTGCCGTCGTTCGACGTGGCGGAAGTGGCTGCGGTGCCGGAGCTGACCGGCAACGAGGACTTCAACTTCCTCGCCGATACCGACGAGACCGCGACCAAGCTGGAGCTGGCCCGCGCCTACATCGACATGGGGGATGCCGATGGCGCCCGCGACATCCTCGACGAGGTGCTCAAGGAGGGCAATGCCGGCCAGCAGCAGGAAGCGCGCGAGATGATGGGGCGCATCGCCTGAGCATGACGTTCGCAGACATTGCAGTACCAGCGGCAGCCGAGACGGCTGCCGCTGGCGTTTCCAGGATTGCCCTCGGCGTCGAGTACAAGGGGGCGCGCTATCGCGGCTGGCAACGCCAGGAGGCCGGGGTTCCCTCGGTGCAGGAGGCGCTGGAGAAGGCGCTGTCCAAGGTGGCTGCCGAGCCGGTGTCGATCATCTGTGCCGGGCGTACCGACGCAGCGGTGCACGCCAGCGGACAGGTGGTGCACTTCGATACCGGCGTCGAGCGTCCGCTCAAGGCCTGGATCATGGGTACCAATGCCAACCTGCCGGGCGACATCAGCGTGACCTGGGCGCAGCCGATGCCGGCGCACTTCCACGCGCGCTTCTCCGCCGTGGCGCGTCGCTACCGCTACGTGATCTACAACGACCCGGTGCGTCCGGCGCACCTGGCCGAGGAGATCACCTGGAACCACCGTCCGCTGGAGGTGGCGCGCATGCGTGCCGCTGCCCGCGCGCTGGTCGGCACTCATGACTTCACCTCGTTCCGTGCCGTGCAGTGCCAGGCCAAGTCGCCGATCAAGACCATCCATCATCTGGAGGTGATCGAACATGGCCGCTTCATCGTGCTGGACGTGCGCGCCAACGCCTTCCTCCACCACATGGTGCGCAACATCGCCGGGGTGCTGATGGCCATCGGCGCCGGCGAGCGCGAGCCGCAGTGGGTGGCGGAAATCCTCGCCGCGCGCGATCGCCGCAGCGGCGGAGTGACCGCCCATCCCTACGGGCTGTATCTCGTGCAGGTGGAGTACCCGGACGAGTTCCAGTTGCCGCAGCGCTACCTGGGCCCGCATTTCCTTTCCGCGCTGGAGTCCTGAACCCGAGTCGCCAGGCAGGCTGACGCTGTCCGGGGCATTTGCTACTATCGCAGACTTTGTCTGCCGGAGGGTGTCCCGTTGTCAGTGGTTCGCAGCAAGATCTGCGGGATTACCCGCGTCGAGGATGCCCTGGTGGCGGCCGAGGCCGGCGCCGATGCCATCGGTCTGGTGTTCTACGCGAAGAGTCCGCGGGCGGTCGACGTGCACCGCGCTCGGGAGATAGTGGCGGCGCTGCCGCCCTTCGTCACCACCGTCGGCCTGTTCGTCAACGCCTCGCGCTGCGAGCTGAACGAGATCCTCGGCGCGGTGCCGCTGGATCTCCTGCAGTTCCACGGCGACGAGACGGCGGCCGACTGCGCCGGCTACCACCGCCCCTACATCAAGGCCCTGCGCGTGCGTCCGGGAGAGGACATCCGCGCGCGCTGCGCCGAATATCCCGAGGCCGCCGGCATCCTGCTGGATACCTTCGTCCCCGGCGTGCCGGGCGGTACCGGCGAAGCCTTCGACTGGTCGCTGGTGCCGGAGGAGCCCGGCTGTCCGCTCATCCTCGCCGGCGGCCTGACGCCGGAGAACGTCGCGACGGCGATCCGCCAGGTGCGTCCGTGGGCGGTGGACGTGAGCGGCGGGGTGGAGGCGAGCAAGGGTGTCAAGGATGCCGCCAGGGTGCGGGCCTTCGTCGCGGCGGTGCGCGGCAGTTGACGTCGGCCATGTGACGGTCGCCACCGGCGCGCCGTCCATTAGCCTGAGATCGCCGCAGGGCTGGACCTGTCGGTGCTGAATTTATCGCGTGATGGCCGCTGCGGCGGCCGCGCGCACCATGGTCGCGAGCGATGCGGGCGTCGTCGTGCGGGCAGCAGGGCTGCCGGGCGAGCCGTGTCGGATCGTGGTCCCAACGTGAATCTGCTCGAGGAGCTGTGCGCGCACCCGGTGCGCGCCAGTCCGGGCCTACGGAGAACAGAGCATGAGCAACTGGCTGGTAGACAAACTGATTCCCTCGATCATGCGTTCCGAGGTGAAGAAAAGCACGGTGCCCGAGGGCCTGTGGCACAAGTGCCCGTCCTGCGACACGGTGCTCTACCGTCCGGAGCTGGAAAAGACCCTGGATGTCTGCCCCAAGTGCGATCACCACATGCGCATCAACGCGCGTACCCGTCTGGGCTTCTTCCTCGATGCCGAAGGCCGCGAGGAGATCGGCGCCGAGCTGGAGCCGGTGGACCGCCTGAAGTTCCGTGACAGCAAGAAGTACAAGGACCGCCTGAGCGCCGCGCAGAAGGATACCGGCGAGAAGGACGCGCTGGTCGCCATGAGCGGCACCCTGCAGGGCCTGGCGGTGGTCGCCTGCGCCTTCGAGTTCTCCTTCATGGGCGGCTCCATGGGCTCGATCGTCGGCGAGCGCTTCGTGCGCGCCGCCAACGTCGCCCTGGAGAAGCGCTGCCCGCTGATCTGCTTCTCCGCCTCCGGCGGCGCGCGCATGCAGGAAGCGCTGATCTCGCTGATGCAGATGGCCAAGACCTCGGCGGTGATCGCCCGTCTGCGCGAGGAGGGCATCCCCTTCGTTTCCGTGCTGACCGATCCGGTATACGGTGGTGTGTCGGCCAGCCTGGCCATGCTCGGTGACGTCAACGTCGCCGAGCCCAAGGCGCTGATCGGTTTCGCCGGCCCGCGGGTGATCGAGCAGACCGTGCGCGAGAAGCTGCCGGAAGGCTTCCAGCGCAGCGAGTTCCTCCTCGATCACGGCGCCATCGACATGATCGTCCATCGCGCCGAGCTGCGTCCGCGCCTGGCCCGCCTGCTGGCCCAGCTGACCCACCAGCCGACCCCGGTCGCGGAGCCGCTCAGCGCATGAGTCGCAGCCTCGCCGACTGGCTGAGCTACCTGGAGCAGTTGCATCCCGTGTCGATCGACATGGGCCTGGAGCGCGCTCGCACAGTGCTCGAGCGCCTCGGTCTCGGCCGCCCGGCGCCGCGGGTGATCACCGTCACCGGCACCAACGGCAAGGGTTCGACCTGTGCCTTCCTCGCCAGCCTGCTGCGCGCCAGCGGGCTGCGTGTCGGCGTGTACAGCTCGCCGCACCTGCTGCGCTACAACGAGCGGGTGCAGTTGCCGGACGGCGAAGCCAGCGACGAGGCGCTCTGCGCCGCTTTCGCCGCTGTCGAGGCGGCGCGGGGCGAAACGTCGCTGACCTATTTCGAGATGGGCACCCTGGCGGCCTTCTGGCTGTTCGAGCGCGCGGCGCTGGATGCGGTGGTGCTCGAGGTCGGTCTGGGCGGTCGCCTGGATGCGGTGAACCTGGTCGATGCCGACCTGGCGGTGGTCACCAGCATCGGTGTCGACCATGTCGAGTGGCTGGGCGACAGCCGCGACAGTGTGGCGGTGGAGAAGGCCGGGATCTTCCGTGCCGGCAAGCCGGTCGCCTGTGGTGACCTGGATCCGCCCCCGGTGCTGCTGGCGCGCGCCCGCGAGCTGGGCTGCCCGCTGCGTCTGCGCGGACGCGACTTCGACCTGGCGCTCGGCGAAACGGGCTGGCACTGGCGTGGCCAGGATCCGTCCGGTCAGCCGCTGGAACTCAACGACCTGCCGCTGCTCGATCTGCCGATGGAGAATGCCGCCCTGGCCCTGCAGGCCTTCGTCCTGCTGGGCTTGCCCTGGCAGCCTGGGACGCTGGTCGAGGCGCTGCGCGAGACCCGCGTCAGCGGCCGCCTGGAGCGCCGTCGGCTATGCTGGCGGGGAAGGACGCTGAACCTGCTGCTGGATGTCGGCCACAATCCGCATGCCGCCGAGTACCTGGCCGCGCGCCTGGCCCTGCATCCCCTGGCCGGGCGTCGCCTGGCCGTGTTCGGTTTGCTGGCCGACAAGGATCTGGCCGGCGTGCTCGAGCCGTTGCTGGGGCAGATCGCTCACTGGGCCGTGGCGCCGCTGCCGACCCCGCGCAGCCGCAGTGCCGCGGAACTGCAGGCCGCTCTCGCGGCGCGCGGCGCCAGCGCCTGCGCCTGTGCTTCGCTGGCTGCGGCCCTCGAGTCGCAGCTTGAGTTGGCCGGCGAGGACGACGAGGTCCTGGTGTTCGGTTCCTTCTACAGCGTGGCCGAGGCCCTGCACTGGCTGGAACAGCTCGGCAGCGACCAGCAGCCCCATCAGGGATAAGCGGAGAGGCAGCCGATGGCCATGCTGGACCGGAGACTGAAACAACGGATTGTCGGGGCCGCCGTGCTGCTGGCGCTGGTAGTGGTGTTCCTGCCCATGCTGTTCAACCGTGAGGACGAGCAGCGCCGCGTGCGTGTCGAGGCGCCGCCGATGCCGGAAATGCCGTCGGCGATGACGGCGACGCCGGAGCCGGTCGTCGTGCCGGAGCCACAGGTCGTCGCGCCCCTGGCGGATGAGGCGGCCGTGGCGCCTGCCGCTCCGCCTGTCGGGGACGCCGTCCCGGCACCACCCGTGGCGCAGACTCCTGCTCCTGCACCTGTCGCTGAGTCATCCCCACCGCCCGCCCGCCTCGATGCCGACGGCGTGCCGGTCAGCTGGGCGGTGCAGCTGGCCAGCCTGTCCAGCCGTGCCGGCGCGGAGGAGCTGCAGCAGAAGCTGCGCAGTCAGGGGCTCGATGCCTACATCCGCTCGGCGGACGGGATGAACCGGGTATTCGTCGGTCCGCTGCTCGAGCGCGGGGATGCCGAGCGGATGCGCGAGCAGATCGCCCGTCAGCACCGCCTGAGTCCGATCGTGGTGCGCTTCCAGCCCGAACGGCGCTGAACGCAATCGCGGCTGACTCGCCGGCCTGCGCTCTGTTAGAATTGCCGCTCTATTTTCCGCATTTCGCCAGTGAGCAGCATTGTGTCATTCACCTGGGTCGACTGGTCCATCATCGCGCTGATCGCCATTTCCGGGCTGATCAGCCTGACCCGCGGATTCGTTCGCGAGGCCCTTTCGCTGTTCGGCTGGCTGGGTGCCAGTGTGGTGGCCTGGCTGTACGGTGGCGCCCTGGCCGGGCACCTTGCCCCCTACATCGAGCTGCCGTCGGCACGGGTGATCGCCGCCGGCGCGATCCTCTTCGTGGTCACCCTGATGATCGGCGCGCTGGTCACCCACCTGTTCGGCCTGCTGGTGCAGGCCACCGGCCTGACCGGCACCGACCGCCTGCTCGGCATGGTCTTCGGCGTGGCCCGTGGCGTGCTGCTGGTGGTGATCGTGGTGGGCCTGCTCAGCCTGGCGCCGGTGCAGCAGGATCCCTGGTGGCAGCAGTCGGCGCTGCTGCCCGAATTTCTGATGATTGCCGACTGGTCGAAGGATCTGGTGCTCGGGCTCTTCCAGCAGTCGTCTTCCGCCGTCGGCCTTCCCGGTCGCGCGGCCTTTCCGCTCTAGCCTGACTTTGTAGGGGTTGCGTCACATGTGTGGCATCGTTGGTATTGTGGGTAAGTCGAACGTCAATCAGGCGCTCTACGACGCCCTTACGGTTCTTCAGCACCGCGGCCAGGACGCTGCCGGCATCGTGACCAGCCATGACGGTCGCCTGTTCCTGCGCAAGGACAACGGTCTGGTGCGCGACGTGTTCCACACCCGGCACATGCAGCGCCTGATCGGCAACATCGGCATCGGCCACGTGCGCTACCCGACCGCCGGCAGCTCCAGCTCGGCCGAGGCGCAGCCGTTCTACGTCAACTCGCCCTACGGCATCACCCTGGCGCACAACGGCAACCTGACCAACGTCGACCAGCTGTCGCGCGAGATCTACGAGTCCGACCTGCGCCACATCAACACCAACTCCGACTCGGAAGTGCTGCTCAACGTGTTCGCCCACGAGCTGGCCGTGCGCAACAAGCTGCAGCCCACCGCCGACGACATCTTCGCCGCGGTGGCCGGGGTGCACCAGCGCTGCCGCGGTGGCTACGGCGTGGTGGCGATGATCACCGGCTACGGCATCGTCGGCTTCCGCGATCCCCACGGCATCCGCCCGGTGGTGTTCGGCCAGCGTCACACCGACGAGGGCGTCGAGTACATGATCGCCTCCGAGAGCGTCGCCCTCGACGTGCTCGGTTTCACCCTGATCCGCGACCTGGCGCCGGGCGAGGCGGTGTACATCACTCCCGAGGGCCAGCTGCAGACCCGCCAGTGCGCGGCGAACCCGCAGCTCTCGCCGTGCCTGTTCGAGTACGTCTACCTGGCCCGTCCCGACTCGATCATGGATGGCGTGTCGGTGTACAAGGCGCGCCTGCGCATGGGCGAGAAGCTGGCCGAGAAGATCCTGCGCGAGCGCCCCGACCACGACATCGACGTGATCATCCCGATTCCCGACACCAGCCGCACTTCCGCGCTGGAGCTGGCCAACAGGCTGGGCGTGAAGTTCCGCGAGGGCTTCGTCAAGAACCGCTACATCGGCCGTACCTTCATCATGCCCGGCCAGGCGGCGCGCAAGAAGTCGGTGCGACAGAAGCTCAACGCCATCGACCTGGAGTTCCGTGGCAAGAACGTGATGCTGGTCGACGACTCCATCGTACGCGGCACCACCTGCAAGCAGATCATCCAGATGGCCCGCGATGCCGGCGCGAAGAACGTCTACTTCTGTTCGGCGGCGCCGGCGGTGCGCTACCCCAACGTCTACGGCATCGACATGCCGAGCGCCCACGAACTGATCGCCCACGGCCGCACGACCGAGGAAGTGGCCGAGCTGATCGGTACCGACTGGCTGGTCTACCAGGATCTCGACGATCTCAAGGAAGCGGTCGGCGGCGGCAAGATCAAGATCGAGCAGTTCGACAGCGCAGTGTTCGACGGCCAGTACGTCACCGGCGACGTCAACGAGGCCTACCTGGATCGTATCGAGCAGGCGCGCAACGACCTGGCCAAGGCCAAGGGCGGCGCACCGGGCGCGATCATCGACCTGCACAACAACTGAATACCCCGGGCGGCGCCCACCGGGCGCCGCCACCCGCACAACCGGCGGCAGTGCCGGCCATTCCGAGAGCCTTCCTGCCGCGCCGAGGAGAAGGTTCAATGACGCAAGAATGGCAGGTCGGAAGGCTGGACAGCGATCTGGAGGGTGCCGGCTTCGATACCCTGGCGGTGCGCGCCGGCCAGCATCGCAGTCCCGAGGGTGAGCACGGCGAAGCCCTGTTCATGACCTCCAGCTACGTGTTCCGCAGCGCCGCCGACGCCGCCGCGCGCTTCGCCGGCGAGCAGCCCGGCAACGTCTACTCCCGCTACACCAACCCCACCGTGCGCACCTTCGAGGAGCGCATCGCCGCCCTGGAAGGCGCCGAGCAGGCGGTCGCCGCCGCTTCCGGGATGGGCGCGATCCTCGCCCTGGTGATGAGCCTGTGCAGCGCCGGCGACCACGTGCTGGTATCGCGCAGCGTGTTCGGCTCGACCATCAGCCTGTTCGACAAGTACTTCAAGCGCTTCGGCGTCGAGGTGGACTACCCGCCGCTGGCCGACCTGGACGCCTGGGCCGCCGCCTGCAAGCCCAACACCAGGCTGTTCATCGTCGAGTCGCCGTCCAACCCGCTGGCCGAGCTGGTCGACATCGCCGCCCTGGCCGAAATCGCCCATCGCAAGGGGGCCCTGCTGGCGGTGGACAACTGTTTCTGCACCCCGGTGCTGCAGAAGCCGCTGGCCCTCGGCGCCGACATCGTCATCCACTCGGCTACCAAGTATATCGACGGCCAGGGCCGCTGCCTGGGCGGCGTGGTGGCCGGCAGCGCCAGGCACATGCAGGAGGTGGTCGGCTTCCTGCGCACCGCGGGGCCGACCCTTAGCCCGTTCAACGCCTGGCTGTTCCTCAAGGGCCTGGAAACCCTCAAGGTGCGCATGCTGGCCCATTGCGCCAGCGCCCAGGCGCTGGCCGAGTGGCTGGAGCAGCAGCCCCAGGTGGCGCGGGTCTATTACGCCGGTCTGCCCAGTCATCCGCAGCACGAGCTGGCCAGGCGCCAGCAGAGCGGCTTCGGTGCGGTGGTCAGCTTCGAGGTCAGGGGTGACAAGGCGGCGGCCTGGAAGGTCATCGACGCCACGCGGATGATCTCGATCACCACCAACCTCGGTGACACCAAGACCACCATCGCCCATCCGGCCAGCACCTCGCACGGTCGCCTGAGTCCCGAGGCGCGTGCGGCGGCGGGGATCGGCGACAGCCTGATCCGTGTCGCGGTGGGGCTGGAGGACCTCGAGGACATCAAGGCCGACCTGGCTCGCGGTCTGGCGGCGCTGTGATGGAGCGGCGGGCGGAAGGAATGCGTCCGGTGGCGCTGGTCACCGGAGCCGCCCGCGGCATCGGCCTGGGCTGCGCCGCCTGGCTGATCGCCGAGGGCTGGCAGGTGGTGCTCGCCGACGTCGACCGCGCGCGCGGTGCCCAGGTGGCCCGTGCACTGGGCGAGCAGGCCTGGTTCGTGCGCATGGACGTCGCCGACGAGCAGCAGGTGGCGCTCGGCGTCGCCGAGCTGATCGGTCAGTTTGGCCGCCTCGATGCGCTGGTCTGCAACGCGGCGCTGGCCGAGGCGCACAATCCGCCGTTGGAGAGCCTGTCGCTGGCGCACTGGAACCGCGTGCTGGCGGTCAACCTGAGCGGCGCCATGCTGCTGGCCAGGGCCTGCGCGCCCTACCTGCGCGCCAGCGGCGGGGCGATCGTCAACATTGCCTCGACCCGCGCCCACCAGTCCGAGCCGGACAGCGAGGCCTACGCGGCGAGCAAGGGCGGCCTGCTGGCGCTGACCCACGCGCTGGCGGTCAGCCTCGGCCCGGAGATCCGCGTCAACGTGGTCAGCCCGGGCTGGATCGACGCCCGTGATCCCTCGGCGCAGCGCGCCGCTCCGCTGAGCGCGGCCGACCATGCCCAGCATCCGGCCGGCCGCGTCGGCACGGTGGAGGATGTGGCGGCGCTGGTGGCCTGGCTGCTGTCGCCCGAGGCGGGCTTCGTCACTGGCCAGGAGTTCGTCGTCGACGGCGGCATGACCCGGCGCATGATCTACCCGGCGTGAAGGGCGCTGGGAAACCGAAAAACGAAAAAAATCCTTGTGGGCTGTTGACTTAGCTCCGCTACCTGCGTAAAGTTCGCCCCCGTCGCAAGGCAAATGGCTGATTAGCTCAGCTGGGAGAGCACCTGCATCACACGCAGGGGGTCGGCGGTTCGATCCCGTCATCAGCCACCAAACCTTGTCACGCAATGAAGTATTCGGACGCAAGTCCGGCCGACGCGCAGTGGTAGTTCAGTCGGTTAGAATACCGGCCTGTCACGCCGGGGGTCGCGGGTTCGAGTCCCGTCCACTGCGCCATTATTTCCGGATTCGCCTTTGCAGCGGGTTCGAGATCGCAGAAGCCAGATGGCTCTTCGCTCAGACGCTTCACCAAGTTGTACCGGACGCAAGTCCAGCCGACGCGCAGTGGTAGTTCAGTCGGTTAGAATACCGGCCTGTCACGCCGGGGGTCGCGGGTTCGAGTCCCGTCCACTGCGCCATATCGAAAGCCCCTCGAGAGCAATCTCGAGGGGCTTTTCACTTTCTGCAACATTCATGCTTTCGTCATTCGGGATCTTTAGGCTGATACTTGTGGTCAGAGGTTGGACCACATGAAGTCAGACAAGAAGAGAGACCGTTATGGACGATTATCAGGAAGAACTGCTGGAGCTGCAGGCAGCCGAGCGGGATGTGCCGGAACCGGCGGACGACGCCACCGAACTGTAAGGGCTGCCGTCGCCCGTCGCGGCGACACTCCCGGGATCACCCGGGGTTGCCGGTTTCGAGCCGGCGTTGCCTGGTGCCGCAGGGTGCCGGGCCGGCGATCGGTGATCGCCTCACCCAATCCCACGCACCAGCCTCCAGGCTCGCGACCCCGGTCGACGAGAGCTGGCGGGTCCGCGCTTACCCGCCGGCCAGACGGCCCGGCTACCAGGTCACAGTTTGGCCGCTGCTTCGCCTACCGGCTGTCGGCGGTCCGATGGCCTGCCAACCCCTTCACATTGCGGGGGGGGGCTTTCTCCTAGACTTTGGCCGCTGATGCAGGCGTCATGCAGTGTACATGCGCCAGATGCTGATAAATGATCTCGGTCCGGCAGGACGCTGGACGTGGATGCGTGTGCGAGGGAGCTCGATGAGCTTGCAGAAAAAGCCGCAGATCGTAGAGGCCGTGATGTTCTTCAATGAACGCGGCGTCTGCAAGGAAATGCTCTACCCGGAATTCGAAGCCCTGCTCGATGGCGTGGTCAACCTGCCGGCGTTTGCCGATCAGCAGATGCGGGCAGCCTTCGTGCTGATCAACCCGCGACTGTTGGTCAAGGCGGTGGTGTGCTTCTACATCGACTTTGGCGACCACGGCGAGGCCGACCGTGGCTGGAACATTCCCCTGCGCCATCTGGCCGACCGTACCGGCAGCGGGCCCGACCTGGGGGCCGGGCCGATTCGCCTGGCCTGTCGCAGCCAGTGCCCGGTGTCCTGGCACCAGATGCACCTGTGGGATCCCGGTCTGTCACCGACGCAGAACGATCTGCTGCTGATCCGCGACGCCGCCAAGCGCAACAATCTCGGCGTGCTGGTCGAGGACGATTCGGCGGCCGCAGTGGAGCCGGAAAAGCTGCACATGGCGCCGGAGCACAAGTGGTTCGTCCCTGACGCGGAGGAACAGGCGCGCGCCCTCGAGGCTGCCCGCAAGGCCGAGCAGCTCGAGCGCGAGCAGCGTCTCAAGGCGGCCCAGCTGCTGCGTCAGCAGCGCCTGCGCATCGTCAGCCTGTCCCAGCAGCACGAGGAGGAGCGCGCCCGGCTGCGCCTGCAGGCGGAGCAGCGCGAGCAGGCCCTGCAGCAGCGCCTGCTCGAGCTCAGGCAGGCGCTGGGCGAGCAGGCTCAGCGCAACGAGGCGCTCAAGGAGCGCCTGACTGCCCAGGCCGCCAGCTTCCAGCAGGTGCGGCAGGACATGGAGCGCCAGCTCACCACGCTGGCACGGAGCGGGCGCAGCGATCTCGAGACGCTGCGAGCCCAGTTCGAGCAGGAGGCCGCGGCGCGCATCGGTGCGGCGGTGCTCGAGTATCAGGAGCGCCTGGTGCGCCAGGATGCCCGACTGGCCGCCCAGGCCGCGGAGTCGGCGCGTCTGCGCAGCGAGCTGGCGCGCCTCACCGAGGAGCGCGACCGCCTGGCCGGCGAGGGCGGCGAGCAGACGCTGGAGCGCCTGGCAGCGCTGGGCGTGGTGTTCGTCGCCTACCACCCGGGCGCCGGCCACCTGACCCTGCCGCTGCAGGACTTGGCCGCCTATCAGGGCAATCCCCTGGCCTATGTCGCCGCCAAGTGCTTCGTCAGCGAGGCGCAGTACCGCCAGTGGCTCGAGCACTACCAGCAGCCGGCCTGCACTGCCGAGCTGCCTGGGGGCAGTCGTTGCGGCATGCCGATCGACCGCGTCGAGACGCCCAGTCGGTTCGTCGCCGGCGAGTCGGACTGCTGTGCCCGTCATGGCGTGAGGGTTCGCTCGCGCATCCATGGCGACTGATGGCGCATCGTGACTGGCCGCGACGGCCCTCCCTGCAGGCGGTGCGCTGCAGCTGGCTGGCGCGCGCCGGCGTGGAGCTGGCGCTGCTGCGCCTGGACCGGATCGATCCGCTGATCAGCGGCAACAAGTGGTACAAGCTCGCCCCGCACCTCGCCGAGGCCCGCCGCCTGGGCGCGCCGGGGCTGATCAGCCTCGGTGGCGCCCACTCCAACCACCTGCATGCCCTGGCGGCCGCCGGCGCGCGTTTCGGCTTCGCCACCGTCGGCCTGCTGCGCGGGCATGCCCAGGACACCCCGACCGTCCGCGACCTGCAGGGCTTCGGCATGCAGCTGCACTGGCTGGGCTATGGCGGTTACCGCGAACGCCATAGCCCGGGGTTCTGGGAGCCCTGGCGGGAGCGCTATCCTGCTTTCCTGGCGGTGGCCGAGGGCGGCCTGAGCCTGGCCGCGGCGCAGTCCTGCGCCGGCCTGGTGGAGATGATCGCCGATGGCCTGGCCGCGCTGGGCTGGGACGACTACCACGAGCTGTGGGCCGCCGCCGGCAGCGGCACCACCCTGGCCGGGCTGGTGCTCGGCGAGGCTGGCCGGCACCCGCTGGTCGGCTGCCTGGCGCTGCCGGCCGACCATGGCGTTCCCGAAGCGGTGGCGCGCCTGCTGGGCGCTGCCGGCCGAGCGGCGGGGCAGGGCTACCGGCTGGTGGACGCCAGCCGCGGTGGTTTCGCTCGCCTCGATGCCGAGTTGGCGCGCTTCATCCTGACGTTCGAGGCCGAGACCGGCGTGCCGCTCGAGCCGCTGTACACCGGCAAGCTGCTGCTGGCGCTGCAGGAGGCGGTCGCGCAGGGCGCGATCGCCCGCGGCAGCCGCGTCGTCGCCGTGCACAGCGGCGGCCTGCAGGGACGTCGGGCCCTCGACGCCCGTTTGCACGAGCTGGCCGCTCAGGCCTGAGCGCTGCTGCCGGCCGCCTGCGGCCAGTGGTCGTCCACCAGGAAGATCCGCGCCTGCTCCTGCCAGCGTCCGCCATCGGCGGGCTGCAGCCGGACCAGCATGCGCGGCGCGGCGTCGGCTGGCAGCTCGGCCAGCCAGGTGCTCAGGCGCGGCTCGTCCCAGCATTCGTCCGCCGTGCACTCCGCCGGTGCCAGCCAGGCCATGCGCGGCAGCGGCTGCCAGACGCCCGGGTGCGCCGCCTGCCAGGCCGGCCAGTCATGCCGGCGCACCCAGCTTCCCCGCAGGTGCTGCGCCGCGGCGCCGCGCGGCGGGCTGCAGGGGATGCGCCAGGGATAGAACAGGTAGCCGCCCAGCCAGGGGCTGGCCTGCACCGGCTTGCGGCTCAGCGCCTGCAGCTGCGCCCGGGCCGCCGGCAGCTCGCTGAGGCACAGCTGGTGCTGGCGCAGGTGCTCCAGCTTGAGGTCGAGACGATCGAGGCGCCCCGGGCCGAGCCAGGCAGCGGCGTCGCCGCCATCCGCCCGGGCGGGGCCGAGGTAGAACTTCACCGCCAGCTCGATGTGCTGCAGGCCCTCGCCGTCGCCCAGCAGCAGGTCCAGTTCGCCGAGGGTGTGGCCGCGCTCGCGGATCACCAGGTTGGCCGCCAGCAGGCGGATGCCCGGCGCCTGGTCGAGCGCGTACTGCCAGAGTTGCTCGTAGTAGCGGCCCAGGCGGTTGCCGCGCGCCGCCGCCAGTTGCGCGAGCAGGGCCTGCGGCTGACGGTCGAGCGCGCGCAGCCACAGCTCGAGCACGTGGGGATGCGCTGCCCATCCGCTGGCGCGCAGCGGATGGCGCGGGCGAAAGCCGTCCACCGCCTCGAGCAGCGGCGGGCTGAGCAGGGTCCAGGCCAGGTCGCGCACGGCCGGCTGGCGCAGCTCGGGGAGCAGGGGCAGAAGATCGGCGAACGGGCTCATGCCGGCGAGCATAGCCGCTGGCGCTCGGGCCTGTCGCGGTTTGCCCGGCGCCCGGCGCATCCTCCATAATCGGGCCTTCCGCAGACAGCAGCCGGCAGGATCTCATGGAGCAGTTCCGCAACATCGGCATCATCGGGCGCCTGGGCAGCTCGCAGGTGCTCGACACCATTCGTCGCCTGAAACGTTTCCTCGGCGAGCGCAACCTGCACGTGATTCTCGAGGAGAGCATCGCCGAGATGTTGCCCGGCCATGGCATGCAGACCTGTACGCGCAAGCTGATGGGCGAGATCTGCGACCTGGTCATCGTGGTCGGCGGCGACGGCAGCCTGCTCGGCGCCGCCCGCGCCATGGCCCGTCACGGCACCCCGGTGCTGGGCATCAACCGCGGCAGCCTGGGCTTTCTCACCGACATCCGTCCCGACGAGCTGGAGGCCCGGGTCAGCGAGGTGCTCGCCGGGCGCTACCTGCTGGAGAGCCGCTTCCTGCTCGAGGCCCACGTGCGCCGCGGCCTGGAGTCGATCGGCCAGAGCGACGCGCTCAACGACGTGGTGCTGCACCCCGGCAAGTCGACGCGGATGATCGAGTTCGAGATGTACATCGACGGCCAGTTCGTCTGCAGCCAGAAGGCCGACGGCCTGATCGTCTCCACCCCCACCGGCTCCACCGCCTACGCGCTGTCGGCCGGCGGGCCGATCATGCACCCCAAGCTGGACGCCATCGTCATCGTGCCGATGTACCCGCACACCCTGTCCAGCCGGCCGATCGTGGTCGACGGCAACAGCGAGCTGAAGGTGGTGATCGCCTCGGACATGCAGATCTACCCGCTGGTGTCCTGCGACGGCCAGAACCACTTCACCTGCGCCCCCGGCGACACCCTGACCATCCGCAAGAAGGCGCAGAAGCTGCAGCTGATCCATCCGCTGGAGCACAACTACTACGAGGTCTGCCGGACCAAGCTGGGCTGGGGCAGCCGGCTCGGAGGGCATGACTAGTGCTGCTCGACCCGGCGCGCAGCTACGACCTGATCGGTGACGTGCATGGCTGCGCGCGAGCCCTCGAACGCCTGCTGGCCGGCCTCGGCTACCGCCGCCAGGGCGGCGTCTGGCGCCACCCGCAGCGCATGGTGCTGTTCCTCGGCGACATCCTCGACCGCGGCCCGCACATCCGCGAGGCCATGCACCTGGTCCACGACATGGTGGCCGCCGGCCAGGCGCTGTGCCTGCTCGGCAACCACGAGTGGTACGCGCTGGGCTGGACCACCCCGGCGCTGCCCGGCAGCGGGCGGACCTTCGCCCGCGAGCACGTCCCGCGCCACGAGCGGCTGATCCGCGAGACCCTGGCGCAGTTCGAGGACCATCCGGGCGACTGGCACGACTTCCTCGCCTGGATGTACGAGCTGCCGATGTTCCTCGACGCCGGGCGCTTCCGCCTGGTGCACGCCTGCTGGGACGCCGGGCTGATCGCGCGCCTGCGCGAGCGCTTCCCGGACGGGCGCATCGACCGCGCCTTCATCCAGGAGGGCGGCGATCCGCACAGCTTCGCCGCCCACTGCTTCCAGCGCCTGCTGCGCGGCATCGACATGCCGCTGCCCCAGGGCCTGACCCTGACCAGCAGCGACGGCTTCACCCGCTCGGTGTTCCGCACCAAGTTCTGGGAGGACGATCCGCAGACCTACGGCGACATCGTGTTCCAGCCCGACGCGCTGCCCGACGAGGTGGCCAACCTGCCGCTGACCAACGCGCAGAAGGCCGCGCTGCTGCGCTACGGCGAGGACGAGCCGATGCTGTTCGTCGGCCACTACTGGTGCAACGGCACCCCGGCGCCGCTGCGCCCCAACCTGGCCTGCCTCGACTACAGCGCGGTGCGCCGCGGCAAGCTGGTGGCCTACCGTCTCGACCAGGAAACCCGCCTGGACCCCAACAAGTTCTTCTGGGTCGAGGTCAAGCGCCTGGAGGCCGACGCATGAGCCCGGTGGCGGCCCTGCGCCGACCGCTGGGCGACGACCTGGCGGCCTTCGTCACCCTGCTGCAGCGCCTCGGCGTGCCGCACCGGGTCAGCGAGGAGTCCGGCGAGCAGGTGCTCTGGGTGCCGGACGAGACGCTGGCCGAGCAGGTGCGTGAACTCTATGCCCGCTATCCCGGCGGCGCGCCCTACGCTGAGGCACCGGCCGCGCCGCGCCCGGCCGCCACTGGCCAGTGGCTGGCGCGCCTGCGCAGCCTGCCGGTCACCAGCCTGATCCTGCTGCTGACCTTCGCCGTCGCCCTGGCCACCTGGTTCGGCGACAACCTGCGACTGGTCAGCTGGCTGACCTTCAGCGATTTCCGCATCGACGGCGACTACGCCTGGTTCCTGCCGTTGGGCGACAGCCTCGCCGCCGGCCAGTGGTGGCGGCTGGTCAGTCCGATGCTGGTGCACTTCGGCGTGCTGCACTTGGCGATGAACAGCCTGTGGCTGTGGGAGCTGGGCCGGCGCGTCGAGTGGCGCCAGGGCAGCCTGCTGCTGCTGGCGCTGGTCCTGCTCTACAGCCTGGTGTCCAACGTTGCGCAGTTCGTGTTCGGCGGCCCGGCCATCTTCGGCGGCCTGTCCGGCGTGCTCTACGGCCTGCTCGGCCACTGCTGGCTGTTCCAGCGCCTGGCGCCCAATCCGCACTACCGCCTGCCGCCCGGCGTGGTCGGCATGATGCTGGTGTGGCTGCTGGTCTGCCTGTCCGGTCTGATCAGCGCCCTCGGCCTCGGCGAGATCGCCAACGCCGCCCACGTCGGTGGCCTGCTGATCGGCTGCGCCACCGGTGTGCTCGGCGGTCTGCTGGCGCGCCGCCGGCGCTGAACGAGATACCCGCAGGGTGGACAACGGCGCAGCCTTGTCCACCGGTGCGCCATGCAGAATGGTGGAAAGGACCTGCGGTCGTTTTCCACCCGGCCATCCGGCCCCGCTAGAATCACTTCTTTTTCCCTGGAGGCTACCCATGACGTCCTTCGCCGAAATGATCGAGAACATCACCCCCGAGATCTACCAGAGCCTCAAGCTCGCCGTGGAGATCGGCAAGTGGCCGGACGGCCGCAAGCTCACCCAGGAGCAGAAGGAGCTCAGCCTGCAGGCGATGATCGCCTGGGAGATCAAGAACCTGCCCGAGGAGGAGCGCACCGGCTACATGGGCCCGCAGGAGTGCAAGTCGAAGTCCTTCGAGGTGCCGAACATCCTGTTCAAGAGCTCGGACACCCTGCACTGATGGCCGAGATCGCACGCGGCGCGCTGACCAAGATGGCAGTGCGCCTGGACGCCCCGGTGCAGTACGCCCTGCGCCTGGACGACCGTGAGCTGCCGCTCAATCCGCTGATCGGCCAGCACCTGCGCCTGGAGTACCTCGGCGCCATCCACTGCAGCCACTGCGGCAGGAAGACCAAGAAGAGCTACGCCCAGGGCTACTGCTACCCGTGCATGACCAGGCTCGCCCAGTGCGACAGCTGCATCATGAGCCCGGAGAAGTGCCACTACGAGGCCGGCACCTGCCGCGAGCCGAGCTGGGGCGAGCAGTTCTGCATGACCGACCACGTGGTCTACCTGGCCAACTCCTCCGGGGTGAAGGTCGGCATCACCCGCGCCACCCAGCTGCCGACCCGCTGGCTCGACCAGGGCGCCAGCCAGGCACTGCCGATCCTGCGCGTGGCCACCCGCCAGCAGTCCGGGCTGGTCGAGGACCTGTTGCGCAGCCAGGTCGCCGACCGCACCAACTGGCGCGCGCTGCTCAAGGGCGACGCCGAGCCGGTCGACCTGCCGGCGGTGCGCGAGCGGCTGTTCGATACTTGCCGGGAGGGGCTCGAGGCCCTGCAGCAGCGCTTCGGCCTGCAGGCGATCCAGCCGCTGGCGGCTGCCGAGGTGGTCGAGATGCGCTATCCGGTCGCGGCCTACCCGGCGAAGATCGCCAGCTTCGATCTGGACAAGAACCCGGTGGTGGAGGGCACACTGCAGGGCATCAAGGGCCAGTACCTGATCTTCGATACCGGCGTGATCAACATTCGCAAGTACACGGCCTATCAGCTGGCCGTGCAGCAACCCTAAGGAAGCCAGCCATGCGCAGCGAACAACCGAAGACCGTCTACCTCAAGGACTACAAGGCTCCCGACTACCTGATCGACGAGACCCACCTGACCTTCGAGCTGTTCGAGGACCACACCCTGGTCCATGCGCAACTGGTCATGCGTCGCAACCCCGAGGCCGGCGAGGGGCTGCCGAAGCTGGTGCTGGACGGCCAGCAGCTCGAGCTGCTGTCGCTGGCCATGGACGACGTGCCGCTGGCCAAGGGCGACTACCACCTGAGCGACAGCCACCTGACCCTGCAGCCGACCCAGGCGCAGTTCGTCATCGACAGCAGCGTGCGCATCCACCCCGAGAGCAACACCGCGCTGGAAGGGCTGTACAAGTCGAGCGGCATGTTCTGCACCCAGTGCGAGGCCGAGGGGTTCCGCAAGATCACCTTCTACCTCGACCGCCCGGACGTGATGAGCAAGTTCACCACCACGCTCAGCGCCGACAAGCAGGCCTATCCGATCCTGCTGTCCAACGGCAACCCGATTGCCAGCGGCCAGGAAGAGGACGGCCGCCACTGGGCCACCTGGCAGGACCCGTTCAAGAAGCCGGCCTACCTGTTCGCCCTGGTGGCGGGCGACCTGTGGTGCATCGAGGACAGCTTCCGGACCCTGAGCGGCCGCGACGTCGCCCTGCGCATCTACGTCGAGCCGGAGAACATCGGCAAGCTGCAGCACGCCATGGACAGCCTCAAGCGCTCGATGCAGTGGGACGAGGAGGTGTACGGCCGCGAGTACGACCTGGACATCTTCATGATCGTCGCGGTCAACGACTTCAACATGGGCGCCATGGAGAACAAGGGCCTCAACATCTTCAACTCCAGCTGCGTGCTGGCCCACCCGGAAACCGCCACCGACGCCGCCCACCAGCGCGTCGAGGCGGTGGTCGCCCACGAGTACTTCCACAACTGGTCGGGCAACCGCGTGACCTGCCGCGACTGGTTCCAGCTGTCGCTGAAGGAAGGCTTCACCGTGTTCCGCGACGCCGAGTTCTCGGCCGACATGAACTCGCGCACGGTCAAGCGCATCGAGGACGTCGCCTTCCTGCGCACCCAGCAGTTCGCCGAGGACGCCGGCCCCATGGCCCACCCGGTGCGCCCGGACGCCTACATGGAGATCTCCAACTTCTACACCCTGACCATCTACGAGAAGGGCGCGGAAGTGCTGCGCATGATCCACACCCTGCTCGGCGCCGAGGCCTTCCGCAAGGGCAGCGACCTGTACTTCGAGCGCCACGACGGCCAGGCGGTGACCTGCGACGACTTCGTCAAGGCCATGGAGGACGCCAGCGGCCAGGATCTCGCCCAGTTCAAGCGCTGGTACACCCAGTCCGGCACCCCGCGCCTGAGCGTGGAGGACTG
Source organism: Pseudomonas sp. OF001 (assembly GCF_904426495.1). NCBI lineage: Bacteria > Pseudomonadati > Pseudomonadota > Gammaproteobacteria > Pseudomonadales > Pseudomonadaceae > Pseudomonas > Pseudomonas sp. OF001. The sequence continues at coordinate 28,223 of NZ_CAJGBM010000007.1, read as the reverse complement.
CTACGACGCCCACGCCAAGACCTACACCCTGACCTTCCGCCAGAGCTGCCCGGCCACCCCCGGCCAGGAGCACAAGCAGCCCTTCGTCATCCCGGTGGCCATGGGCCTGCTCGACGCCCACGGCCAGGAGCTGGCGCTGCGCCTCTCCGGTGAGGCCGAGGCGACCGGCACCTCGCGCGTGCTGGCGGTGACCGCGGCCGAGCAGAGCTTCACCTTCGTCGACGTGCCGACCCAGCCGCTGCCGTCCCTGCTGCGCGGCTTCAGCGCGCCGGTGAAGCTGCACTATCCCTACGGCCGCGACCAGCTGATGTTCCTCATGCAGCACGACTCCGACGGCTTCAACCGCTGGGAGGCCGGCCAGCAGCTCGCCGTGCAGGTGCTGCAGGAGCTGGTCGGCCAGCAGCAGCGCAGCGAGCCCCTGCACCTTGATGCCCGCCTGGTCGAGGCGCTGCGCACGGTGCTGGCCGACGAGGGCCTGGATGCCGCGATGGTCGCCGAGATGCTCTCCCTGCCGGCCGAGGCCTATCTGGCCGAGCTCAGCGAGGTGGCCGACGTCGACGCCATCCACATCGCCCGCGAGTTCGCCCGCAAGCAAATCTCCCGCGAGCTGTTCGACCTGCTGTGGAGCCGCTACCAGGCCTGCCGCGAGGCCTCGCGCAGCACCGCCTACGCCGCCGACGCCGCGCAGATCGCCCGGCGCAGCCTGCAGAACATCGCCCTGTCCTACCTGATGCTGGCCGAGGACGACGAGGTGGTCGACGCCTGCGAGGAGCAGTTCGAACACGCCGACAACATGACCGAGCGCCTCGCCGCGCTGGCCGTGCTGGTCAACTCGCCGTTCGACGCCGAGAAGGCCCAGGCGCTGGCCAAGTTCGCCGACTACTTCAAGGACGACGCCCTGGTCATGGACCAGTGGTTCGCCGTGCAGGCGGCAAGCCCGTTGCCCGGCGGCCTCGAGCGCGTGCAGGCGCTGATGCACCACCACGCCTTCACCCTGAAGAACCCCAACAAGGTGCGCGCGCTGATCGGCGCCTTCGCCAACCAGAACCACGTCAACTTCCACCGCGCCGACGGCGCCGGCTACCGCTTCCTGGCCGACCAGGTGATCGCCCTCAACGCGCTCAACCCGCAGATCGCCTCCCGCCAGCTGACCCCGCTGACCCGCTGGCGCAAGTTCGACAGCGCCCGCCAGGCGCTGATGCGCGGCGAGCTGGAGCGCATCCTCGCCAGCGGCGAGCTGTCCAGCGACGTCTACGAGGTGGTGAGCAAGAGCCTGGCGTAAGCCGGGCATGACCCAGAAGCCCCCGCCAGATGGCGGGGGCTTCTCGTTTGCGGACTCCCGATCCTGCGGCGGCGGCGGCCCGCGGGCGTTGCGTTCACAGGGCGGAGGCCGGGCAGCAGGGGCGGATCGTGGGACTGGCGCTTGGGGCGCGGGGCGGACGGCGCGGGATGACTTGTGAAGCGCGCGCCATAGGCTAAAAAGAAATGAGGTGGTGTGTGTTATGCCGATTATCCCGGGGCAGGACTGGCTCCGGGCATTCGGGCAATGGCGTGCGCAGCCGCGAACATCCCCCCTCCAGGAGCTCCCGTCCATGACGCAGAAGATTGCAGGAAAAGGCTTTCTCGCCCTCGCGGTAGGCGCCGCGCTGGGCCTGTCTTCGCAGGTCCACGCCGACGTGCTGATCGGCGTGGCCGGGCCGCACACCGGCCCCAGCGCGGCCATCGGCGAGCAGTACTGGCGCGGAGCAAGTCAGGCGGCCGCCGACATCAATGCCGCCGGCGGCATCAACGGCGAGCCGATCAAGCTGGTCAAGGGCGACGACGCCTGCGAGCCGAAGCAGGCGGTGGCGGTGGCCAACCGCCTGGTCGACCAGGAGCAGGTCGCCGGGGTGATTGGTCACTTCTGCTCGTCGTCGACCATCCCCGCCTCGGTGGTCTACGACGAGGCCGGCATCCTCACCATCACCCCCGGCTCGACCAACCCGCAGGTCACCGAGCGCGGCCTGACCGGCATGTTCCGCATGTGCGGGCGCGACGACCAGCAGGGCCAGGTCGCCGCCGACTTCATCATCGACACCCTCAAGGGCAAGCGGGTGGCGCTGATCCACGACAAGGACACCTACGGCCAGGGCATCGCCGACGCCACCCGTGCGCGGCTCAAGGAGCGCGGCGTCAGCGAGGTGCTCTACGAGGGCCTGACCCGCGGCGAGAAGGACTTCAACGCACTGGTCACCAAGCTGCGCGCTGCCGAGGTCGACGTGGTCTACTTCGGCGGCCTGCACCCGGAGGCCGGTCCGCTGCTGCGGCAGATGCGCGAGCAGGGCCTGACCGCCCACTTCGTCTCCGGCGACGGCGTGGTCACCGACGAGATGGTCACCACCGCCGGCGGCCCGCAGTACGTCAAGGGCGCCTACATGACCTTCGGCGCCGACCCGCGCAAGATCGCCGACGGCCAGGCGGTGATCGAGAAGCTGCGTGCCGGCGGCTACGAGCCGGAGGGCTACACCCTGTACGCCTACGCCTCGCTGCAGGCCATGGCGGCGGCCTTCAACGCGGTCGGCTCCAACGATCTGGCCAAGGCCAGCGAGTGGCTGAAGAGCAACAGCGTGCCGACGGTGATGGGACCCAAGGCGTGGGACGCCAAGGGCGACCTCAAGGTCAGCGACTACGTGCTCTACCAGTGGGACGACCAGGGCAAGTACCACCAGTTGCCGTGAGGCGAGTCCGGTAAAGGCGGGCATCTCCGATCCGTAGGGTGGAAAACCCGCGCAGCGGTTTTACACCGAAAGCGTGAGGTGGTGGAAAAGACCTGCGGTCGTTTTCCACCCTACGGTGCTGCAGGCCCGCCCTCCCACAGTTCTCCCCTGAGGCGACACGCATGGACGGCATCTTCCTGCAGCAACTGCTCAACGGCCTGACCCTCGGCGCGGTCTACGGGCTGATCGCCATCGGCTACACCATGGTCTACGGCATCATCGGCATGATCAACTTCGCCCACGGCGAGGTGTACATGATCAGCGCCTACCTGTCGGCCATCGGCCTGGCGCTGCTCGGCTTCTTCGGCCTGCACTCCTTCCCGCTGCTGATCTTCGCCACCCTGCTGTTCACCGTCGCGGTCACCGCCACCTACGGCTGGGTGATCGAGCGCATCGCCTACCGGCCGCTGCGCAACTCCACGCGCCTGGCGCCGCTGATCAGCGCCATCGGCATCTCGCTGATCCTGCAGAACTACGTGCAGCTCAGCCAGGGCGCGCGCCAGCAGGGCGTGCCGACCCTGCTCGACGGCGCCTTCCGCCTGCACGTCGGTGAGGGCTTCCTGCAGATCAGCTACACCAAGGTGTTCATCCTGGTCGCCGCCTTCGTCGGCATGGCCGCGCTGACCTGGGTGATCCAGCGCACCCGCCTGGGCCGCATGTGCCGCGCCACCCAGCAGGACCGCCGGATGGCGCAGATCCTCGGCATCGACACCGACCGGGTGATCAGCGCGGTGTTCGTCATCGGCGCGGCCATGGCCGCGCTGGCCGGCCTGCTGATCACCCTCAACTACGGCACCTTCGACTTCTACGCCGGCTTCGTCATCGGCATCAAGGCGTTCACCGCCGCGGTGCTCGGCGGCATCGGCTCGCTGCCGGGGGCCATGCTCGGCGGCCTGCTGCTCGGCGTCGCCGAGGCGCAGTTCTCCGGGCTGGTCAACACCGACTACAAGGACGTGTTCAGCTTCTCGCTGCTGGTGCTGATCCTGATCTTCCGCCCGCAGGGGCTGCTCGGCCGGCCGCAGGTGACCAAGGTATGAGCGGCGCCGACCTGCGTCACGTGCTGCTCGACACCGTCCTCGCCGGGCTGCTCGCCCTGGTGGTGTTCGGCCCCATCGTCGGCGTGGTGCTCGACGGCTACGGCTTCACCCTGGAGCCGGCGCGGCTCGCCGTGCTGGTCGGCGCGGTGATGCTCGGCCGCCTGCTGCTCGGCCTGTTCCTGCACACGGCGAGCGGCCGGCGCTGGCTGCAGCGCTTCGACGGCGGCGGCGCCGGCGTGCAGGTGCTGCCGCCCGGGCAGCGCTCGGCGCTGCGCTGGGCCATCCCGCTGGTGCTGCTGGCGGCGGCGATCTTCCCGCTGCTGGCCAGCAAGTACCTGCTCACCGTGGTCATCCTCGGCCTGATCTACGTGCTGCTCGGCCTCGGCCTGAACATCGTGGTCGGCCTCGCCGGCCTGCTCGATCTCGGCTACGTGGCCTTCTACGCCATCGGCGCCTACGGCCTGGCGCTGGGCTACGAGTACCTCGGCCTCGGCTTCTGGAGCGTGCTGCCGCTGGCCGCACTGACTGCCGCGCTGGCCGGCGCGCTGCTCGGCTTCCCGGTGCTGCGCATGCACGGCGACTACCTGGCCATCGTCACCCTCGGCTTCGGCGAGATCATCCGTCTGGTGCTGAACAACTGGCTGTCGTTCACCGGCGGCCCCAACGGCATGCCGGTGCCGGCGCCGACCTTCCTCGGCCTGGAGTTCGGCCGGCGGGCGAAGGAGGGCGGCGTGCCGGTCCACGAGTTCCTCGGCATCGCCTACGATCCCAACCTCAAGTTCGTGTTCATCTACGCGGTGCTGCTGCTCACCGTGCTGCTGGTGCTGCACGTCAAGACGCGGCTGACGCGCATGCCGATCGGCCGCGCCTGGGAGGCGCTGCGCGAGGACGAGATCGCCTGCCGTGCGCTGGGCCTCAACCACGTGCTGGTCAAGCTCTCGGCGTTCATGCTCGGCGCCTCCACCGCCGGGCTGGCCGGGGTGTTCTTCGCCAGCTACCAGGGCTTCGTCAACCCCAGCTCGTTCACCTTCTTCGAGTCGGCGCTGATCCTCGCCATCGTCGTGCTCGGCGGCATGGGCTCGACCCTCGGCGTGGTGCTGGCCGCCTTCGTCCTCACCGTGGCGCCGGAGCTGCTGCGCAGCTTCGCCGACTACCGGGTGCTGCTGTTCGGCATGCTCATGGTGCTGATGATGATCTGGCGCCCGCGCGGGCTGATCCGCGTCAGCCGGCGCGGCTTCGCACCGCGCCCGGGGGTGGCGCCATGACCGGGGAACATGTGTTGAGCGTCGAGCGCCTGTGCATGCAGTTCGGCGGCATCCGCGCGCTGCACGAGGTCAGCCTGGGCGTGCGCCGCGGCTCGATCACCGCGCTGATCGGCCCCAACGGCGCCGGCAAGACCACGGTGTTCAACTGCCTGACCGGCTTCTACCGCGCCACTGCCGGCAGCATCCAGCTCAACGCCCGCGGGCGCCGCACCGACGTGCTGCAGGTGCTCGGCGAGCCGTTCCGCCCGGGCGACTTCGTGCGCCCGCGGCAGTTCGCCAGCCGGCTGTGGTACAAGCTGTTCGGGGGCACCCACCGGGTCAACCGCGCCGGCCTGGCGCGCACCTTCCAGAACATCCGCCTGTTCCGCGAGATGTCGGTGCTGGAGAACCTGCTGGTGGCCCAGCACCTGTGGCTGAACCGCAGCCTGCTGGCCGGCGTGCTCAACACCCCGGCTTTCCGCCGCGCCGAGGAGCAGGCGCTGGCCCATGCCTTCTACTGGCTGGAGCTGGTCGACCTGGTCGACTGCGCCAACCGCCTGGCCGGCGAACTGGCCTACGGCCAGCAGCGCCGTCTGGAGATCGCCCGCGCCATGTGCACCCGCCCGCAGCTGCTGTGCCTGGACGAGCCGGCCGCCGGCCTCAACCCGGCCGAGACCGTGGCGCTCGGCGCCATCATCCGCCGCCTGCGCGAGCAGCACGCCCTCAGCGTGCTGCTGATCGAGCACGACATGGGCATGGTGATGGGCATCTGCGACCACATCGTGGTGCTCGACCACGGCGAGGTGATCGCCGAGGGCGCGCCGGCGGCGATCCGCAGCGACCCGAAGGTGATCGCCGCCTACCTCGGCGCCGACGAGGAGGAGCCGGCATGAGCGCGCCGCTGCTCGAGCTGCGCGACCTCGACCTGTTCTACGGTCCGGTGCAGGCCCTGCGCGGGGTCAGCCTGCGGGTAGAGGAGGGCGAGACGGTGTGCCTGATCGGCGCCAACGGCGCCGGCAAGTCGAGCCTGCTGATGTCGATCTTCGGCCAGCCGCGCGCCAGCGCCGGGCAGATCCTCCTCGCCGGCGAGGACATCACCTTCCGCTCCGCCCACCACGTCGCCGCCAGCGGCGTGGCCCAGGTGCCCGAGGGGCGGCGGGTGTTCCCCGACATGAGCGTCGAGGAGAACCTGCTGATGGGCACCATCACCGTCGGCGAACGGCACGCCGCCGAGGACCTGCGGCGCATGTACGCGCTGTTCCCGCGCCTCGAGGAGCGCCGCCAGCAGCGCGCCATGACCCTCTCCGGCGGCGAGCAGCAGATGCTCGCCATCGCCCGCGCGCTGATGAGCCGGCCGCGGCTGCTGCTGCTCGACGAGCCGTCGCTGGGCCTGGCGCCGCTGGTGGTGCGGCAGATCTTCCAGACCCTGCGCGAGCTGGCCGCCGGCGGCATGACCATCTTCCTGGTCGAGCAGAACGCCAACCATGCGCTCAGGCTCTCCGACCGCGGCTACGTGCTGGTCAACGGCGAGATCCGCCTCACCGGCACGGGGGCGGAGCTGCTCGGCAATCCCGAGGTGCGCAGCGCCTACCTGGGCGGGCACTGAGGCGCGTCAGCACTCCACCACGTTCACCGCCAGGCCGCCGCGGCGCGTGTGCGAGCTGGACGGGCCGATGCCGCTCTTGAACAGCTCGAAAACGCTGAGGGACATGCTCGACACTCCATCGGCAGTTCGCGCAGTGCAGGCCGGGGCGGCATCATGTGCCGGCCCGTTCGACAGGGGCCGCCGCCTCGCCGTAGATCCGGTAGCAGCCCTTGCCGACATGCTTGGCCTGATACATGGCGACATCGGCCTGGTGGATCAGGCTGTCGACGCTCTGCTGGCCGTCGGCGAAGGCGATGCCGATGCTGGTCGATACCTGCACCTGCGGACCGTCATCCGCGAGGGCGATGGGTTCGCCCAGCCGGGCGATCAGGCGCTGCATGAGCTGGTGCAGCGTCGCTCCGGCAGCCAGCCCCGGCAGCAGCACGACGAACTCGTCGCCGCCCAGGCGCGCCGCGGTGTCGCTGGAGCGCACCAGCGCCTGCAGGCGCCGCGCCACCTCGCGCAGCACCAGGTCGCCCGCCGGGTGGCCGAAGCGGTCGTTGATCGTCTTGAAGCCGTCCAGGTCCAGCACGCACACCGCCAGGCTGCCGCCCTGGCGGCGCTGTGCGGCGAGCGCCATGGCGATGCGGTCGTAGAGCAGCAGGCGATTGGGCAGGCCGGTCAGCGGATCGTAGTGGGCCAGGTCGTCCAGCTCCTGCTGGCGGCGCAGCAGTTCGGCATTGGTCGTCTGTAGGGCCTGCGAGCTGCGGTGGGAGCGGTCGAGGAAGACCAGGCTGGCCCCGGTCAGCAGCAGCAGGGACAGCATCAGCAACACGGGCTGGATGTGCAGGCTCTCGCCGAAGCCTTCCTCGGCCACGAACTCCATGACCCAGGTGCGACCGGGTACCCGCAGCTCGTGGTGCACCACGTTCTCCGCCGGCTCCTGCAGGCTGGCGCCGCGCGGATGGATGGCCGCCAGCTGGGCGTCCTGCCGGTCGTACAGGCGCACGGCGATCTTGCGTTCGCCGAAGGGCAGGCCTTCGACCAGCAGGCTGGGCCGCAGCAGGAGGATCAGGAAGCCCTGCAGCGCCTGCTGGCGCTGCTCGGCGCTGGCGGTCGGCAGGTCGCTCGCGAACACCGGCTGATAGAGCGCGGTCGCCAGCGGGCCGTCCGGGTCCTGGATCAGCGGGAACACCGGGGTGAGCTGCTGCTCGCCGCTGGCCGTCGCCGCGCGGATGGCGGTCTGGTTGGTCGAGCGCCCCAGGGTGTCGAGGCCGACCACCTTGCGGTTGGCGGCGTATGGCTCGGCATACTGGACCGGGAAGTACAGCTCGCGCGCGGGGGCAGGGGAGAGAAGCTTGCCCCGGGCGTCGGTGTCGAAGATGCCCAGCGGCACGGCCTGCAGGGCGCGGATCTCGGCCTCCAGGGCCGCCCGTTGCGCCGGGCCGACCTTCGGCGCCCAGTGGATGGCGTAGATTTCCGGGTAGTGGGCGAGGATTTCGCCGGCGAAGCGCGCGTACTCGTCACGCTCGACCTGCTGCGAGGCGGCGAAGAAGCCGCGGAAGGCGAGCAGCACCTGGGTCGAGCGGCGCAGCAGTTCCCGGGTGTTCTGGTACTGCACCTGGGCGAGGCGCTGGAACTCGCGGGTCTCGAGGTCGCGTTCGAGGGCGGCGCCGTACAGGTAGGAAACGAGGGCGATGACGATCCCGAGGCTGCCGGTCAGCGCCATGCGCCACCAGTAGCCTCCCTCAGGCCGCCAGCTTCTGAGTCCCATGCTCACCCATCCCCACCTGCTCGGCAGGTTGTTATTCTGGCGCATTCCGTGACGCAGATCACCTTCCGTGGTTCGTGGCACTATGCCATGGCGGCTGGCCGCCGCCTAGGCGGGGGACCGGCGAGCTTCGTCCTGGGCCTTCATTAGCTCGGTGATGATCGGCACCGGGCCCATCAGGTGCTCGCGCATCAGGTTGCTGGCGCGAGCGCTGTCGCGGGCGAGGATCGCCTCGACCAGGGTGGCGTGCTCGCGGCGCTTGGCCTCCAGCGCCTGTTCGGAGAACACCGTGTGCTGCAGCCACAGGTGGCGGTAGCGCTCGGCCTGGTCGAACAGGTAGGCGCGCACCTGCAGCAGGTGTGGCGAACCGCAGCCGGCGACGATGGCGGTGTGGAACGCCTTGTGGCGGGCGTCCCACACGCTCAGCTGCTCCTCGGCGTTGCGCACCTCCACCACCTTGGTCAGGGTGTGGGCGCGGGCGAGGATCTCCGCCTCCCAGGCGTCGTCGCCGCGCTCGATGGCCAGGCCGAGCAGCATGGCCTCCAGGTTGGCGCGGGCGTCGTAAATATCGAACAGTTCGCCGAGCGACATCGGCGCCACCCGGTAGCCGCGCTGGCTGATGACCACCACCAGGCGCTCGGCCACCAGTTGCGACAGCGCCTCGCGCAGCGGGCCGACGCCCAGCCCGTAGCGCGCCTTCAGGCCGCTCATCAGCAGCTTCTCGCCGGGGCGGAACACGCCGCGAATGATGTCGCGCTTGAGCAGCTCATGCCCGCGGATCGCCAGATTCTCTTGGGAAACAAGGGTTTCCATGTTCGCCGTCCTTCCTCGTGGTGCCCGGCCATCATACCCAATGGCGGGCTGACTGCGCCTTTCGTCCGCAGGTGTTGGAAATTTTTGACACGCGATAAAAATGTCGATATTTTTCAAATACGCCGACAGTAAACAAAAACGTCTCAACCCATTGTCGCCTTGTCCAGGAGCGCCCGCCATGTCCAGCGTTGTCCAACTCAAGCCTTCCGTCGCCCAGCCCGTCGAGCCGCAGGGCTTCACCCTGGCGCCGTCCGCGATCTCGCCGCGCCTGCTGCAGCTGACCTTCCCGCGCAGTATCGTCGAGGCCTACCTCGCCGCGACCGCCGACTACCCGGTGCAGGCGCTGGAGTACAAGTCGTTCCTGCGCTTCCGCTGCGCGCGCCTGCTCGACGAGCTGTGCGCCCACACCCTGCAGCCGCTGCTGATCGACAGCCTGGCCGACCGCGACACCGGCGCCCTGCTGATCACCCCGGAAGGACTGGATTCGGTTGAGCAGGCCGAGGACATGGTCAAGTTCACCACCGCGGTGGCCCACCTGTTCGGCCGTTCCAACTACGACGCCATGAGCGGCCAGTACTACGCGCGCTTCGTGGTGAAGAACGAGGACAACTCCGACAGCTACCTGCGCCAGGCCCACCGGGTGATGGAGCTGCACACCGACGGCACCTTCGTCGAGCAGGACACCGACTACGTGCTGATGCTGAAGATCGACGAGCAGAACATGGAAGGCGGCAACTCGCTGCTGCTGCACCTGGACGACTGGGAGGGGCTGGAGCACTTCTACACCCACCCGCTGGCCCGCCGCGAGATGCGCTGGAGCGCGCCGCCGAGCAAGAACGTCACCAAGGACATCTGGCACGCGGTGTTCGACACCGACGTCGCCGGCCGGCCGATCATCAGCTACATCGACCAGTTCGTGCAGCCGAAGAACTTCGAGGAAGGCAACTGGCTGGCCGATCTCGGCGACTCCATCGAGAACAGCCCGGCCAAGCTGTCGGTGCGCGTGCCGGTGGGCAGCTTCCTGCTGATCAACAACCACTGCTGGCTGCACGGCCGCGACCGCTTCATCGCCCATCCGGGCCTGCGCCGCGAGCTGATGCGCCAGCGCGGCTACTTCACCCACAAGAAGGTCTTGCGCCAGCCGCGCCAGTAAGGTTCTGCTCGCCATCCGCGGGGGCGGCTTGCGTGCGCCGTCCCCGCGTGCCCCATAACCACCATTCCAGAAGAAGGGCAGACAAGGTGTACGACTTCATCATCATCGGCGGCGGCATCATCGGCATGTCCACCGCCATGCAACTGCTCCGCGCCTACCCGGACTGCCGGATGCTGCTGCTGGAGAAGGAATCCGCTCCGGCCCGCCACCAGACCGGCCACAACAGCGGCGTGATCCACGCCGGCGTCTACTACACCCCCGGCAGCCTCAAGGCCAGGTTCTGCCTGGCCGGCAACCGCGCGACCAAGGCGTTCTGCGACGAGAACGGCATCCGCTTCGACGAGTGCGGCAAGCTGCTGGTCGCCACCAACGAGCTGGAGATGCAGCGCATGAAGGCGCTGTGGGAGCGCACCGCGGCCAACGGCCTGGAGCGCGAGTGGCTGAGCGCCGAGCAGCTGCGCGAGCGCGAGCCGAACATCACCGGCATCGGCGGCATCTTCGTGCCCTCCAGCGGCATCGTCAGCTACGCCGAAGTCACCGCGGCCATGGCCCGCGAGTTCCAGATGCGCGGCGGCGAGATCCGCTACGGCACCGAGGTGATCGGCCTCGACGAGCGCCCCACCGAAATGGTGGTGAAGACCTCGGCCGGCGAGTTCAGCAGCCGCTTCATGGTCTCCTGCTCGGGGCTGATGGCCGACCGCGTGGTGCGCATGCTCGGCCTCGCCCCGGGCTTCAGCATCTGCCCGTTCCGCGGCGAGTACTACCTGCTGCCGGCCGAGCACAACCGCATCGTCAACCACCTGATCTACCCGATCCCCGACCCGTCCATGCCGTTCCTCGGCGTGCACCTGACGCGGATGATCGACGGCACCGTCACCGTCGGCCCCAACGCGGTGCTGGCGCTCAAGCGCGAGGGCTACCGCAAGCGCGACATCTCGCTGTCCGACACCTTCGCCATGCTCACCGACCCGGGCATCCTCAAGGTGCTGAAGAACAACCTGCGCCCCGGCCTGGTCGAGATGCGCAACTCGCTGTTCAAACGCGGCTACCTGCAGGAAGTGCGCAAGTACTGCCCGAGCATCGAACTCAAGGACCTCAGGCCCTACCCGGCGGGCGTGCGCGCCCAGGCGGTGTCCCGCGAGGGCAAGCTGATCGAGGACTTCCTGTTCCGCAACACCCGGCGCAGCGTCAACGTGTGCAACGCGCCGTCGCCGGCGGCCACCTCGGCCATCCCGATCGGTGCCTACATCATCGAGCAGATCGACGCCCAGCTCGCCGACCTGCCCGGATTCAACCACAGGCAGCGTAAGACCGCCTGAGCCCCGAATGCCTTGCCCAACCCCCATGGAGCGTGCGTCATGAGCCAATCGCTGCAAGAGAAGGACATCCACTACCAGCTGCACCCCTACACCAACGCCCGCCTGCACCAGGAGCAGGGCCCGCTGATCATCGAGCGCGGCGAAGGCGTGTTCGTCTACGACGAACAGGGCAAGGACTACATCGAAGGCATGTCGGGGCTGTGGAGCGCCGCCCTGGGTTTCAGCAACCAGCGCCTGATCCGCGCCGCGCAGCAGCAGCTCGAGACCCTGCCGTTCTACCACCTGTTCAGCCACAAGGCGCACCGGCCGAGCATCGAGCTGGCCGAGAAACTGATCCAGATGGCGCCGGTGCCGATGAGCAAGGTGTTCTTCACCAACTCCGGCTCCGAGGCCAACGACACCGTGGTCAAGCTGGTGTGGTACCGCAACCACGCCCTCGGCAAGCCGGAGAAGAAGAAGTTCATCGCCCGCACCAACGCCTACCACGGCATCACCGTGGCCAGCGCCAGCCTCACCGGCCTGCCGGCCAACCACCGCGGCTTCGGCCTGCCGCTGCCGGGCTTCCTGCACGTCGGCTGCCCGCACCACTACCGCCACGCGCTGCCGGGCGAGAGCGAGGAGCAGTTTGCCGACCGCCTGGCCGCGGAGCTGGAGCAGACCATCCTCGCCGAGGGCCCGGAAACCATCGCCGCCTTCATCGGCGAGCCGCTGATGGGCGCCGGCGGCGTCATCGTGCCGCCGCACACCTACTGGACCAAGGTCCAGCAGGTGTGCCGCAAGTACGACATCCTGGTGATCGCCGACGAGGTGATCTGCGGCTTCGGCCGTACCGGCAACATGTTCGGCAGCCAGACCTTCGGCATCCGCCCGGACATCATGGTGGTGTCCAAGCAGTTGTCTTCGTCCTACCAGCCGATCGCCGCGGTGCTGATCAACGACGCGGTGTACCAGCCGATCGAGGCGCAGAGCGGCGAGCTCGGCACCCTCGGCCACGGCTTCACCGCCAGCGGCCACCCGGTGGCCACCGCGGTGGCGCTGGAGAACCTGAAGATCATCGAGGAGGACAACCTGGTCGCCCACGCCGCGGCCATGGGCGAGCGCATGCACGCCGCGCTGCGCCGCTTCACCGACCACCCGCTGGTCGGCGAGGTACGTGGCTGCGGCCTGATCGCCGCGGTCGAACTGGTCGGCGACAAGGACAGCAAGGCGCCGTACCTGGCCACCGGCACCCTCGGCCGCTACCTGGCCGGCCGCGCCCAGCAGCACGGCCTGATCACCCGCGCCATGGGCGACGCCATTGCCTTCTGCCCGCCGCTGATCATCGACGAGCAGGAGATGGGCCTGCTGCTCGAACGCTTCGAACGCGCGCTGGACGATACGGCGCAGTGGGCGAAGTGAGCTGAGAAGGGCCGGCGCGGCCTCTGCGCCCGGCCCACTCCTGTAGGGGCGAATTCATTCGCCCAGATACCCCGCCAAGGCGAATGAATTCGCCCCTACGGATCTGGCGCCCGGGCCGGCGCAAGCCGGCCTTTTCGCGTCAGCCGACGCAGCAGAGCGGCAGGCCTGCCTGAACCACGGAACGCAACCCGAAAAGGAGGTCCCCTTGAACATCCCGGTCGTGCCGATCACGGCAGACAACACCGCCAGCGCGGTCGACGCCTTGCGCGAACTCTGGCCGCACTACGCGCCGGAGGACATGCTGAGGGTGATCGACCAGCTGTTGCGGCCCAACGGCTACCAGCTGGTCGGCATCTTCGCCGACGACTCCCCCGTGGCCGCCGCCGTGCTCGGCTACCGCATCCAGCACTCGCTGTGGCTGGGCCAGTCGCTGTACATCGTCGACATCGCCACCCGGCCCGAGTGGCGCGGACGGGGTTTCGGCGACCGCCTGATGGCGTGGGCCGAGGTCGAGGCGGCGCGCCTGGGCTGCAGCGCCGTGCACCTGGACTCCGGCGTCGGCAAGGAGCGGGCGGCGGCGCATCGGCTGTACATGCGCCATCACTACCAGATCGGGTGCCACCACTTCGTCAAGAGGCTTGGGGGGTAGTCCGAGTGCCAATTCCGGGCAGGCGGCGACAGGGACAGCAAATCGCCGGACACCCGGCCGCTACCCGGTAAATGGCTCAGGTAAAGGCTCAGTTGTAGCGCGCTCTACTATTTTGTGAGTTTCTACCGCGAGCGGATTAAATCCTGCCTCCCGTATAAACGCACCCCATTTTTTCCATGGGAAGAAGGCGCTTGGGTGGCGTATGAATAGAAGGTCAAGAGGGCGACCATTAATCTGGATAGATAGTTTCACAGGGCGGCTTCTGCCAACGGCAGGAAGCCTTTTTTTTTGAATGGCCATTTTGCGCGATGCGAGTAATTCCTGTAGGGCTTCGATCTTCGGTGATTCAAGCCCATACACAATACACCGTTGTGGCTGAACCACTTCTGCAAGCTCAAGGAACGCCTCCCAGCCTGCTGTGTAGTCGCGCATCGTCGGACGGTTCTTCCTCGATGGTAGAAGCTCCAAAACGAGATTGTGAAAAATTACATGGGACCAGAGGTGCGCCCGCTCCAGTCCAGACGGTCGTGTTTTTAGAAATACGGCGCGCTCAAAGTTGCGAAGGTAGCGGGATTTAATCTTCCCCAAAATTCCATGAGTCATCTGGCGCTGCCGGAGACTCTCCCTGTGTAGGATTCTTTGGCGAGTGGTTTCGTCGCCTGCGCCATAAACATAAACGCTTTCCCCAAGAATTATCGTTTTTGTGTCGGACTCATAGTAGCGACTGCCCACCCAAGGTAGCCACGGCAGATTTATTGAGTTAAAGGTGGGGTCGAAGGAGTCATCAAGAAACCCCTTAAAACAGTCATCCATTAATTTTCTCCGCAGCTTCAAGCAGGTGGTCAAAAATCCATATTTGCCATTTTTAGTCAGAAGAATTAATCACCTTCTGACATACAAGCCGCGCTGACGTTACAGATTTGATGCCAAACCGTCCAATGTACGCTTGTGGTCGTTCCCCAAGGGTCATCACTGCGGAGGAAATTGGCTAAACCAGACGCAAGTCCAAGCCAAAGGCAGCCGGTTGCCCACCAGCATTAAACCGCTTGCACGGGCAAGAAGTGGTTTCAGACAGGAACCGCGCCCTCCCTGGCCGCAGTTTCCAGTCGACCTCGCTTTCACTCCGGCCGCCTCTGCAACCCCCCACGCACCTCCCGCGCGGTGCAGCCGTACTGCTGACGGAAGGCGCGGGTGAACTGGGCCTGGTCGTTGAAGCCCCAGCGGAACGCCAGTTCGCCGATCGACAGGTGGCAGTGCGGGTCGCGCAGCTGGCGGTGCACCGCCTCGAGGCGTTGCAGGCGGACCCATTCGCCGAGGGTGTAGGGCGTGGCGGCGAACAGCTTGTGCAGGTAGCGCAGCGACAGGCCGCAGGCCTCGGCGATCTGCGCCGGGTTCAGTTCGGGGTTGGCCAGGTGGCGCTCGATGTACTGCTCGACGCGCTGCAGGTGCACGGCAGCCAGCGTCGAGGTCTCGCTGTTGAGCACCCGCTCGTCCTGGCGCAGGGCCATCAGCAGGGTGGCCAGCGCCTGTTCCAGCAGCAGGTGGCGGGCGCTCGCGTCGCACTCGTCGAAGCGCGCCGCGCACAGGCCGAGCTGTTCGACGAAGATCCGCCCCAGGCCGCGGCGGGCGTCGAAGCAGAAGCGGGTGTAGCGTTCCGCGCCGCGCAGCTGACCGTGCAGGGCGCGCTCGGGCAGCTTGAACACCCAGAGGTCGTTGTCGGCGGCATAGTGGAAGCGGTAGGGCGCATCGCCGCGCTCGACGATGAAGCCGCCCGGTTGGCAGCGCAGGGCGCGGCCGTCCTGCTCGAAGAGGACTTCGGTCTGCCGCGGCACGGTGACCAGGTAGCAGGCTTCCGGGTCCTGGCTGACCTGGGCCTTGCTGCGCGAGTAGGCGAGCTGGCTGGAGCGCAGGCGGGAGAGGGTGAGCGGCGTGCTCGGGGTGTCCCAGACGTGCAGGCTGCCCTGGAAGGTCGCTCCGGGGGCGAACTCCAGGCTGAGGGGGAAGTAGGTGGTGCCGATAGCTTCTGCCCAGCGGAGCTGGCGTTCCTGTTGCGGCCAGTACCGGGTGGAGAGCTGTTGAGCCATGGCCGGTCCTCACGATTATCGTTGTTCTGAGGACAGCGCGGCAGGGAAGTGGAAATCCCTGCCGCGCCGTTATTTCGCCATCATTGGCCTGGGTGACCGGGTGGTCAAGTCCTTGGCGTCACCCGGTAGGTGGCGGTCGGCGTCAGGGTCGCCTGCCAGCCCGGCGGGATGACGATGTTGGTGGTGCTTTCCTCGATCACGCACGGACCCTGCACGGTCTGGCCGGCCTGCAGGTGGTTGCCGTCGTACACCGGGGTGGCCTGCCAGTCGCCGTCGGCGCTGAACAGCATCTTGCGCAGGCTGGACGGGGCGGCCTCGCCGACCTCGGCCGGCATCGGCAGCTCCGGCAGCGGCGGGCGCGGCAGGCGGCCGATCACCGAGCACTCGAGGTTGACCAGCTCCACCGGGCTGCCCGGCTCGCTGTAGGAGTACAGCGCCTGGTGACGCTGGTGGAAGGACTCGCACAGCGCGGCCAGGCCCTGCTCGTCGAGCCGACTGCTGGCCAGTTCCACGCTGCACTCGTGGATCTGCCCGAGGTAGCGCATCTCCAGGGTGTAGTGGCACTCGATGGTGTCGGCGGCGAAGCCGTCCTCGCGCAGGTTGTCGAGGCCCTTGTTGCGCAGCTCGGCCAGCGCCTGGTTGAGCTGCGCGAGGTCGACGTGGCCGGCGTCCAGGCGCATCGGCAGGGTGGTCAGCTGGTCGTAGCGCATGTCGGAGAGGATCTGGCCGAAGGCGCACAGGCCGGAGGCGACCTTGGGGATCAGCACTGTGTGGATGCCGATCTCCTCGGCCAGGCGCACCACGTGCATGCCGGCCGCGCCGCCGGCACCGATCAGGGCGAAGTCGCGCGGGTCGTGGCCGCGCTCGATGGACACCCGGCGGATGCCGTTGACCATGTTCAGGTTGACCAGGGTGGTGATGCCGTAGGCGGCGCGCTCGATGCTGATGCCCAGCGGGTCGGCGATCTTGCTGCGGATGGCGTCCAGCGCCGCCTGGCGGTTGAGGCGGATGCTGCCGCCGAGCAGGGCGCCGTCGGGCAGGTAGCCGAGCACCAGGTTGGCGTCGGTCACGGTCGGCTCGGTGCCGCCCTTGCCGTAGCACACCGGGCCGGGCTTGGCGCCGGCGCTGCGCGGACCGACCTGGAGCATGCCGAACTCGTCGAGGTGGGCGATCGAGCCGCCGCCGGCGCCGAGGGTCTCCACCTGGATCATCGGCACGCCGATGCGCTGGCGCAGGAAGTCGACGTCCTTGCTGAAGTTGGTGCGCCCGGCGTTGGTCAGGGTGATGTCGAACGAGGTGCCGCCCATGTCGACGGTGATCACATTGTCGATGTCGAACGGTTTGGCCACCGACAGGCCGGCCTGCGGCGCCGAGGCCGGGCCGGAGTTGATCGCGTTGACCGCGCGCTCGCGCATCATGCCGCCCGGCGCCAGGCCGCCGTTGGACTGGAAGTAGCGCACCGGCTGCTGGGCGCCGAGCTCCTCGAACAGCGCGTCGATGCGCTCGACGTAGCGCGCCATCACCGGGCTCAGGTAGGCGTTGACCACGGTGGTGGAGGTGCGGGTGTACTCGCGGATCTGCGGGAACACCTCGACGCCGGTGCAGACGAACACCCCGGGCAGGGCGGCGCGCACCATTTCGGCGGCGCGCAGCTCGTGGGCCGGGTTGCGCACCGACCAGACGAAGGAGATCGCCACCGCCTCGACGCCCTCGGCGCGGAAGTACTCGATGGCCTCGCGCACTGCGGCCTCGTCCAGCGGGCTGTACTCGCGGCCGTCGCTGAGGATGCGCCCGCCCACCGGGCGGCGCAGGTGGCGCGGCACCAGCATGTGCGCCGGCGGGTAGTGGGCGTCGTAGCGGTGGCCTTCCTCCTTGTGGCCGAGGCGGATCTCCAGGCTGTCCTCGTGGCCCTCGGTGCACAGCAGGCCGACCTTGACCCCGGTGCGCTCGATCAGCGCGTTGAGCGCCACGGTGGTGCCGTTGATGCACAGGTCGCAGTCGGCAATGATCTCGGCCGGCGAGCGGCCGACGGCGTCGGCGATCTGCGCGAGACCGGCGCGGATCGCCAGGGTGCCGTCCTGCGGGGTGGACGGCGCCTTGAACAGCTGCACGCCGCCGTCGCGGTCGGCGAGGATGAAGTCGGTGAAGGTGCCGCCGGCGTCGATGCCCAGACGATATTGGTTACGCATGTCGATGTTCCTCAGCAGTGCTCAGTGGGGGGCGCGGGCGGCGCGGGTGGCGGCTTCGTCGAGATGGCCGTCGGCGTCGACGATCACCCCGTACTCGAGGCGGGCGCCCTCGGCGGAGACCAGGCCGTTGCGCAGGTCGTCGAGGACCGCGGCGACCGGGCGGCGCAGCGGGTCGCCGTAGCCACCGCCACCGGGGTTGACGTTGATCACCCGCTCGCCGGGGCGCACGGTCAGCACTGGGTTCTGGATGTAGTGGGTTTCCTCGCCGTCGGCACGGCGGTGGATCAGGCGGCCGAGCTTGGGCTCGATCAGTGCGTTGCGCGCCCCGGCCGCGCCGGCGGTGGCCAGCTGGCGGCCCTCGCCGAAGCCGACCACGGTCATCTCGTGCTCCAGCGGTTCGATCTCCAGGCGGGTGCCGGAGCCGCCGCGGAATTCGCCGGCGCCGCCGCTGTCGCTCATCAGGCTGTAGCGGTGGATGACGATCGGGTAGGAGTACTCGAGCAGCTCGATGTCGCCGCTCATCAGCGCGCCGAAGCAGCACAGCGGGCCGCAGGCGTGCCAGCCGTCCATCACCTTGTTGGCGCCGGCGCCGGAGATGATCGAGGCGAGCACCATGGTCACGTACTCCTCGCCCTCGCGGCGCGGGTCGTGGCCGGCGATGTTGATGCCGCTGGCGTGGCCCCAGGAGGCGGTGACGCGCTCGGGTGCGGCCTGCTCCAGCGCCTGGCGCACGGCGTCGGCCAGGGTCTCCATCGGCGTGGTGGTGCAGTTGACGTGCGGCGCCGGTTCCTCGGCGTTGCACAGGGTGCCCTTGGGTCCGAGGTCGACGCTGACGCAGCGGTACAGGCCCTCGTTGTAGGGCGGCGGCACCTGGGCGAACATCATCAGGCCCAGGTAGACGCCGGACACCGAGTTGCCCTCGTAGGAGTTGATGAAGTAGGGCACCTGCGGCGGGCTCTCGATGCGCACGTGGGCCTCGTCGCCGCGGATCTCGACGTGGGCGGTGATTGCCAGCTCGCCGAGGCCGTGGCCGGAGTCCTCGAGGATCGCGGTGCCGCTGTAGTGGCCGTCCGGCACGTCACGCAGCAGGGCGCGCATGTGGCGGTCGGCCATGTTCTTCAGCTCGGCGATGCAGGCGCGCACCTGGGCGACGCCGTACTTCTCGACCAGCTCCAGCAGGTGGCGCTCGCCCACGCAGCAGGCGCCGTACTGGGCGTTGAGGTCGCCCTCCTGGTAGGGGCGGGCGCGCATGTTGGTGAGCAGCAGGTTGAACACGTCCTCGCGGCGCTTGCCGCCGGCCCACAGCTTGACCGGCGGGATGCGCAGGCCCTCGGCGTAGATCTCCTTGGCGTCCGGGTTGTAGCCGGCCGGCACCGGGCCGCCGATGTCGGTGAGGTGGCCCTTGCACACCGTCCAGAACACCAGCTCGCCCTGGTAGAACACCGGCTTGTACATGCAGCAGTCGAGGATGTGGCTGCCCTTGTAGGCCGGGTCGTTGTGATAGATCACGTCGCCTTCAGCGATGTCGCCGTCGAAGAACTCGGCCACGCACTTCATCGCCGGGATCAGCGAGCCGAGGTGGATCGGGATGTCCTGGCCTTGCAGGATCATTTCCGGGAAGTGGTCGAACAGCGCGTTGGAGTAGTCGTGGGCCAGGTTGAACACGCTGGAGCGGCCGGTCTTCTCCAGGGTCAGGGTCATCTCGCGCTGGGCCGTTTCCAGCGCCCCGCGCACGACCGCGAGGGTGATCGGATCTACTGTACTCATGGTTCACCACACATCTTGTTGTTGTCGGAGAGGCGGCCCCACAAGGCTCCGCCCTGGCTTACAAGCTACGCGGCACGCGGCGGACGGGCTTGTCGTGGGGCGCACCCTTTGTTGCGTCTGCGTGCACTCGGCCGTGCGTGGCTTGCCGTTGGTGCAGACGAAAAAAAGGCCAGCGCGAGGCTGGCCTGAACAGGGGACTAGGGGTTGGCGCTGCGGCGGCTCAGAAGTAGTAGCCGACGTTGCTGTACAGCTGGTTCTCCCAGCGGTCGCTGCCGCCGGCGCCGAGGCTCTGGGTGTAGCTGCCGCCGCCGATGTAAGGGTCGTGCTTGCCGTGCAGCCATTCCAGGGCAATCCACAGCGGGCCGAAGGTGAACGAGCTGCCGGCGATGAAGCGCTGCGAGTCCTCGAAGCCGCTGGCGTCCTTGGTGAAGTGGCTGTAGTTGGCATAGAACTTCACCCCGGAGAACCAGCCGTACTGGCCGGGCAGGGCGTAGCTGAGGTCGGCGACGTACAGGTTGCCCTTGGCGGCGACGTTGAAGGTGCCGTCGAAGCTGCCGAAGGACACCAGGCGGTCGCTGCCGGGGTTCTCCGGGCTCATCGACTGGCGCGCGGCGAGCAGCTGCACGCCCCACGGGCCGTTCTGGCCGAGGTAGTGCACGGCGAAGGCGCGGCGGTCGCCGTCCTTGCCGGTGTCCTGGTTCTCCAGGGTCGAGGCCAGCGCCGACACGCCCACTTCCGAGGCCCAGTCGCCGAGCTGCAGGTTGCGCGCCAGGCGGGCGACGACGATGTTCTCCTCGTGGTTGTCGCTGCCGTCCACCACGTAGGCGTCGGCCGTCGCCACGCTGGTGCCGTAGGTGCGCCCGCCGCGGCTGGTGCCCTTGCCCTGTTCGGCGGGCATGGCGAACCAGGCGGCCTGCAGGTCCCAGTCGGCGTTCTTCTGGGTGTACTTGATGCCGATGTCCTGGGTGTCCTCGAGGCCGATCACGTTGCCCAGCGACTCGAAGAAGGTGCTGCCGAAGTAGGGCTGCAGGCCGAACGGAATCGGCATCAGGCCGGCCTGCACCTGGCGTTCGGCGTCGAACTTGTAGCCCAGCCAGGCGTACTCGGCGAAGGAGATGTCGCCGATCTTGTCGGTGTAGTCGAACGGGCGGTGCTTGCCGTAGAAGCGGTACTTGGCCGCGCCGATCCAGCTGTCCGAGGTGTAGGTGGCGGTGAGAAAGGCGGTGTCGAAGCCGAACTCGGCGATGTCGCGGTCCGGGTCGTAGTCCAGGCGGCCGCGGATCGCGCCGCCGAGGTCGAGGTTGTCGGTGACCTGCACGGCGGCGGCCGGCAGGGCAAAGGCGGTCAGCAGCGGCGCGGCCAGCAGCGGGCACAGCAGCAGGGAAGTGCGGCGGGTGAGCGGGTGACGCATCGGGTGTCTCCGGGTGTTGTCGTTGTTTTGCGGGCACACCGGAAGCGCACCGCCGGGAGGCGGCGCGTTCCGTGATGGGGAAGATGGGCAGGCGGGCGCCTGCCCCAGGCTCAGAGGCTGTCGGTGCCGGCCGACCAGGCGCGCCGCCGGCCGCTGGCCAGCAGGCGGTAGCCGGCGAAGGCGACCACGAAGGTGGCCGGCGCCGAGAAGGTCGCCAGGGTCGCATCGCCGGCCTTGAGCAGGACGATGCCGGCCGCGGCGGCGGCGAACCAGGCCAGCAGGCCGCGGGCGTTGAACGCCGGCAGGCTGGCGTCGTCGGCCACCGGTGCGCCGCGGGCGGCGAGGATGTGCGCCAGGGCGATGGCCACCCAGGCGACGATGAAGATGCTCTGCCAGGCCAGCGCCTGGAGGATGTAGCTGAACACGTCGAAGCGCATCAGCAGGTAGACGGTGAGGCCGGTGAGCGCCGCCCACACCACGTAGGGCACGCGACCGAGGCTCAGGCTGGCGCCCAGCGCCTGCAGGTTGGTGGCGCCGAGGAAGAAGTTGCCGGTGTTGATGCGCGTCTGGGTGACCCAGACGAACAGCAGGCCCCAGAGGCCCATCAGCTGGACGATCGACAGCACCACCGACACCTCGCTGACGCCGCCCTCGGTGGGGATGGTGGCGGCGAGGAAGATCCCGGCCAGGCCGTTGAGCAGGAAGGCCACCGCGTAGAACGGCATGCCGAAGTTGATGCGCGCGTGGTAGTCGCTGTCCTCGGCGCGGCCGAAGCGGGCGTAGTCCCAGGTGTACATCATCAGTACCCAGACGCCCATGAAGTAGGTGAAGCAGTTCCACCAGCCGTGCGCGGGCGCGCCGCCTTCCGGCGCCAGCTCCAGCCAGGCGGAGGAGTAGCCGTACTGGTCCACCGCCATCAGCAGCGCCGCGACCAGGCCGAGCAGGTACAGCGGCAGCAGCACGCCGTTGAGCTTGTCCAGCCAGCGCATGGCGTGGCCGAAGATCAGCAGCACGCTGTACACCACCACGATCAGGTAGGCCTGCCCGAGGCTCACCGCGCCGGCGTAGTGGTGGAGCGCCACGGCCATCACCGAACCCTCGAAGGCGGCGTAGTAGATGGCGGTGGCGCTGAACAGCAGGGTCGCCAGCGCCGCGCCGGCGCGGCCGAACAGATGGCGCGAGAACTGCGCCACCGACAGTCCGCTGGCGATGGCGTAGCGGCTGATCACCGCGTTGATCGCCCCGTAGCAGACCACCGACAGCAGCAGGCCGATGATCGCGTTGCGCGTGCCGAAGCCCATCGCCAGGGCGGCGCCGACCACCAGGTAGAACATCGCGCTGCAGATGCCCCACCAGGCCATGGTCAGCGAGCCGCGGCTGAGACGTTGATCGAGCGGTACCGCGCTATCGGTACCCGAATGCTGGTTTGCAGGTTTTCCGGCCATGACAGATCTCTTGTTGTTGTTGGAAGAAACGAGAGGTCATGACAGTAGAAAAAACGCCGCCGCCGGGCTTGCCGCAGCGGGCCCGGGTTTTTGTCGACGGGTGCACAGGGGCTGCGCGGCGCCTGCCGCGCTAGGAGCATGGCGCGTGTGAGCTTCTGCGCGAATGATTGGTGCTAGGCTGCAGCAAGCGTCTTTATTGCTTGCTGCTCGGCTTGACCCCGCCCCGGCGACCAAGTCCGAAGCCAACGCGGTACAGGTCGGGCATGTCGATCCGGCCGTCCTTCTTGCGCTCGAGCAGACCGAGACGCTGCAGGTCTTCGCAGATGCCGTCCCAGCCGCGCTCGGCATGCTGCGGAGGGAGGCGGTCATCAAGAGAGGCAGAGGCCGGTCCGGTCGGGAAGGCATCTTGCCAGCGCTCCAGAATCAGCTCGTAGTTGCAGGGCACCGTGAGACCTTTCAGGCATCCGAGGAAGGTCCTGATCCACGGGAACTCTTCGGCAAGCTCTTCGACCCGATTGTCCGATGCCTTACGAATTCCACGCTTGATGCTTTCGTGGTGGATTGGCAATTCCTCGGCCGAATAGCGCTGAACCGAATCCTCTACCGCCTGCCGGATGGCGGCCAGGAACGAGCGTGGCGAGGTCTGACCACGGCCATCGGCCAGATGACTGACGGACCAGATATAGGGCACGCCTCGACGAGGATCGCGTCCCATCCATGGGCCGGCCAGTTTCTCGAAGAGGGTGCGTTGCAGCGGTGTTTCCCGGCGTGCTTCATCGGGCAGTTGCCAGACGCCTTCACGTTGGCTCGGCTGGCAGCCCGCGACAGTCTGGAAAAGGGTACGCAGCCGTTCACCCGCGCTCTCCGGTGCATTGATCAGGCGCTGCCAGAGCAGGCCATGCAGGTCGTGACGCTCCCAGTTCAGGGTAGCCCGGCTGGCCAGCAGTTTGGAGGCGTCCGCGAAGTTGGTGACGTTGCGCTCCATCTGATCTTCCCGCAGGAATACCTTGGCATGCAGATGCGAAAAGGACTTCAGCCAGAGAGCGGCCTCCAGCAGGCCGCGCACGATTTCGTCCATGATGCGCCAGTCGTTACTGGTGCGGTCCAGTGCATCGAACACAAACAGGGCATAGCGGTTTTCACCAGCGAATTTCTGGTTGGCCTGCACCATCAGTCGGGAAACGTCTTCCGGGTGCTGCTTCAGCCATTCGACCCGTGCAGGCCACCGAGAGACCGGTAGCGAGTGGCCGAGCTGCTCGGCAAGCCAGTGCAGAATGACGGCCCGCCAGATGTCATAGGGAGCATGGCCAGCCGTCAGTAGCTGGGAAAAACTGTCGCGGTTCGGATGTCGGTCGATATTTTCGTTGAGCGAAAAACCGATGCAGACCTCCGCCTGATCCAGCCGGCGAACGCTGCTGCCGATCAGACTGCGCAGTCCGGCATTACCCAGCACGGCAGTCCAGAAGGACTTGCCGACTCCCCGACCCCCGACCACCAGCGTCGACTCCAGATTGAGTGCCTTGATGTGTGCCGGAGGGATGTACAGGTTGCTGGCTGCCGGGGTTTCCCCGTAGTTACTGGTTTCCAGCTGAGCTTCCAGCATTGCCTCTCGGAGGGCTTGGGCCAGGGTCATGCGTCTGTCCGGGTCTTTTGCTGAACGAATGCGGAAATGTACTGGATGAGCTCGGCAAAGACATGATCGACTTGCCGCTGATCCAGACTGCCCATCCGCTGATGGAGTGATTGCAGGGCAAAAAAGCCCCGATTCCAGCCGATCGGCAGGGGATAGTGCTGGCCGGTGATGTCGTCGACATCGAATGTCCAGCTCTCATCGCCGATCTCCCCCGCGGGGATTTCATCGTAGAGTGCTTCGATAAACAGCTCATGGCTGCGCTCAAGCAGACCATCGAAGTATTCGATACGACGTTCGTCGTCAGGCAGCATGGCACCGACCACCTTCAGGCGCTCACGAATGAGCGGGGCAACAGCGTATTGCCGCCAGTGTTCGAACAGGATGCGATAACCTGTCCAGGTCTGCTCGCCGTCGATTGCAAACAGCAATACCAGGCCAGCTCCCAGGTCGGTCACGCAACTGGAGGCCACTTCGTCGATCCCGGCGCGCGAGTCGAGCAGGATCACGTCGGGGCGCTGGCTGTGCTCCAACGCGCCGATCAGACGCGACAGACGCGCCGACCAGCCTTCACGGGTGCCATCGGCGTGCACCTTGGGCATCCATACCCGTCCGAGCTTGTTGATGTATTCCCCGGGATCGCTGCCGTGTGCGGGCACGACCAGAATTTCGCCATCATGGCTCAATGGGCTGATGCTGAGCATTTCTCCGAGGACGGATGCGCCATTGCCGACCAGATCCTCGACCAGCCAGTCGGTGATGCCGAAGGCCGGTCGGTAGTCCTCCGGCAGCAGGGCCGAGGACAGGCCTGGCGACTCCAGGTCCAGGTCAAGCACCAGTACCCGCTTGCCGGCTTGTGCCAGTGACCAGGCTGTCGCGGCCAGTGCGGTCGAGCGGCCTACTCCTCCCTTGATGGAGAAGAAAACGATGCGAGGGGCACCAGTGGATTCGGCGGATATGCGTGCCCAGTCGCCTTCGGTAGCCAGGCGGTCAACGACATGCACCTGCGGGAAATCGCGCAGGGAGAAGCTCGGGGCGTCGCTGCGGGCTTGCTGCAGATCATCTTCGAACAGAATTGCACGCTCCACCGGCCAGGCATGTGGCCCGAGCCGTTCAGCCAGTTGCGCGCAGATGTTCTCCAGTACCTGTATGGCCCGAGGATCGCTACGGACCGTCTCCTGTGCGATCAGCCGTACTCGGCCATTCAAGTCACGGTTGATCAGCAGCACTCCCACAGTCTGCAAGTCGGGGGCGTTCTGCTGTAGAACCGCATGGGTGGTGGTCAGAATCTGGTCGAAAGTGGTCATAGCAGCCCCTCACGTCTGGCCTTGCGAATCAGGTTGCAGACAAGCTCGGCGCCGGTCCGGTGATCGGTCACACGTGGCGTACTGAAATCTGCCTGGCTGGAATAGCGTTGAGATGCGTGCCAGTTGGAAAAGGGGTTGGCAGGCGGCAGGCCATAACCCATACCTTGGTGATGGCCTGTCCGATAATCGTCATAGCGCATCCAGAGCTTGTCGACATGCTGCTGATCCTTTCTGTCAGAAGGGAGATTCTTCTGAAAGTCATATGTCATGCCAAACGCGAGCATCAGTCTCTTCAGGCCGCACTCGGCGCTCATACCATACAGATGATCGGCATTCGCCAGTCGCTGATTGGTCAGCAGCAGTTCGGCATCCTGCCAGTGACGTTCATGGGCATCGAGAAAGTCGGCCTGCATGAAGGCTCCTTGATAGGGGACGGTACGCTCGGGCGCAGCCGATTATGGCATGCGAGCCCTCGAGTGCTCAGCGCGGATACAGCGGCGGCAGCGAGCCGGCTGGCGGCGGGCCGGCGTTGCCGTTGCTGGCCGGCGGCAGGCTGCCGATGGCCTGCCACAGCGCCTCGCCCTGCCAGGAGTGGCCGCTGGCGCTGTACAGTGCGCCGTTGAGGCCGTCGAGGGCGTCGGACAGCGGCACGTAGCGCGCGGCCATGTCGGCGAGGGTCTCCGGCTGCTGGCGCGCCCAGGCGTCCAGCGCCTGGCGGGTGGCGTGCGGGTCGTTGCTCTGGCAGGCGCGGCGCAGGTCGTCCTGCAGGGTGCGCGGGCTGGGGCCGCTGGCGGCGGCGCGGATCACCGCCGGCAGGCGCCGCGCCCGCCACCACAGGCCGAAGCCGAGCGCGGTGGTGAGGGCGAAGATGGCGGTGGCCAGCTGCCAGGGCCACAGGCGCGCCTCGCGGCTCGCCAGCTCGCCGGGCACCACCGGCGGGGTATCCACCATATTCGGGTTGTCCTCCACCACCAGGGTGCGGCCGGGCAGGCGGCTGCGCATCAGGCGATCCTCGACGGTGTTCCACCACACCACCTCCAGCGCCGGCAGCTCGATGCGCCCGGGGGTGGTCGGTACCAGCGCGCTGCTTTCCTCGCGGCTGCCGGTCAGGCCGTGCTCGCCGACGCGGTTGTGCAGGCGCGGCTGCTCCGGGTAGCGGCGCAGCCAGTGCTCCTGCACCGGCATGTCCAGCACCGGCAACTGGGCGCTGGCCAGGCCTTCGGCGCGCACCAGCAGGTTGCGGGTCAGCGAGTCGCCGACCTGCACCCGCTGCTCCTCGGGACTCCAGTGCTCGCTGACGGTCAGCACCCGCGCCGGCAGCCAGGGCGTGCCGGCCGGATAGTCGGCCGGCTTGGGCTTGACCTGCAGGGTCAGCTCCGGCGAGCGCACCTGGACCGGCCGCCCGCTGCGCGGGCCGAACGGCTGCGCGCCGGCCTCGCCCGGGGCGAGGGCGGTGGCGCTGAACAGCAGGGCGGGGATGCGCAGTTCGCCGCTGTGCTGGGGGAACAGCGCGTAGCGGGTCTCGATCACCCCGTGGCGCACGCCGTCGAGCAGGGTCTCGTAGGTGCGCGTGGCGCCCAGCGGTTCGACCCGCGCATCGGCCAGCTCCAGCGGGCTCAGGCGGCTGTCGTCGTACAGCGCCAGCGAGTGGTAGACGCGCAGGGTGAGGATGGCCTGGGCCTGCACGTAGACGCTGTCCTCGTCCAGGCGGGCATCGACGAACACCGGCGCCAGAGCTTCGCTGCCGGCGCGCGGGGCGGCCTCGCGCACCTCCAGCTCGATGGCGGGCGAGAACGCCTCGCCGACCTGCAGCGGCGGGATACGCAGGCGCCCGGCCAGCTTCGGCTGCAGGCCGATCACCAGCAGGCTGTCGAGGTCGCCCGGCGCGCCGTTCTCGGCCGGACGGGTCAGCAGGCGGGTGTCGAGCACCTCGAACTGCGCCTGCAGGACGCTCAGGTCGGGGCGGCCGAACAGGGTCGGGTCGTCGCTCTGCAGGGTCAGTTCGACGATCTCGCCGACCGTCAGCTCGTGGCGATCGACCTGCGCGTGCAGCTCGGCGGCAAGGGCGCCACGGGCGAGCGACAGCAGGGCCAGCGCAGCGAGCAGGATCAGGGCGCGCAGGGCGCGGGGCGTCGGAAAGGTCATCGCGGTTTTTCCTGGTGGCGCTGCTGTTCGTACCAGAACTTGCGCCGCAGCAGTTCGGCCGGGTCGTCGGGGATCTGCCGCAGCCACTGCTCGAGGGCCTGGCGCTGCTCGCCCTGAATGGGGAGGGCGGGTTCGCCGACGGCGGCGGGCGTGGCGCCGGCGGACTCGAGCAGCTCCTCTTCGGCACTGCCGCTGCCGAAGGCGCCGGCACTGGGCGCGGCGCTGGCGGCCGGGCCGGCCTCGGCGGCGGTTGCGCCGGGCCCGCGCTCCTCGCGGGCGCGCCCGGCCCCGGCGTCGGGTTGAACGGGGGGAAGGCAGGAGGCCGGGCGGTCGGGGCGCCCGGCGGGCGCGCGGCACGGCGCGGCCGCCTGCTCGGCGCGTTCGGCGGCGGCCTGAGGCTCGCGGCGAGCCTGGACAGAGAGGGAGAGGATGGGCAGCGCCACGGGCAGCAGCAGGGTGGGGGGAAGGTACGCGCCGTAGGCGGCCAGCGAGGCGGCCATTGCGCCGCCGCTGGGCGGGG
>NZ_CAJGBM010000006.1:0-118676 GCF_904426495.1 Pseudomonas sp. OF001 | reverse complement strand
TTGGGGCGCAAGCACGATGGGCCACCGGGCCCCAAGGCAATGTGGACCGGGCTGCAGCGGTTGCGGGACTTTGTCATCGCTTTTGAGGCCCGTGACGCGCTCACCGGGACTTGTGTATAACGACGAGCGCCGGAGCGTGGGAGCGATCGACGGCTGGCGCGTGTGTCGATGGTTCCCATGCTCCGCGTGGGAACCCGGCTCCGGGCGCTCCGCGCCCTTGTACGGTGCCCGCCACTTGTCGCCTATCCGACAAAGCCCTGCCCGCGCCCCTGTCGGCAGCCCGACAAACCACCCGACCAGCCATAGAAAAATCCTTCATAAACAACGAGATATACAACCGGCACGGCGCTTGCTCGGCTATTGGCGACTCCCTCTTTCCTCCGGAGACCGACCATGGAACTGAGCGTACTTGGGCAGAACGATACGGGGCAGCACGGTGCCGGTGGCTGCTCCTCCGGCTCCTGCGGCAGCACCGACGACCAGCTGTCCCACCTGCCGGAGCACATCCGCGCCAAGGTGCACAACCACCCCTGCTACTCGGAAGAGGCCCACCACTACTTCGCGCGCATGCACGTGGCGGTGGCGCCGGCCTGCAACATCCAGTGCCACTACTGCAACCGCAAGTACGACTGCGCCAACGAGTCGCGCCCCGGCGTGGTTTCCGAGCTGCTCGACCCGCTGCAGGCGGTGAAGAAGGTCAAGGCGGTGGCCGCCACCATCCCGCAGATGACCGTGCTCGGCATCGCCGGCCCCGGCGACCCGCTGGCCAACCCGCAGCGCACCTTCGAGACCTTCCGCATGCTTTCCGAGCAGGCCCCGGACATCAAGCTGTGCGTGTCCACCAACGGCCTGGCCCTGCCCGACTGCGTCGACGAGCTGGCCCGCCATAACATCGACCACGTGACCATCACCATCAACTGCGTGGACCCGGCGGTCGGCGAGAAGATCTATCCGTGGATCTACTGGAACAACCAGCGCATCCGCGGCCGCAAGGCGGCGAAGATCCTCATCGAGCAGCAGCAGAAGGGCCTGGAGATGCTGGTGGCGCGCGGCATCCTGGTGAAGGTCAACTCGGTGCTGATCCCCGGGGTCAACGACGAGCACCTCAAGGAGGTCAGCCGCATCGTCAAGGCCAAGGGCGCCTTCCTGCACAACGTCATGCCGCTGATCGCCGAGGCCGAGCACGGCACCTTCTACGGCGTGATGGGCCAGCGCAGCCCCGAGCCGGAAGAACTGCAGGACCTGCAGGACGCCTGCGCCGGCGACATGAACATGATGCGGCACTGCCGCCAGTGCCGCGCCGACGCGGTCGGCCTGCTCGGCGAGGACCGCGGCGACGAGTTCACCCTGGAGAAGATCGAGTCGATGGACATCGACTACGCGGCAGCCATGGTCAGGCGCGCCGCGATCCACGCGGCGATCAAGGAGGAGCTGGACGACAAGGCGGCGAAGAAGGCGCGCCTGGCCGGCCTCGGCGTACCGCAGGACATCGCCCCGGCCCGCCACTACCGCCCGGTGCTGATGGCGGTGGCCACCAGCGGCGGCGGCCTGGTCAACCAGCACTACGGCCATGCCACCGAGTTCCTGATCTACGAGGCCTCCGGCAAGGGCGTGCGCTTCATCGGCCACCGCAAGGTCGACCAGTACTGCGTCGGCGACGACAGCTGCGGCGACAAGGAGTCGGCGCTGAACGGCAGCATCCGCGCGCTCAGGGGCTGCGAGGCGGTGCTCTGCTCGAAGATCGGCTACGAGCCGTGGGGCCAGCTGGAGGCCGCCGGCATCCAGCCCAACGGCGAGCACGCCATGGAGCCGATCGAGGAAGCGGTGCTGGCGGTCTACCAGGAAATGATCGCCGCCGGTCGGCTGGACGCCGACGCCGCGCCGCTGCGCGCCAAGGCCTGAAACCCACCATGCGAGGAGGTGCCCGATGGCGCTGAAAATCGAGGAATCCTGTGTCAACTGCTGGGCGTGCGTCGACGTCTGCCCGAGCGAGGCGATCTACCAGGGCAGCCAGCACTTCAGAATCAACGCCCACAAGTGCACCGAGTGCGACGGCGACTTCGCCGACCCGCAGTGCGCCAGCATCTGCCCGATCGAGGGGGCGATCCTGCTCGCCGACGGCAGCCCGGCCAACCCGCCGGGCTCGCTGACCGGCATCCCGCCGGAGCGCCTGCTTGAAGCCATGCGCGAAATCCAGGCGCGCTGAGGAGGCCGGCATGGGTGCCCTGATCGTCTACGAAAAACCCGGCTGCGGCGGCAACGCCCGGCAGCAGCGCCTGCTGCGCGCGGCAGGGCTGGAACTGGAGGTGCGCGACCTGCTGGGCGAGCCGTGGCGCGCCGAGACGCTCGCGCCGTTCCTCGCCGGGCGACCGGTGGCCGACTGGTTCAACCGCGCAGCGCCGGCGGTGAAGTCGGGAGAGGTCGATCCCGAGCGGCTGGACGCCGAAGCGGCGCTGGCCCTGCTGCTGGCGAGCCCGATCCTGATCCGCCGCCCGCTGATCCGCCTCGGCGCGCACCATCTGGCCGGCTTCGACGTGACAGCGCTCAACGCCCTGCTGCCGGCCGGACACCGGCTGGCCGAGCCGAGCGCGCCGCTCGACGGCTGCGTGCACGGCGCCGAGGCAACCTCCAGCTGCCACGCGCCGCAGGAGCCGCAGCCATGAGCCACGCCGCCCTCGCCCGCCAGCCCATGTCCTCCATGCCACGCGATCCCAACCTGGCCTGGCTGCAGCGCATCCTCAGCGCCCAGCGCGAAGGACGCAGCTGCCTGCCGCTGCATCTCGGTCTCGCCCCGCAAACCCACGCGGCCTTGATCCAGGCCTGCTTTCCGGAGCGCGCCGGGCAGTATCTTGGCGCTCCGCCGCAGGCCCGCGAACGCGACGCGCTGCGCGCCGAGCTGCTGGAGCTGCGCCGCGACGAGTGGAGGGAGCTGCGCGACCTGCTGCTCGCCGGCCGCGCCGGGCGCGCGGGCGAGGCGGTGGTCGCCGCAGTGGTCGCCGCCGCCTGCCTGGGCGGCGACCACCTGTGGCGCGATCTCGGCCTCGCCTCGCGCGACGAGTTGCGCGCGCTGCTCGAATACAACTTCCCGCGGCTGGCCGCGCGCAACGTCCACAACATGCGCTGGAAGAAGTTCTTCTACCGCCAGCTGTGCGAGCAGGACGGCGCCTACGTGTGCCGCTCGCCCAGCTGCCAAGCCTGCCCCACATATCACGACTGTTTCGGAGAAGAGTCATGAGCCACTGCCAACGCATCAGCGCCGAACAGGCCGAGAACCTGCTCAGCGGGGCGGACAACGTCATGCTGCTGGACATGCGCGATGCCCGCGCCTACTGCCAGGGCCACGACCCGCGCGCCATCCACCTCAGCGACATGACCCTGCGTACCCTGGTGCGCCACACCCCGCGCCAGGTGCAGCTGATCGTCTGCGGCGACGAGGCGCGCGCCAGCCAGGAGATGGCCGAGTTCTTCCGCGACTACGGCTTCGCCCACTGCTACAGCCTCGACGGCGGCTACGCCGCCTGGCAGGCACGCCCGCGCCAGCCGGCGCGCGCCGAACGGCGCGTCGCCGAACAGCGCGTCGCCGTGCACGGCTGAGGAGACCGACCATGCAGGTTCTCGACACCGAAGCACGCATCCGCCAGCAGATCGCCGCCAACCCGGTGATCCTCTACATGAAGGGCACGCCGGAGGCGCCCGAGTGCGGCTTCTCGCGCGCCGCGGTGGGCGCGCTGCACAAGCTCGGCAAGCCGTTCGCCTTCGTCAACGTGCTGACCGCCCCGCACATCCGCGAGAAGCTGCCGAAGATCTCGCAGTGGCCGACCTATCCGCAGCTGTTCGTCAACGGCGAGCTGGTCGGCGGCTGCGACATCATCCTCGGCATGGAGGCCGACGGCAGCCTGCAGGCGCTGCTCGCCGGGGTCTGACGGGTCGTACCGGCGCCGCCGCGCTGGCGTCACTCCCCGGGCGCCGGTGCGGCGGCGCTGCCCTGCCGGCTACTGCCCTTCGGCCAGGCCGAGGAACGCCGCCACCTGCGGCGCAGCGAACGGCCAGCCCAGCTCGGCGCCGCTGTCCAGCCGGCGCAGCACCGGGATGCGCACCCCGTAGGCCTCGACCCACTCCTCGCGCTCGGCGATGTCCACCAGCTCCACCTCGAGCCCCAGACCGACGAAGGGCATCAGCACCTCCTCGGCCAGTTCGCACAGGTGGCAGCCGAGGGTTCCGAACAGTTGGCAGGCGGGCAGCATGATATCTCTCATGGTGAACAGACCGGCGGCAGTTTAGCATTTGCGCTACCTGCCCCGTCGCCCGCCACCGACACCAGGGCGCGGTATCCCGCTTGTCCCGCCGAACCCTCGCATGGAGCACTGCCGTTGTTCGTCAACCTGCTGATCATCCTGGCCGCCTCGCTGCTGGTCATCGCCCTGTTCCGCCACCTCAAGCTGCCGCCGCTGCTGGCCTACATGAGCGTCGGCCTGGCGCTCGGCCCGGGCAGCCTGGGCTGGCTGCAGCAGCACGAGGACATGCCGCTGCTGGCCGAGTTCGGCGTGGTGTTCCTGCTGTTCAGCCTCGGCCTCGAGTTCTCCCTGCCGCGCATGCTGGCGCTGCGCCGCGTAGTGTTCGGCCTCGGCAGCCTGCAGGTGCTCGCCTGCACCCTGCCGCTGGCCGGCCTGCTGCACCTGGCCGGCCTGGCCCTGCCGGCCGCGCTGCTGGTCGGCGGCGGCCTGGCGCTGTCCTCCACCGCCATCGTCACCAAGGAGCTGAGCAGCATGGGCGAGGTGTTCAGCGACCACGGCCAGAACGCCATCGGCGTGCTGCTGTTCCAGGACCTGGTCGCGGTGCTGCTGCTGACCATGATCCCGGTGGTCGCCGGCGGCAGCGAGCAGGCCTGGTACTGGGCGCTGCCGATCACCCTGGGCAAGGCCGCGCTGCTGTTCGGCGGCCTGCTGGTGGCCAGCCGCTGGCTGCTGCCGCGGCTGTTCCACGAGGTGGCGCAGGCCAACGCCGCCGAGCTGTTCGTGCTGCTGGCGCTGGTCATCGTGCTGCTCACCGCCTGGCTGACCCACCTGCTCGGCCTGTCCATGGCCCTCGGCGCCTTCCTCGCCGGCATGCTGCTCGGCGAGAGCCACTACCGCCACCAGATCGAGGCCGACATCCGCCCGTTCCGCGACGTGCTGCTCGGCCTGTTCTTCGTCAGCGTCGGCATGCTGATCGACGTCGGCCTGTTCGCCAGCCACGGCCTGGTGATCCTCGGCATGACCGTGCTGCTGCTGGCGCTCAAGGGCGCGCTGGTCACCCTGCTGGTGCGCCTGCGCGGCGGCAGCAACGAGAGCGCCTGGCGCAGCGGCCTGGCGCTGGCCCAGGGCGGCGAGTTCTGCTTCGCACTGGTCGCCCAGGCGCAGCAGGCCAGGCTGGTCGACGGCGAGCTGGGCGGACTGATCCTCGCCGCCACCTTCTGCTCGATGGCGGTCACTCCGCTGCTGCTGCGCGCGGCGCCGCAGCTGGCCGCCCGCCTCGGCCGGCAGCCGGATGCCGAGGCGCGCGCCGAGGACATCGCCGGCGCCTGCGCCGAGCACGAGGGCCACGTGCTGATCTGCGGCTTCGGCCGGGTCGGCCAGTCGATCGGCCGCTTCCTGCGCCGCGAGGGCATCCCCTTCGTCGCCCTCGACAACGACCCGATCCGCGTGCAGGAGGCGGCGGCCGGCGAGCACCACGTGCACTTCGGCGACGCGCGCCGCGGCGAGCTGCTGGAGGCCCTCGGTCTGAGCCGCGCACGCCTGCTGGTGGTGGCTGCCGACAACCCCCAGCACGCCCTGGCCACGGTCAAGGCGGCGCGGGCGCTGTCGGCCGAGCTGCCGATCCTGGTGCGCACCCGCGACGACAGCTTCCTGGCCAGCCTGCTGGAGGCCGGCGCCAGCGAGGTGGTGCCGGAGGTGCTGGAGTCGAGCCTGATGCTCGCCTCCCACGCGCTGGTCATGCTCGGCCTGCCCGAGCGCCGGGTGCAGGCGCACATGGACGAGGTGCGCCGCGATCGCTACCACCTGCTGCACGGCTTCTACCACGGCGCCAGCGCCAACCTGCTCGACCAGCAGGGCCGCCCGCGCGTGCTGCTGCACGCGGTCAACCTCAGCCAGGACGCCTACGCCTGCGGCCGCAGCCTGGCCGAGCTGAAGCTGAGCGGGCTGGGCGTGGAACTGCAGGGCGTGCGCCGCGAGGGCGACGAGCTGGAGCTGAGCGGCAACCTGCCGCTGCGCGAAGGCGACGCGCTGCTGCTCGCCGGCCCGCTGGAGTGCATCGAGCGCGCCGAGGCGCGTCTGCTGGCCGGCACCCAGTAACCGGCCCGCAAATGCAGAAGCCCGCTCGAAAGCGGGCTTCTGCTTTTCTGGCGCGGGGCTATTCGTGGTTGGTGGCGCCGATCTTGTGGATCGACAGGTCGGCGCCGTAGTACTCCTCCTCGGCGCTCAGGCGGATGCCCAGGCTGGCCTTGAGCAGGCCGTACACCGCGAAGCCGCCGCCCAGCGCCACCAGGATGCCGAGCAGCGAGCCGATCAGCTGGCTGGCCAGGCTGACCCCGCCGAGGCCGCCCAGCGCGCTCTGGCCGAAGATGCCGCAGGCGATGCCGCCCCAGATGCCGCACAGGCCGTGCAGCGGCCAGACGCCGAGCACGTCGTCGATCTTCCAGCGGTTCTGGGTGGCGGTGAAGGCCCAGACGAACAGCGCGCCGGCCACGCCGCCGGTGATCAGCGCGCCGATCGGGTGCATCAGGTCGGAGCCGGCGCACACCGCCACCAGGCCGGCCAGCGGGCCGTTGTGCAGGAAGCCGGGATCGTTGCGGCCGACCAGCAGCGCCGCCAGGGTACCGCCGACCATGGCCAGCAGCGAGTTGACCGCCACCAGGCCGCTGACCCCCTGCAGGGTCTGCGCGCTCATCACGTTGAAGCCGAACCAGCCGACGATGAGGATCCACGAGCCGAGGGCGAGGAACGGGATGTTCGAGGGCGCGAAGGCCACCAGCCGGCCGTCGCGATAGCGGCCGTTGCGGTGGCCGAGCAGCAGCACCGCCGCCAGCGCCAGCCAGCCGCCGACCGCGTGCACCACCACCGAGCCGGCGAAGTCGTGGAAGGCGGCGCCGAAGCGCTCGGTGAGCCAGGCCTGCAGGCCGAGGTTGCCGTTCCAGATCAGCCCCTCGAAGAACGGGTAGACCACGGCGACGATCAGCGCCGTGGCGCACAGCTGCGGGCCGAAGCGGGAGCGCTCGGCGATGCCGCCGGAGATGATCGCCGGGATCGCCGCGGCGAAGGTCAGCAGGAAGAAGAACTTCACCAGCGCGTAGCCGTTCTCGGCGGTCAGCGCGCCGGCCGGCTCGAGGAAGCTCACTCCGTAGGCCAGCCAGTAGCCGACGAAGAAGTAGGCCAGGCAGGACACGGCGAAGTCGGCGAGGATCTTCGACAGGGCGTTGACCTGGTTCTTCTGCCGCACGGTGCCGACCTCGAGGAAGGCGAAACCGGCGTGCATGGCCAGCACCATGACCGCGCCGAGCAGGATGAACAGGGTGTTGGAGCCATGGACCAGGCTCGCTACGGCAGTATCAAGATTTTCCATCGGCGCGACGCGCTCCTCCGGTAGGCAGGGAAGCACCAAAGCGGGTCACTGACGACCATCGGCGCACCACGGACAGGCGTGCACCACCTTGCGAACCGCTCGTCTTGATCGCCGCGCCCTGGGACAAAATCCGCCCTGGTGCCGCGATCGGGGTAGCTTCTTGTTATGAATCAGTGGCTTGGACGTGTGTGGCAACGTCCTGTCGACCTTCGCGCCAGATCCGCCAACGGGCAGGCGCAGACGCACACGCCGCTGAGCCAAGCAAGAGCCATGCCGTAGCGCACCAGCCATAGGCAGCACTGCTGCAAAAGCGTGCACGCCAGGGCGGCCGGCGACGCCGGACGCACCCGGCCCTGCCCCTGCCTCGACCAGCATAGCCCGCCATCGCCCCGCGGCTGTGCAGGGCTGCGCCGCGGCGCCGCACGCCCGCGCACGACCATGCTCCAGCACGGTGCATGCGCAAACCTGGCCGCATTCTTGCTAGACAGCCGCCCACCGCCCCTGCGGGCACTGCTGGAGCCTGACGTGTTCGCCGGCCAACCCTTCGCCGTGTTCCAACCCTTCGTCGATACCGCCACCGGCCTGATCGCCGGCGTCGAGGCACTCGCCCGCCTGCGCGACGCCGACGGCCAGCTGCACTCGGCCGGCGCGCTGTTCGCCGACCCGGACAGCGACCAGGCCGACCTGCTGCGGCTCGACCGCCAGGTGCGCGAGCACGCCCTCGACCAGCTGCGCCACGCGCCGGCGGACTGGTTCCTCAGCCTGAACATCTCGCCGCGCTGGATCAGTTGCCTGAGCCCCGGCCAGGCGCTGCCGAGCCTGTGCCAGCTGGAGCGCCACCGCATCGACCCGCGGCGCATCGTCTTCGAGATCACCGAGCTGGACGGCGACATCCCCTGCCTGCTGCAGGCCGTGCGCCAGTACCGCCAGGCCGGCGCGCGCATCGCCGTGGACGACTTCGGCGCCGGCTATTCGCAGCTCGACCGGGTGCTGGCCCTGCAGCCGGACATCCTCAAGCTGGACATGCGCCTGTTCCAGGACGCCGCCCGCGGCGGCCCCGGCTGCGAGCTGGTCAAGGCGCTGGCGCAGATGGCCGAGAAGACCGGCTGCCGGATCATCGCCGAGGGGGTGGAGACCGAGGACGAGCTGCACTTCGCCCTCGAGTGCGGCGCCCGCTACGTGCAGGGCTTCCTGTTCGCCGCCGGCAAGCCCGGCTTCTTCGCCGCCGACGCCTTCGCCGCACGCTTCGCCGAGGTGCGCGACCACTACGTGCAGATCAAGCTGGCCGAGCGCGCACGGCTGATCGAGCTGCGCCGCCAGCTCGGCGAGCTGCTGGAGCACCTGCGCCCCTGGGCGGAGCAGCGGGGGCCGGCGGCCGCCCTGCCGGCACCCGGGCATCCCTGGCTGCTGCGCATCTATCAGTGCGACCGCAGCGGCGAACAGATCACTCCCAACTGCGAGTGGCGCGGCGACGCCTGGCACGAGGAGCCCGTCTACCTGCGCCACAACTGGTCGTGGCGTCCCTGGTTCCACCAGTTGCTGGCCGAGGGCCTCGACGAACAGCGCCTGACCCTGTCACCGACCTACCGCGACGCCACCAGCAACCAGTACTGCCTGACCGCCGGCCGCTGCATCGACCAGGGTCGCCGCCTGCTGCTGGTCGACATCGACGCCGGCGCCCTGGCCTCCCCGCCTCCCCCAGCTACCCCGGCGGGGCTTGCCGGCCACTGCCGCAAGCCGCAAGCTGGAGCCTTTGCGACTGCTGAGGACTCCCCTTGGACTGGCACACCCTGCTTACCCGCGAACGTCTGGGCAAACCCGTGCAGAGCTCCGAGGAGCTCGGCCGCAGCGCCTTCCACAAGGACCACGACCGCATCATCTTCTCCGGCGCCTTCCGCCGCCTCGGGCGCAAGACCCAGGTGCACCCGGTCTCCAGCAACGACCACATCCACACCCGCCTGACCCACAGCCTGGAGGTGGCCTGCGTCGGCCGCTCGCTGGGCATGCGCGTCGGCGAGATGCTGCGCGACGCCCTGCCGATCTGGTGCGACCCCGGTGACCTGGGGGTGATCGTGCAGTCGGCCTGCCTGGCCCACGACATCGGCAACCCGCCGTTCGGCCACTCCGGCGAGGACGCCATCCGCCACTGGTTCCAGCTCGCCGACGAGCGTGGCTGGCTGGACGCCCTGAGCCAAGCCGAGCGCGCCGACTTCCTCGGCTTCGAGGGCAACGCCCAGGGCCTGCGGGTGCTGACCCAGCTGGAGTACCACCAGTTCGACGGCGGCACCCGGCTGACCTACGCCACCCTCGGCACCTACCTGAAGTACCCGTGGAGCGCCCGCCACGCCGACGCCCAGGGCTACAAGAAGCACAAGTTCGGCTGCTACCAGAGCGAGCTGCCGCTGCTCGAGCAGATCGCCCGCAAGCTGCAGCTGCCACAGCTCGAGCCCGAGCGCTGGGCGCGCCATCCGCTGGTCTACCTGATGGAGGCGGCCGACGACATCTGCTACGGCCTGATCGACCTCGAGGACGGCCTGGAGATGGACCTGCTCGACTATCCCGAGGTCGAGGCGCTGCTGCTCGACCTGGTCGGCGACGACCTGCCGGAAACCTACCGCCAGCTCGGCCCCAGGGATTCGCGCCGGCGCAAGCTGGCGATCCTGCGCGGCAAGGCCATCGAGCACCTGACCAATGCCGCGGCGCGGGCCTTCGTCGCCCAGCACGACGCGCTGCTCGCCGGCAGCCTGGAGGGCGACCTGGTCGAGCACATGCACGGCCCGGCCAAGCAGTGCGTGCTGCGCGCCAAGGCGCTGGCGCGGCAGAAGATCTTCCAGGACAAGCGCAAGACCCTGCACGAGATCGGCGCCTACACCACCCTGGAGATCCTCCTCAATGCCTTCTGCGGCGCGGTGCTGGAGCAGCACGGCGGGCGCACGCCGTCGTTCAAGAACCGGCGCATCCTCGACCTGCTCGGCAACAACGCGCCCGATCCGCACCGCCCGCTGTACCAGGCCTACCTGCGGGTGATCGACTTCATCGCCGGGATGACCGACAGCTACGCCACCGAGATGGCCCGCGAGATGACCGGCCGCTCCAGCCCGGTCTGAAACGCAAAAGCCCCGCGGCACGGGCGTGGCGCGGGGCTTTTGCGGGGAAACGCGGTGATCAGGCGTTGATGGCCTTCTCCGGGTACCAGGCATCGGCCAGCTCGCCGATCTTGAAGCTTTCCAGCTCGCCGCGGCCCTGCAGCCAGGCCTCGACGGCGGCGCGCTGTTCGGCGCTGACCGAGCCGCGCTTGTTCAGGCAGACCATGCCGAACTCGTCGCAGCCGATGAAGATCAGGCCGTTGGCCTCGATGGCCTGGTCGAGGAACTGCCCGAGGAAGGCCTCGGCGGCTTCGCCCTCGAGATCCTCGCGGTAGTTGAGGATCAGCTCGAAGCCGAGTTCCTGGAACTCGTCGACACAGAGCTTCTTGCGCAGGCGGCGGGAACGATTGGTAGCCATGGATGCATCCTCGAACGTATGGGGTGCGGCACTCTACCAGCTTCCGCAGGTCAGGCCCATGACAGCGGGCTCCGTTCGGCACGAAAAGCCCCGAAATAGCGGGCTTGAGGCATAATTGCCCGATTCTTTCGTCCGCGAACGTTGAGACGCCCCATGCTGTTGCGCGTAACCAAGTCCTTGCTCGCCAAGGCATCCGAGATCGCCCGCCCGCTGCGCCTGCTCGGCCTCGCGGGCCTGCTGCTGCCCGCCACCCTGCCGCTGCCGAGCCATGCCGCCAGTCTGCCGCCGCGGGTGGAGCAGGCGCTCAAGGCCAGCAAGCTGAGCAGCGACGCCCTGTCGGTGGCGCTGATCCCCCTCGACGGCCCCGGCACCCCCAGCTACCTCAACGCCGACCGCCCGGTGAACCCGGCCTCGACCATGAAGCTGGTGACCACCTACGCCGCGCTGGAGCTGCTCGGCCCGACCCACCAGTGGAAGACCGCCTTCTACACCGACGGCCCGCTGCGCAACGGCGTGCTGCAGGGCAACCTCTACCTCAAGGGCGGCGGCGATCCCAAGCTGACCATGGAGCGCCTGTGGCTGCTGCTGCGCGACCTGCGCCACGCCGGCGTGCAGCAGGTGCAGGGCGACCTGGTGCTGGAGCGCAACCACTTCCGCACCGACGGCCAGACGCCGTTCGACGACGACGGCGGCGACCGCACCAAGCCCTATCTGGTCGAGCCCGACGCGCTGATGGTCAACCTCAAGACCCTGCGCCTGATCGTGCGCGGCGAGGCGCGCGGCGCCGCGGTGCAGGCCGAACCGCCGATCCCCTACATCCGCATCGACAACCGGGTGAAGGTGACCGCCCCGGCCACCTGCCCGGGCTGGCCGCAGGTGACCTACAACTTCCAGCCGCAGGCCGACGGCAGCCTCGAGGTGATCGCCGCCGGGCAGATCCCGGAAGGCTGCAGCGGCCAGCGCTACCTGTCGCTGCTCGACCACCCGGCCTTCACCGGCGGCACCGTGCGCGCGCTGTGGAGCGAGCTGGGCGGCAGCATCAGCGGCCAGGACCGCCTCGGCGCCACCCCGGGCAACGCCCGCCTGCTGGCCCAGGCCTGGTCGCCGGACGTGGTGGAGATCATTCGCGACATCAACAAGTACAGCAACAACACCATGGCCCGGCAGCTGTTCCTGTCGATCGGCGCGCGCCACCGCCTGCCGGGCGACGCCAACGATGCCGCGGCCGCCTACCGGGCCATCGACCAGTGGTTGACCCGCAAAGGCATCCGCGCACCGAACCTGGTGCTGGAGAACGGCTCCGGGCTGTCGCGCCGCGAGCGCATCAGCGCCCGCGAGATGGCCGCCATGCTGCATGCGGCGTGGAAGAGCCCGTATGCCGCCGAGTTCATCTCCTCGATGCCGCTGGCGGCGATGGACGGCACCCTGCGCAAGCGCATGCGCAACACCCCGCTGGCCGGCAACGCGCACCTGAAGACCGGCACCCTGAACAACGTGCGCGCTCTGGCCGGCTACAGCCGCGACGCCCAGGGCCACACCTGGGCGGCGGTGGTGATCCTCAACCACCCGCGGCCGTGGGGCGCCTCGGCGATCCTCGACCAGGTGCTGCAGGAGCTGTACCGCCAGCCGGGCAGCCTGAGCGCCGGCCTGGCCCGCTGAGCCGCCCACGAAAAACCGCCTGCCCGGGACACCGGACAGGCGGTTTTTTCATGGGTGGTAGTCCGGCAGGGGGGAACACGACCGCAGGTCTTTTCCACCGCCCAGTCCCCTGCTCGGGCACTGCTAGAGGATCGCTGCGCGAGTCCTCTACCCTACCTGGTCACGCTCCCTACCGGGCAGTCAGGCGCCAGGCGCGGTGGATCTTCGGGTTGCGGGCGAAGTCCGGATCGAGGGTCTGCGCGCTGATCTCCTCCACCGCGTAGCGCTGCTCCAGGGCCGGATCGAGCTGGAACTTGCGGAAGTTGTTGGAGAAGTACAGCACCCCGCCCCTGGCCAGGCGCGCCATCGCCAGGTCGAGCAGGTGCACGTGGTCGCGCTGCACGTCGAACACGCCTTCCATGCGCTTGGAGTTGGAGAAGGTCGGCGGATCGATGAAGATCAGCTCGTATTCGCCGCGATCGGCCTCCAGCCACTCCATCACGTCGCCCTGCTCGAGGCGGTGCTTGTCGGAGAAGCCGTTGAGCGCCAGGTTGCGCCGCGCCCAGTCGAGGTAGGTCTTCGACAGGTCGACGCTGGTGGTGCTGCGTGCGCCGCCCTTGGCCGCATGCACGGTGGCGGTCGCGGTGTAGCAGAACAGGTTGAGGAAGCGCTTGCCGGCGGCCTCCTTCTGGATGCGCAGGCGCAGCGGGCGGTGGTCGAGGAACAGCCCGGTGTCGAGGTAGTCGGTGAGGTTGACCAGCAGCTTGACGCCGCCCTCGCCGACTTCCATGAAGCGGCCCTGCTGGTCCTGGCGCTCGTACTGCTTCTTGCCGGCCTGGCGCTCGCGGCGCTTGATCACCACCCGCGCCGGATCCATGTCCAGCGCCTGGGGAATCGCCGCCAGGGCGTCGAGCAGGCGCGCCTGCGCCTTGTCCGGATCGATCGAGCGCGGCGGCGCGTATTCCTGCACGTGCACCCAGTCGCGGTACAGGTCGACGGCCAGGGCGTACTCCGGCATGTCGGCGTCATACAGGCGGTAGCACTCGACGTCGGCCTTGCGCGCCCACTTGCCGAGGGTCTTGAGGTTCTTCTGCAGGCGGTTGGCGAACATCTGCCCGCCTTCGGACAGCCGCGCCGGCTCGGTGCGCACCGCCGGCGGGCGCTCGACCAGTTGGCCGCCGATCATCCGCGCCTGGCTCGGCGCCGGCTGGGCCGACTCGTTGCGGCCGGTGACGAACTGCTCCGGCAGCACCTTGAACAGCAGCAGCTTGCACGGCAGCGCGCCGTTCCAGAAGGCATACTGCTTGTGGCTGCGGATGCCCATGCGCTTGCCCAGCTCCGGGGCGCCGGTGAACACCGCCGCCTCCCAGTTCAGGCAGGACTGGCGCAGGCGCTCGCCGAGGTTCTGGTAGAGGTACAGCAGGCTGGCCTCGTCGCCGAGGCGCTCGCCGTAGGGCGGGTTGCACACCACCAGGCCGGTCTGGTTCTGGTCCGGGCGCGGTTCGAAGGTGGCCAGTTCGCCCTGGTAGATCTTCACCCACTCGGACAGGCCGGCGCGCTCGATGTTGTTGCGCCCCGGCTGGATCAGCCGCGGGTCGGCCTCGTAGCCGCGGATCCACAGCGGCGGGCGGGCGAGGCCGGCGGCAGCGCGCGCCTCGGCCTCCTCGTGCAGCTTCTTCCAGATCGCCGGCACGTGGCCCAGCCAGTTGGAGAAGCCCCACTTCTCGCGCCTGAGGTTCGGCGCGATGTCGGCGGCCATCATCCCCGCCTCGACCAGGAAGGTGCCGACGCCGCACATCGGGTCGGCCAGTGCGCCGCCTTCGGCGGCGATGCGCGGCCAGCCGGCGCGGATCAGGATGGCCGCGGCGAGGTTTTCCTTGAGCGGCGCGGCGCCCTGCTGCAGGCGGTAGCCGCGCTGGTGCAGGCTGAAGCCGGACAGATCCAGCGACAGCACCAGCTCGCCGCGCTCCAGGCGCGCGTGGATACGCAGGTCGGGCTCGTACTTGTCCACCGACGGCCGCTGGCCGGACTGCGCGCGCAGGGCGTCGACGATGCCGTCCTTGACCTTGAGGGCGCCGAAGTGGGTGTTGTCGATGCCGGCGCCGCGGCCGGAGAATTCCACCGCCAGGCTGCCGGTGGGCAGCAGGTGCTCGCTCCAGTCGATGCCGCGCACCGCCTGGTAGAGCGTCTCGGCGCTGTCCACCGCAAAGCGGCCGAGCACCAGCAGCACGCGGTTGGCCAGACGCGACCACAGGCACAGGCGGTAGGCGGTTTCCAGGCTGCCCTGCCCCTGCACGGCGGCCACCTGGGCGCGGCCGTCTTGCAGGCCGAGCGCGGCGGCCTCCTCGAGGAGCAGGGTTTCCAGCCCCTTGGGACTGGTGAGAACGAGCGGGTACAGATCGGACATGCGGTATTCCAGGGGCAGAGCCCGTCATGGGGTGTGACGCAGGGTCGCGGATGACCCCTCGTCGGAAGGCGGGCGCCGCAGGCGGCCTCACCGTCGGGTATTCAGTATCGGCGCAACAGGGCTGCCCAGGCGAGCCAGCCCGTCTGCCACGGGGATATGTCCCCTCTCCAACGCAATGAAAGCATTAGGATTATTTTTTTATGACAAAACGATCATTCACAGAGTCCCGGACATTGCTTTAGAACTCAAGACAGATCCGCGGCCGCAAGCGCTGCGGGACACGCTCGCCACGCCGGCAGCGAGCAGCAGGTGGCAGAACCTCTGCCAGGCCTCCCGAGAGGCCAACGGGAACAGTACAGTCAACGACCGAGGGCAATACCCGATGAGAAGACTTAAGCGTGATCCGTTGGAACGAGCCTTTTTGCGCGGTTATCAGTATGGCGTCAGCGGCAAATCCCGCGACATGTGCCCCTTCACCCAACCTTCCGCACGCCAGGCCTGGCTCAACGGCTGGCGCGAGGGCCGGGTCGACAACTGGGAGGGCATGACCGGCACTGCCGGCGTCCATCGTCTCAACCAGCTGAACGCCGTAGGCTGAGCCCACTCTTCACCTTCCGACCGGCTCTTCCATCCATCCACCACAGGGCTCCCGCGGGAGCCCTGCCTGTTTCCGGCCTCAGGCCCTGCCGGCTGCGGCGATGGCATCCACCGCCGCGCGGATCAGCGCCGGCCCCTTGTAGATGAAGCCCGAATAGATCTGCACCAGGCT
Organism: Pseudomonas sp. OF001; assembly: GCF_904426495.1. Lineage (NCBI taxonomy): Bacteria > Pseudomonadati > Pseudomonadota > Gammaproteobacteria > Pseudomonadales > Pseudomonadaceae > Pseudomonas > Pseudomonas sp. OF001. The sequence continues at coordinate 102,759 of NZ_CAJGBM010000006.1, read as the reverse complement.
GGCGCCGGCGGCGATCTTTTCCGCCGCGTGCACACCCTCGGTGATCCCGCCGACGGCGATGATCGGCAGGCGTCCGCCCAGTTCGCCGGCCAAGACGCGCACCGTGTGGGTGCTCCGGTCGCGCACCGGCGCCCCGGACAGGCCGCCGGCCTCGTCGGCATGCGCCAGCCCCTCCACGCCCTCGCGGCTCAGGGTGGTGTTGGTGGCGATCACCGCATCCATGCCGGTCTCCAGCAGCGCACGGGCGACCAGCACGGTTTCCTCGTCGCTCATGTCCGGGGCGATCTTGATCGCCAGCGGCACGCGCCGGCCATGACGCACCGCCAGCTCCTCCTGACGCACGCGCAGGGCCTCGAGCAGCTGCTTGAGCGAGTCGCCGAACTGCAGGCTGCGCAGCCCGGGAGTGTTCGGCGAGCTGACGTTGACCGTCACGTAGCTGGCGTGGGCATAGACCTTGTCCAGGCAGATCAGGTAGTCGTCCACCGCGCGCTCGACTGGGGTGTCGAAGTTCTTGCCGATGTTGATGCCGAGGATGCCGCGGTACTTGGCCGCCTGCACCCGCGCCAGCAGGTGGTCGACGCCGAGGTTGTTGAAGCCCATGCGGTTGATGATCGCCTCGGCCTGCGGCAGGCGGAACAGCCGCGGCTTGGGGTTGCCCGGCTGCGGGCGCGGGGTCACGGTGCCGATCTCGATGAAGCCGAAACCGAGCTGGGCGAAACCGTCGATGGCGTCGCCGTTCTTGTCCAGGCCGGCGGCCAGGCCGACCGGATTGGGGAACTCCAGGCCCATCACCGTCACCGGCAGGCGCGGCGTCTGGCACACCAGGCGGTTGAGGCCGAGGCGGCCGCCGGCGCCGATCAGGTCGATGGCCAGTTCGTGGGAGGTTTCCGGGGACAGCTTGAACAGCAGCTCGCGAGCCAGAGCGTACATGGGCAGGGGTCATCAGGAGGCCAGAAGGGCGCAGATTATAGCCCAGTGACCGCCGGGCGGCGAAGCCGCCGCCGGCAATCCGCCGCTCCAGAGCGGCCTGGCAACAGAACGCCAGCATTCTTTTGACGGCCGAAGTCGGGTAGTCTTGGCTTCTGTTAGGCCTTGGGGCAAGGTCCGTGCGGCATACTCCCCCGCCTATAATCCATCTGTGTGCAGGAAGCATTCGGGCATGACCATGCCACCCATCACACTGACCGAGCGTCTCGCGGCCCTGCTCCAGCGTCTGGGGCTGGGCGGGCGCGGCAGCCAGCAGCTGCGCGAGCAGGCGGCGCGTCTGCGCCTGCCCTTCGCTCCCCTGCCGGAGGTGCCGGACAGCATCTGGTGGCAGGACGGCCCGCCGCTGCAGCGCCTGGCCGACCTGCCGCGCGGCGCCCTGTCCGGTCCGGTGCAGGAAGACAAGGCGGCCGCCCATGGCGCGCTGCGCGCGCTGATCCGGGTCGAGGAACGGCAGATCGGCGAGTTCGACCTGCGCTGGATCGACGGTCTCGGCGGCGCCCCGGAGTCGGGCTGGCGCTTCAACCGCTTCGAGGACTACGCCGCCTCGTCCGCCTGCCGCAGCATCCGCCTGATCAGCTACAAGGATTTCAGCCGCACCCTGGCCCAGGCCCTGCCGCACCATGCCAGCGGCGAGACCCTCTACCTGCGCCAGGCCAGCTGGCGCGGCGAGCGCTACTTCTGGAGCGGCGAACAGGCCGCGCCGGCCTTCGCCTGTGCGGTGGCCTACGCCCGCCGCCGCGGCCTGACCATCCAGCTGCCGGCGCTGCTCAGCGAATATCGCCTGAGCCGCAGCGGCCTCGACCAGCTGGATGCCGGCTACCATGTACTGGCCATGCCGGCCGCGGCCTGGAGCGACGCGCGCTTCATGCGCCTGCTGCTCACCGGCATGCCCTACGCCCGCCTCAACCTGCTGCGCGACAGCGGCGGCCCGGAGTTCCTCCTCCTGCCACGCAGCCAGGCCGACGCCGACGCCCTCGGCGAGGGCCTGCGCCTAGCCGGCGCCGCCGACGTCAGCGCCTGGCTGCGCACGCTGCTGGCGATCTGAACGGCGTCAGGCCGGCACCCCATCGCGCTCGCGAGCCAGCCGCGCTCCCGCCTGGGCGGCGGGCAGCGGGCGGCCGCACAGGTAGCCCTGCACCGCATCGCAGCCGAGCGCACGCAGCAGCTCCAGCTGGCTGGCGGTCTCCACGCCCTCGGCGACCACCTGCAGGTCCAGGCCCTGGCCCATGGCGATCACGGTGGCGACTATCTTGTCGGCGCGTGCGTCCTGACCCAGGCCGTCGATGAAGCTCTTGTCGATCTTCAGCTTGTCGATGGGGAAACGGCTGAGATAGGCCAGCGACGAGTAGCCGGTGCCGAAGTCGTCCACCGCCAGGTGCACGCCCAGGGCCTTGAGCTCGGCCAGACGCACCTGGGTCTCCAGGTTCTGCGCCATCAGCGCGCCTTCGGTGATCTCCAGCTCGAGCAGCGCGCCGGGCAGGCCGCTGTCCTCCAGCGCGCGGCGCACCAGCTCGACCACGTCCAGATGCTGGAACTGGCGCGGCGACAGGTTGACGCTGACCGGCACCGCCGGCAGGCCCGCCTCACCCCAGCGCACGGCCTGGCGACAGGCCTCGTGCATCACCCACTCGCCGAGGGCGAGGATCAGCCCGGTCTCCTCGAGCAGCGGGATGAACACCGCCGGCGACACCGGCTCGCCCTGGATCGGGCACCAGCGCACCAGCGCCTCGAAGCCGAGGATGCGGCCGCTGGCGATGTCCACCTGCGGCTGATAGTAGAGCTGGAACTCCTGGGCGGTGATCGCCCGGTGCAGGCGGCTTTCCAGGGCCTGACGATTCTCCGCGGCGCGGGTCAGCTCCTCGGTGTGGAACTGGTAGTTGTTGCGGCCGTTTTCCTTGGCCTGGTACATGGCCACGTCGGCGCAGCGGATCAGCTCGGACATTTCCAGGCCGTCGTCGGGGTACAGGCTGATGCCGATGCTGGCGCCGACGAACAGCTCGTGACCGCTGCCGACGCGGAACGGCTGCTGCAGAAGGTCGATCAGGTCCTGGGCGACCAGCGCCGCCTCTTCGGGGTGATGGATGCCCTCGAGGACCAGCAGGAACTCGTCGCCGCCCAGACGGGCGAACATGTCCTCGGCGCGGATGCGCTGGCGCAGGCGCCCGGCGATCAGTACCAGCAGCTCGTCGCCGACGCCGTGGCCGAGACTGTCGTTGACCCGCTTGAAGCCGTCGAGATCGAGGAACAGCACCGCCACCTTGCAGTGCAGGCGGCGCGCCCGCTCGATGGCGCCGTTGAGGTGCGACTGCACGAGGATGCGGTTGGGCAGCTCGGTGAGCGGGTCGTAGTGGGCCAGGCGCTCGAGCTGCGCCTCGGACTCCTTGAGCTGGGAGATGTCGCTGAACACCGCCACATAGTTGGTCAGCTTGCCCTTGTCGTCGCGCACCGCGCTGATGCTGTGCCACTGCGGGAACACCTCGCCGGACTTGCGGCGGTTCCACACCTCGCCCTGCCAGTGGCCCTCATCGAGCAGGGCGGTCCACATGCTCTGGTAGAACTCCTTGCTCTGCCGGCCGGAGCTGACCATGCTCGGGTTGCGGCCGAGCACCTCGTGCTCCTCGTAGCCGGTGATGTCGCAGAAGGCACGGTTGACCGCGATGATCTTCGGCGTGGTATCGGTGATCACCACCCCCTCGCGGGCGTTGGTGAACACCGCGGCGGCATGGCGCAGCTTCTCGTCCGCCGCCTTGCGCGCCGAGATGTCCAGCAGCAGGCTCTCCAGGCACAGCGGCTCGCCCGCCGCATCGCGGTGCACGCGGGTATAGTCCTCGATCCAGATGTAGCCGCCGACGCCGGTACGGATGCGGTATTCGAGGACGAATTCCGGACGCGCCTCGTCGATGCTGCGCTGCACCTCGGCCAGCACCAGCGGCAGGTCGTCCGCATGGATCAGGGTGGTGAACCAGCGCTGGCCGTCGAGCAGGCTGGACGCCGAATAGCCCCAGCGCTCGACGTTGCTGGACACGAACTGCACCGGCCAGCCGGTCTGCGCCTTGCGCCGCAGCATCACCATCGGGCTGGCGACCACCGCATCCACCACCGCCTGCACCGTCTCGCGGTCCTTGTAGCGCTGGGTGACGTCGAGCAGGGTGCCGATGATCGCCGGCAGACCGTCCAGCTCGATGCGGGTGCCGAAGGCCTCGGCCATGAACTCGCGACCGTCGCGGGTCAGCGCGCGAAACTCGTAGTGGGCCGAAACCAGCTCGCCGCGTTCGCGCCGGTCGAGCATGTCGCGCACCCGCGGCCGGTCGGCCTCGCAGACCAGGTCCAGCAGCGAGCGCGCCACCAGCTCCTGCGGCTGGTAGCCGAACCATTCGGCCAGACGCGGGTTGGCGTACTCGAAGTGGCCGTCGCGCAGCACGTAGACACCGACCAGCGACTGTTCGACCAGTCCGCGGAAACGCGCCTCGTTGGCCTGCAGCTCGCTGCCGGCATCCAGCTCGGACTGGATGTCGAAGGCGCTGCCCAGGTAGCCGTTGAACTGGCCATCGCGCCCCACCAGCGGCTCGCCATGCAGCTGCACCCAGTGGTAGCGTCCGGTCCGCGCACGCAGGCGCAGGCGCACGGCGAAGTCCACCCCGCAGCCACTACCGCCCTCGGTCAGCAGCGGCTCGAGCAGGCGGCGATCGTCGGGATGCAGCGCCTGCCACCAGCCCTCGCCCTGGCTGTCCTCGTCGCCCATCCCGGTGAGCTGCATCCAGGCGGCGTTGACGTAGACGCAGCGCTGCTGGCGGTCGACCTGCCACACCGGACTGGGAATGCAGTTGAGCAGGTATTCGTTGTAGTCGCGGGCGCTGATCACCCGCTGCATCAGGGCACCGAACTCGGCGGCCAGCTGGCCGACCTCGTCGCCGCCGAGCACCGGCAGGCTGTCGATGCGCCCGGTGCTGAGCCGGCGCACGTCGTCCAGCAGCTCCTCGATGCGATCGGTGAGCAGGCGCTTGAGCAGCCAGGCCAGCAGCAGGGCCAGCAGCAGCAGCGGCACCAGCAGCATGAGCAGTTGCTGACCGGTGCGCGCCCAGGCCTTGTCGCGCAGCGTATCGGTACGCATGACCAGCACCACCATGCCCCCGCCGGGTACGCTCGCCTCCTCGCCCAGCGGATAGCCGCCCAGCAGCAGCTCGTCGCCCTCCAGCCAGTGCAGGTGCTGACGCTCCCAGCGCTCGGGATCCGCCAGCAGGTGTTCGACGGCCGGCATGTTCAGCGGCATGCGCGACGCCCCCTGGGGCAGGCTCAGGGCGCGCAGGCGACCGCTGCCATCGAGCACGGCCGCGTAGACCAGGGCCGGATGGCTGAGATGTTCGCTGAACAGGTGTCCGAGGCGCTCGGCGCTGGCGGATCCGTTCTGCACCAGGCCGCTGGCGATGAAGTGACCGATGAAGTCGGTGGTGGTTTCCAGCTCGCCCATCGTCTCCTGCAGCGAGTGGCGATAGACCGAGAGTACCTGATAGGCGGAGACCAGCAGTCCGAAGCAGAGAAAGGCGCTCAGCAACAAGGCACGCAGGGTGAACAGGCGACTCATGCGCGATCTCTCCAGGGCGGGACTCTGTCACGAAAGCGGCGGAACCTCCCGGTGGGCAGGACTAGGCGCGCCCGCAGTACAGCTGCCGCAGGGATGGGTGCAGGGTTTCTCGCTTGTTGCCCGACCGCTCCCAACGGCACACTTTGCATGCACCCGCGGCAGAAAAGCAAAAGGGTTACTCGCAAAAACGTAACCCGTTGATATGTATCAAGATTCTGGTGCGCGAGGGGGGATTCGAACCCCCGACCTACCGCTTAGGAGGCGGTTGCTCTATCCAGCTGAGCTACAGGCGCTAATGGCCGGCGATGTTAAACGAGGCGCGGCGACTTGTCATGCCCGGAAGCCAAATCCGCCGCCCGGCAATGCCCAACCAATCGCAATTCCGCCACCACCGACTGGCCAGCCCCGGCTCCAGCGGTCACACTGCCCATCCCTCCCCGCCGCATGCGCGGGGCGCGACTATGGATGGAAACGGTGCCGGCGCGGGCAACTGATGAACGGAAGCAACCGGGCATGGTCATATCACTGCTACCTGCACATTCCCATCTGCGATCACCTGATAACGCGGTTAGACAGCCCATGAAACAGAGCCTCCCCTCCCGCTCCAGTCGGAGCGCCGACAAGTTTGTCGTCCGCCTGCCGGAGGGCATGCGTGCCCGCATCGCCGAAGTGGCCCGCCACTACCACCGCAGCATGAACTCCGAGATCATCGCGCGCCTGGAGAAGACCCTGCTCGCCGAGGGCAGCCTGCCCAGCGCCGGCAGCAGCGCCGCTGCCTCCGGCGAACTGCCCCCGCACGAGCACCAGCTGCTGCAGCGCTTCCGCCAGCTGCCGCAGCCGCAGCAGAGCGCGCTGATAGCCCTGCTCAACAGCGCGGCGAACAGCTGACCCTCCAGACGCACAAGGGCCGCCGGACATCTGCCGGGCGGCCCTTGTGACGGCACGAGCGGCGTGCCCCACCCGCTACATGAGGAACAGGGTGGCCAGGCCGAGGAAGATGAAGAAGCCGCCGCTGTCGGTCATGGCAGTGATCATCACGCTGGCGCCCATCGCCGGATCGCGCCCCAGACGCGCCAGGGTCATGGGGATCAGCACCCCCATCAGCGCGGCGAGCAGCAGGTTGAGGGTCATCGCCCCGGTCATCACCGCACCCAGCGACCAGCTGCCGTACAGGTACCAGGCCACCCCGCCGATCACCCCCCCCCAGACCAGGCCGTTGATCAGGCCGACGCCCAGCTCCTTGCGCAGCAGACGCATGGTGTTGCCCGTCCCCACCTGATCCAGCGCCATGGCGCGGACGATCATGGTGATGGTCTGGTTGCCGGAGTTGCCGCCGATGCCGGCGACGATCGGCATCAATGCCGCCAGCGCCACCAGCTTCTCGATGGAACCCTCGAACAGGCCGATCACCCGCGAGGCGAGAAAGGCGGTGACCAGGTTGATCGCCAGCCAGGCCCAGCGGTTGCGCACCGATTTCCACACCGAGGCGAAGATGTCCTCCTCCTCGCGCAGGCCGGCCATGTTGAGCACTTCGCTCTCGCTTTCCTCGCGGATCAGGTCGACCATCTCGTCGATGGTCAGACGGCCGATCAGCTTGTCGCTCTTGTCCACCACCGGCGCGGAAATCAGGTCGTAGCGCTCGAAGGCCTGGGCGGCGTCGTGGGCGTCCTCCTCGGGATGGAAACTCACCGGGTCGGTGGCCATCACCTCGGCGACTTTCTTGTCGGGGTCGTTGACCAGCAGGCGCTTGATCGGCAGCACGCCCTGCAGGATGCCGTCGTAGTCGACCACGAACAGCTTGTCGGTGTGCCCCGGCAGCTCCTTGAGCCGGCGCAGGTAGCGCAGCACCACCTCGAGGGTCACGTCGTCGCGGATGGTGACCATCTCGAAGTCCATCAGCGCACCGACCTGGTCCTCCTCGTAGGACAATGCCGAACGCACCCGCTCGCGCTGCTGCGCATCGAGCGTCTCCATCAGCTCGTGGACCACGTCGCGCGGCAGCTCGGGAGCCAGGTCGGCCAGCTCGTCGGCGTCGAGGTCGCGGGTCGCGGCGAGGATCTCGTGATCGTCCATGTCGGCGATCAGCGTCTCGCGCACCGCGTCGGAGACTTCGAGGAGGATGTCGCCGTCGCGCTCGGCCTTGACCAGCTGCCAGACCGTCAGGCGGTCGTCGAGCGGCAGGGCTTCGAGGATGTGGGCGATGTCGGCGGGATGGAGATCGTCGAGCCGGCGCTGCAGCTCGGCCAGGTTCTGGCGGTGCACCAGGCTCTCGACCAGTTCCTGGTGCTCACCTTCCTGACGCTGGGTCAGCCCCTCCACCAGCCTGTGCCGGTGCAGCAGCTCGACCACCTGGGCCAGACGATCCTGCAGGCTTTCCTGGGGCTTCTTGGCTTCTGCTTCGGTCATTGCGCACTCCCTGTCCCCCAGTGGCAGGACGCGCCCCGGAGGCAATCAATCTTTCAAGATGCAGACGAACAATCGAGGTTCGGGATAACTGGGTAAGTCCATGGCTGGATTTCCACACGACCCGCTGGGGGGCAGACGTGTCAATGATAACATCCGCGGCGCCCTTGGGCGCGTCGAATCGGCCCGTGGCAGAGCGGCTGCGGGAACGAAACGCGGGAAATGAAAAAAGGGCCTGCATCGCTGCAGGCCCTTTCGGTATGGCGCACTCAGGAGGATTCGAACCTCCGACCGCCCGGTTCGTAGCCGGGTACTCTATCCAGCTGAGCTATGAGTGCACATGTGATGTTTAGCCAGATCACCGCTGGTCCGGAATCGCCGGCAATGCCGGCGACCCTGAAGATGGCGCACTCAGGAGGATTCGAACCTCCGACCGCCCGGTTCGTAGCCGGGTACTCTATCCAGCTGAGCTATGAGTGCACATGTGATGTTTAGCCAGATCACCGCTGGTTCGGAATCACCGGCAATGCCGGTAACCCTGAAGATGGCGCACTCGGGAGGATTCGAACCTCCGACCGCCCGGTTCGTAGCCGGGTACTCTATCCAGCTGAGCTACGAGTGCGCAGGGCTGCCTGTCTTGCCAGGCTGTCACTCCGTCGAGCCATGCGACTCTCTGGAGAAAAATGGCGGAGAGGGGGGGATTCGAACCCCCGACACCCTTTTGAGGTGTACTCCCTTAGCAGGGGAGCGCCTTCGGCCACTCGGCCACCTCTCCGCAACACGGGGCGTACTATACCCAAGCAAACCCCGTTTGCAAAGCCTTGATTCGATAAAAATCGAAAAAAAATCAATGGCTTGGTTCTTCGTCCTTCTCCTTCTGGATGCGCTGGTAGATTTCCTCGCGATGTACTGCGACTTCCTTGGGTGCATTGACGCCAATGCGCACCTGATTGCCCTTCACGCCCAGCACGGTCACGGTGACATCGTCACCGACCATCAGGGTCTCTCCCACGCGGCGAGTCAGAATAAGCATTCCTTTTCTCCTTTTGCCTGTATCAGGACAGCTGTCTGCAAGAAAAATGGCTAAACACCGGAGGGAAAAACTCCCCCCAGCTATCGCCCAAGTATTGACCAGAGCCGGCGGAATGAAATCCTCCATCCCGGCCAAAAACGACAAAAGGCGCGGAAAGCCGCGCCTTTTGCTCGGGAGGCGTCACTCGCCCTGACGGGTCGGCGCGTCCAGATCGAAAGCGGTGTGCAGCGCGCGCACGGCCAGCTCGAGGTACTTCTCCTCGACCACAACGCTGATCTTGATTTCCGAGGTGGAGATCATCTGGATGTTGATGTTCTCCTTGGCCAGCGCCTCGAACATGCGGCTGGCCACGCCGGCGTGGGAGCGCATGCCGACGCCGACCAGCGACACCTTGGCGATGTCGGTGTCGCCGGACACCTCGCGGGCGCCGAGCGCCTGGGCGGTCTGGCCGAGGATCGCCAGCGCCTTGTCGTAGTCGTTGCGGTGCACGGTGAAGGTGAAGTCGGTGGTGTTATCGTGCGCCACGTTCTGCACGATCATGTCCACCTCGATGTTGGCGGCGCTGATCGGGCCGAGGATCTTGAACGCCACGCCGGGAATGTCCGGTACGCCGCGAATGGTCAGCTTGGCTTCGTCGCGGTTGAAGGCGATGCCGGAGATGATCGGCTGTTCCATGGATTCCTCTTCGTCGATGGTGATGAGGGTGCCCGGACCCTCCTGGAAGCTGTGCAGCACGCGCAGCGGGACGTTGTACTTGCCGGCGAACTCCACCGAGCGGATCTGCAGCACCTTGGAGCCGAGGCTGGCCATTTCCAGCATCTCCTCGAAGGTGATCTTCTCCAGCCGCTGGGCCTTGGCGACCACGCGCGGGTCGGTGGTGTAGACGCCGTCCACGTCGGTATAGATCTGGCACTCGGCGGCCTTGAGCGCCGCGGCCAGGGCCACGCCGGTGGTGTCGGAGCCGCCACGGCCGAGGGTGGTGATGTTGCCCTGCGCGTCGACGCCCTGGAAACCGGCGACCACCACCACGCGACCGGCGTTCAGCTCGCCACGGATGCGGGCGTCGTCGATCTCGAGGATGCGCGCCTTGGTGTGGGCGCTGTCGGTGAGGATGCGCACCTGGTTGCCGGTGAAGGACACCGCCGGCACGCCGCGCTTGATCAGCGCCATGCTGAGCAGGCCGATGGTGACCTGCTCGCCGGTGGAGATGATGGCGTCCAGCTCGCGCGGATCGGGCTGCGGCATGACCTGCTTGGCCAGTTCGATCAGACGGTTGGTCTCGCCGCTCATGGCCGAGACCACCACCACGAGGTCATGTCCCGCCTCGCGGAACTTCTTCACCTTCTCGGCCACCTGCTCGATGCGCTCGACGCTGCCGACCGAGGTGCCGCCGAATTTCTGTACGATCAATGCCATTTCGATGCTGCCCAACCGCGAAGAAAAAGTCGCCCATTAAAACCGCCAGGCCGGGACCTGCCAAGAGCCCGCCGGGCGCGGGGCGGGCTCTCGCATCCGGTCAGAACGCGGCGGCGACGAACGGCTCGACCAGCGCCAGCGCCTCGCCCAGCTTGCCGGCGTCCACGCCGCCGCCCTGGGCCATGTCCGGGCGGCCGCCGCCCTTGCCGCCGACCAGCGCGGCGGCCTGCTTCATCAGCTCGCCGGCCTTGAGCCTGGCGGTGAGGTCCTGGGTCACGCCGGCGACCAGCACCACCTTGCCGTCGAACTCGCCGCCGAGCAGGATCACCGCGCGGCCCAGCTTGTTCTTCAACTGATCGACCAGCGCCAGCAGGGCCTTGCCGTCCAGACCGTCGAGACGCGCGGCCAGCACCTTGACCCCATGGACGTCGACCGCGGAACCGGCCAGATCGTCGCCGGCGGCGCTGGCGGCCTTGGCCTTGAGCTGCTCCAGCTCCTTCTCCAGCTGGCGGTTGCGCTCGAGCAGACCGGCCAGCTTGTCCAGCAGGTTGTCGCGCGAGCCCTTGACCAGCGCGGCGGCTTCCTTGAGCTGCTCCTCGGCGCCGTTGAGGTAGGCGAGCGCCTGCTCGCCGGTCACCGCCTCGATGCGGCGCACGCCGGCGGCCACGCCGCCCTCGCTGACGATCTTGAACAGGCCGATGTCGCCGGTGCGCTGGACATGGGTGCCGCCGCACAGCTCGACGGAGAAGCCGCCGCCCATGCTCAGCACGCGCACGCTGTCGCCGTACTTCTCGCCGAACAGCGCCATGGCGCCCTTGGCCTTGGCGGTGTCGATATCGGTTTCCTCGGTCTCGACCTCGGAGTTCCTGCGGATCTCGGCGTTGACCAGGTCCTCGAGGGCCTTGAGCTGCTCGGGCTTGATCGCCTCGAAGTGGTTGAAGTCGAAGCGCAGGCGCTGGCTGTCGACCAGCGAGCCCTTCTGCTGCACGTGCTCGCCGAGGATCTGGCGCAGCGCGGCGTGCAGCAGGTGGGTGGCCGAGTGGTTGAGCGCGGTGGCGCCGCGCACACTGGCGTCGACGATGGCCTCGACGCTGTCACCGAGCTTCAGGCTGCCGGCGTCGAGGATGCCGTGGTGCAGGAAGGCGCCACCGGCCTTGCGGGTGTCGCGCACGTCGAAGCGCACGCCGTCCTGGCTCAGGTAGCCGCAGTCGCCGGCCTGGCCGCCGGACTCGGCGTAGAACGGCGTCTGGTCGAGCACCACCACGCCCTCCTCGCCGGCGCTCAGGCTGTCGACGCTCATGCCTTCCTTGAACAGGGCGACGACCTTGCCGCTGCCGCTGGTGCCCGCGTAGCCGGTGAAGCGGGTCTCGCCTTCCACCTTGATCAGGCTGTTGTAGTCCATGTCGAAGGCGCTGGCCGAGCGGGCGCGCTCGCGCTGGGCCTGCATCTCGCGCTCGAAGCCTTCCTCGTCGATCGACAGCTCGCGCTCGCGGGCGATGTCGCCGGTCAGATCGACCGGGAAGCCGTAGGTGTCGTACAGCTTGAACACCACGTCGCCGGGGATCACCTTGCCCTCGAGGCCGGCCAGGTCCTGCTCGAGGATCTTCAGGCCCTGCTCCAAGGTCTTGGCGAACTGCTCTTCCTCGGTCTTCAGCACGCGCTCGATGTGCGCCTGCTGCGCCTTGAGTTCCGGATAGGCCTCGCCCATCTCGGCCACCAGGGCGGCGACGATCCTGTGGAAGAAGGCGCCCTTGGCGCCCAGCTTGTTGCCGTGGCGGCAGGCGCGGCGGACGATGCGGCGCAGCACGTAGCCGCGACCCTCGTTGGACGGGGTGACGCCGTCGGCGACCAGGAAGCCGCAAGAGCGGATGTGGTCGGCGACCACCTTCAGCGAGGCCTGCCCCTCGTTGGCGCAGCCGATGGCCGCGGCGGAGGCGTTGAGCAGGCTCTGGAACAGGTCGATCTCGTAGTTCGAGTTGACGTGCTGCAGCACGGCGCTGATGCGCTCGAGGCCCATGCCGGTGTCCACGCTCGGCGCCGGCAGCGGGTGCAGCACGCCGTCCGCGGTGCGGTTGAACTGCATGAACACGTTGTTCCAGATCTCGATGTAGCGGTCGCCGTCTTCCTCGGGCGAGCCGGGCGGGCCGCCCCAGATGTGCTCGCCGTGGTCGAAGAAGATCTCGGTGCACGGACCGCACGGCCCGGTGTCGCCCATCGCCCAGAAGTTGTCGGACGCGTAGGGCGCGCCCTTGTTGTCGCCGATGCGCACCATGCGCTCGGCCGGCACGCCGACTTCCTGGGTCCAGATGTCGTAGGCCTCGTCGTCGCTGGCGTAGACGGTGACCCACAGCTTCTCGGCCGGCAGGTTCAGCCACTTGGGCGAGGTGAGGAATTCCCAGGCATAGGCGATGGCGTCGCGCTTGAAGTAGTCGCCGAAGCTGAAGTTGCCCAGCATCTCGAAGAAGGTGTGGTGACGCGCGGTGTAGCCGACGTTCTCCAGGTCGTTGTGCTTGCCGCCGGCACGCACGCACTTCTGGCTGGTGGTGGCGCGGGTGTAGGCGCGCTTCTCCAGGCCGAGGAAGCAGTCCTTGAACTGGTTCATGCCGGCGTTGGTGAACAGCAGGGTCGGGTCGTTGGCCGGAATCAGCGAACTGGATGCGACGCGGGTATGCCCCTTCTCTTCGAAGAAGCGGAGGAAGGCTTCACGGATTTCTGCGCTTTTCATGGATTTTTCTCGGGAAACTGGATCGCTGCGGCCATTGCCTGACTGCCGCACGGATAACCGGCAAAGACGGGCATTATATAAACAACCCGCGCCAACTTGCATCGGCGCAGGCTATCGGCCCGATAGGAATGAACGCGGGGAAGTTCAGGGACAGACGTCGGCCAGGCTGACCGGCACCACGATCAGGCCGGCGCGCAGGCCGTTCTTCACCCTGGGGTTGGGAAACACGATGCGCGCACCGCGCTCCACCACCTGCCAGCGCCGGCCGCCGGCATCCTCCGCCAGCAGGCTGCCCGCCTCCAGTGCGGTGAAGTTCTCCACCGCATCGTCCAGGTACAGACGGAAGTCGTGGCTGTGCTTGATGATCTCGCGGGCGATGCTGAACAGCTGCAGGGCCGCAGGGTCGCCGGGGGGCAGCTCGCGGCCCTCGATCAGCGCGCGCAGCAGCGTCTCCAGGCGGCCGAGGTCGATGCCCTGGTTCTGCCCGAACGGCCGCGCCTGGCCCAGCTCGAGGGTGAAGGCCTCGGCGCCGAAGCGCTGGCTGGAGAAGGCGCTGAAGGTGGTCGAGGTGCCGCTCTGCAGCAACAGCGCCTGCAGCCCCGCGGCCTGCAGGCAGGCCAGCTGCTCGCGGGTCGGCGGCTGCGCGCTGGCCGGGCGCAGGGCGAACTGCTCGATCTGCGAGCCGCGGATCGCGGTGTGCAGGTCGTAGTGCAGGCGCCGGCGCCCGGAACTGGCGAAGAACAGCTCGGCCTGCAGCTCCAGTTCCACCGCGCGCAGGGCTTCGGGACCGCTGACCGAGGGATCGCCGCCGCCGAACAGACGGTTGAGGTCGTAGCCGACGAAGCGCTCGCCGCGGCGCAGCCCGGCGGGATTGCCGAGCACCAGCAGCAGGCGCACGGCCGGCTGCAGGCGGCAGGAGGCGATGTCGTGAAGCAGGCGCTCGAGCAGCTCGACCGGCGCGGTCTCGTCGCCGTGGATGCCCGCCGACAGCAGCAGATCGACACCGCTGTCGCCGCCGGCCGGCGGCTCGACCAGCAGCACGCCCTCGGCCTTCCACTGCAGGCGGGCGCCGGAGGCGCAGACCTGGATCTTTTCCGAGGGCTCGCGTCCGGCCAGGGTCAGCTCAAGCAGTTTGCCGAGGGCAAGCATGGCAGGCGCTCCTTACGGCTGGCGGTACTCCCAGCATAGCCGGCGACTCAGTGGTGGTCGCAGCCGCAGTCGGGGCCATGCTCGTGGGCCTCGGCGGCTTCCAGCTCGACGCTCAGCGACAGCTGGTTGACCGCCTGCGGGCGCACCACCAGCAGCGGGATGTCGGTCTCGCCCTCGACCGACTCGGCGTAGACGATCACCCCGCCCTTGCCGTCGGCCTCCAGCCACAGCTCGCGGCCTTCGAGGCGCACCGCCACGCGCGCGCTGTGGGTTTCCCGACGTTCGCCGTAGGCATCTTCGAGGATCAGGGGCAGGCTTTCGCTCATGGAAGTTTCTCGCTCAGACACGCTGGAAGGAATAGAGGGCTCCCAGCTTAAGGATTTGCGTCAGTTCGTCCAGTGCCGCGCGCGACTCGTCGAGCAGTTGCGGGTCGGCCAGATCACGGCTTACCAGGCGGTCGCGGTAGTGGCGGGCGACCCAGCGCTCGAGGCTATCGCACAGCGTCGGGGTCAGCAGCACGCCGGCATGGGTCGCCGCCAGCTGGCCCGGGGTGAGCACCACGCGCAGGCGCAGGCAGGCCGGACCGCCGCCGTTGCGCATGCTCTGCCTGAGGTCGACCACCTCGAGGGCGCGGATCGGGTTGTCGGCGGCCAGCAGCGCCTGCAGCCAGGCCCAGACTTGCGCCTGCTCGCGGCACTCCTCGGGCACCAGCAGCAGCATGGAGCCGTCGGCGCGGGTCAGCAGCTGGCTGTTGAACAGGTAGCTGCGCACCGCCTGCTCCAGCGACACGAGCGCGCGCGGCACGCACAGCGCCTGCAGGTGGCCGCCGCGGCGCGCCAGCTTGCCGGCCAGCTCGTCCAGAACCCGCGCGCCGTCGAGGAAGGCGTCCTCGTGATGCAGCAGCAGCTCGCCGTTGGCCACCGCGATCACGTCGTTGTGGAACACCCCGGCGTCGATCGCCGCCGGGTTCTGCTGGGCGAACACCACGCCGTCGGCGGCCAGACCGTGCAGGCGCGCCAGCGCCGCGCTGGCCTCGCGGGTCTGCCGCGCCGGGAAGCGCTGCGGCTGCGGCGCCTGCGGATCGAAGGCGCTGCGCCCGTAGACGAACAGCTCGACGCCGGGCTCGCCATGGGCGCGGCACAGCCGTGCGTGGTTGGCCGCGCCCTCGTCGCCGAAGGTCGCCTGGGCCGGCAGCGCCGGGTGATGGGCGAAGTGCCGCGGATCGCCGAAGATCTTCTGCAGCACGCGGGCGCTGGCCGGAGGCTCGATCGAGCGATGCAGCTGGGCGTGGAGGTTGGCGGCGGTGAAGTGCACGCGGCCGTCGGCGGTATCGGCGCCGGGGCTGACGGTGGCGGCGTTGGCCGTCCACATGCTGGCCGCCGAGCCGAGCGCGGTCAGCAGCGCCGGCGCCTCGCCGGCGGCGCGCGCCAGCACCTGGGCGTCGCTGCCGGCAAAGCCCAGCGCGCGCAGGGTGGCCAGGTCGGGGCGCTCCTGCGGCGGCAGCACGCCCTGGACGAAGCCCAGCTCCAGCAGGCGGCGCATCTTCGCCAGCCCCTGCAGCGCCGCCGCACGCGGATCGGCCGGCTGCTCGCGGCTGCCCATCGAGGCCAGGTTGCCGGGCGACAGGCCGGCGTAGTTGTGGGTCGGGCCGACCAGGCCGTCGAAGTTGACCTCGACGACGCTCACAGCGCCAGTCCCGGCGGCAGGCTGGCCGGCACGGCGAGTTGTGCGCTCTCCAGCGAGGCCACCGGGTAGGCGCAGTAGTCGGCGGCGTACCAGGCGCTCGGCCGGTGGTTGCCGGAGGCACCGATGCCGCCGAACGGCGTGCTGCTGGCGGCGCCGGTCAGCGGGCGGTTCCAGTTGACGATGCCGGCGCGGGCCTGCAGCAGGAACTGCTCGTAGCGCTCGGGCGAGTCGGAGATCAGCCCGGCAGCCAGGCCGAAACGGGTGGCGTTGGCCTCGCCCAGCGCCGCTTCGAAGTCGGCATAGCGGAGCACCTGCAGCAACGGGCCGAAGTGTTCCTCGTCGGGACGCTCGGCCACTGCGCCGACGTCGAGGATGCCCGGGCTCAGCAGCGCCGTGCCCGGCTCCAGCTGGCGCATCGCCAGCAGCGGCGTGGCGCCGCGGGCGAGCAGGTCATCCTGGGCCGCGAGCAGACGGGCGGCGGCCTCGGGCGAGATCAGCGCGCCCATGAAGGGTTGCGGATCGGCATCGAAGCGGCCGACGCGCAGGCGGGAAACGACCTCGACCAGCCGCACCAGCAGGCGTTCGCCCCACGCCCCGGCCGGCACCAGCAGGCGCCGCGCGCAGGTGCAGCGCTGGCCGGCGGAGAGGAAGGCGCTCTGCACGATGCACAGCACCGCGGCGTCGAGATCGGCGACCTCCTCGACCAGCAGCGGGTTGTTGCCGCCCATCTCCAGGGCGAGGATCTTCTGCGGCTGCTCGGCGAACTGGCGGTGCAGCAGGCGCCCGGTGGCACTGGAACCGGTGAACAGCAGGCCGTCCAGCTCGGTTTCGGCGGCCAGTGCGGCGCCGGTGGCGCGACCACCCGGCAGCAGGTTGAGCACCCCGTCTGGCAGGCCGGCCTCGATCCAGCAGCGCACGGTCAGCTCGGCCACCGCCGGGGTCAGCTCGCTGGGCTTGAACAGCACGCAGTTGCCGGCCAGCAGCGCCGGGACTATGTGGCCGTTGGGCAGGTGGCCGGGGGAAGTTGTAGGGGCCGAACACCGCCAGCACGCCATGCGGGCGGTGGCGCAGCACGCTGTGGGCGTCGCCCAGCGGCGCGCGGCGCTCGCCGGCGCGCTCGGCCTGGGCGCGGATCGAGATGGCCACCTTGCCGACCATGCTGGCGACCTCGGTGCTCGCCTCCCACAGCGGCTTGCCGGTCTCGCGGCCGATCAGCCGGGCCAGCTCGTCGCTGCGCGCCCTGAGCACCTCGGCGAAGCGTTCCAGCACGGCGATGCGCTCGGCCAGCGGCCGCGCGGCCCAGGCCGGGAAGGCGCGGCGCGCGGCGCGGGCGGCGGCGGCGACCTGCGCGGCGCTGGCCGCGCGGCCCTGCCAGAGCAGCTGGCGGTCGCAGGGATCAAGCGAGACCAGTGCCTCGCCCTCCCCGGCCAGCCACTGGCCGCCGAGGTACAAGCTCATCGCCAGCCGACCTGCGCCGACAACGGCACCGCGCGCACCTGGGCGCCGGCGGAAAGGCGCAGGCGCTTGGCGGTGACGGCATCCACCACCAGGGTGCCGGAGGCCGGGCGCGCCTGGCCGACGGTGATCCGGCAGTCCTCGCGCTTGCGGTTGTGGATGAGGAACTGCGGCGCCTCCTCGCCCGGGGTGCCGATGGCCAGCACCAGGGTCTGGCTGTCGCGTACCGCGCGGATGTTGCCGGTCTCGCACTCCAGCGCCGGGCCGCCATCGAAGATGTCGATGTAGCCCTGGTAGCTGAAGCCCTCGGCGCGCAGCATGGTCAGCGCCGGCTCGGTGTCGCGGTGCACGCGGCCGATCACCGCGCGCGCCTCCTCGCTGAGGAAGCAGGTGTACAGCGGAAACTTGGGCATCAGCTTGGCGATGAAGGCCTTGTTGCCGACCCCGGTCAGGTAGTCGGCCTGGGAGAACTCCATCTTGAAGAAGTGCCGGCCGAGGCTTTCCCAGAACGGCGCGCGGGCGTTGTCGTCGGAGATGCCGCGCATCTCGGCGATCACCTTGTCGGCGAACAGCTCGCGGAACTCGGCGATGAACAGGAAGCGCGCCTTGGACAGCAGGCGCCCGCTGAGCCCGCTGTGGCGGTAGCGGGCGTCGAGGAACAGCGAACAGACCTCGGTGTTGCCGGTCAGGTCGTTGGCCAGGAACAGGGTCGGGTTCTCGCGGTGGATGCCCAGCTCGCGCGAGGCGCTGACGGTCAGGCCGACCCGGTAGTTGTACCAGGGCTCGCGCAGGCCGACCGCGCCGTTGATGGCGCTGATGCCGACCACCTGGCCGTCGTCGGTCTCCAGCACGAACTGGTAGTCGGCGTCGGCGCGTTCGGCCTCGCCGTGGAAGGACTTCTCCGCCCAGGCCACGCGCTGGGCCAGGCGTTCCTCGTTGGCCGGCAGCGAGGTGAGGCCGGCACCGGTGCTGCGCGCCATGGCGATCAGCGCGGGCATGTCGGTGCTGCGAACGGGACGAACGATCATGGTGCCTCCTGTTGACGGCCGCGAGGGCCGGAGCGCCGGCTGGCGCGGCATCGCGCCGCCGCAGGCCGGCGGCTTGCTCCAATCGGGTCGGACGGGATCAGACCGCCACCACCCGCACGCTGCCGCCCTCGCCGACGCCGAGCGCCTCGGCCACCGCCGGGGTGAGGGTCAGCGGCTGGCCGGGTTCCCAGTCCAGCTCGGCGATCAGCGCGCGGAAGTCCAGGGTCTGGTTGTTGGCCACCAGGTAGGGCCGGCCGACCTGCGCCGGCGCGCCGAGGCGCACCGGCACCAGACGGCTCTGGGCGATCGAGCGGATCCCCGAGGTGCGCGCGTGCACGGTGGGCCCGCCGTCGAAGATGTCGACGTAGTGCTCGGTCTCGAAGCCCTCGCGCATCAGGATGGCGAAGGACACCTGCGAGCGCGGGTGCACCTGGCCCATGGCCTCCTGGGCGCTGTCGGGCAGCAGCGGCACGTAGATCGGGTAGCTGGGCATCAGCTCGGCGAGCATGGTACGGCTCTTCAGCCCGCACAGGCGCTCGGCCTCGGCGTAATTGATGGCGAGGAAGTTGCGGCCGATGGCGTCCCAGAACGGCGCGTCGCCCTGCTCGTCGCTGTAGCCGACCACCTCGACCACCATGGCCTCGGCGAAGCGCTCGGGATGGCTGGCGACGAACAGCAGGCGGCCGCGCGAGTTGAGTTCGGCCCACTGGGAGTTCTCCAGCTCGGGCTGCATGTAGAAGCTGGTCAGCAGGCTGTTGCCGGTCAGGTCGTGACACAGCGACAGCACGTGGATGCGGTTGAGGATGTTCAGCTCGCGCGAGGCGTGCACGAAGGTCTCGTTGCGGAAGCTGTAGAACGGCTCGGAGAAGCCGGCGGTGGCAACGATGCCCGAGCAGCCGACCAGGCGGCCGCTGCCAGTATCCTCGAGGACGAAGAAGTAGCTCTCCTCGCCGTTGAAGCTCACCTCGGCGGCGAACGAGGCCTCCGAGGCGCGGATCTTCTCGGCCAGCCGCTCGCGGTCGTCCGGCAGGGAGGTGACACCGATGGGACTGTCCTTGGCCAGGCGCTGGACCTCCGGCAGGTCGCCCATCCGGGCGGGGCGCATGATCAGCATCGGTGTCTCTCCTTGGTTGTCGCGGTTGTCGTCAGGCGGCGGTCAGGCTGGCCAGCGCGCGCTCGAGGCGGGCCAGGCCCTCGTCGATGTCGGCATCACTGATCACCAGGCTGGGCGCGAAGCGCACCACGTCCGGGCCGGCCTGCAGGATCATCAGGTCCTGCTGCTGGGCGGCGGCCATCACCTCGCCGGCGCGGCCCTTCCAGGCGTCGGTGAGCACCGCGCCGAGCAGCAGGCCCATGCCGCGCACGTGGCTGAACACGCCGTACTGCTCGCCCATGCGGGTCAGCTCGCGGGTGAAGCGCGCGCTGCGCACGGCGACGCCTTCGAGCACCTCGGGGGTGTTGACGATGCTGATCACCGCCTCGCCCACCGCGCAGGCCAGCGGGTTGCCGCCGTAGGTGGTGCCGTGCACGCCGACGCCGAAGTGCCTGGCCACCGCGTCGGTGGTCAGCATGGCGCTGATCGGGAAGCCGCCGCCCAGGCTCTTGGCGCTGGTGAGGATGTCCGGGGTCACGCCGTAGTGCATGTAGGCGTACAGCGCCCCGGTACGGCCGACGCCGGTCTGCACCTCGTCGAAGATCAGCAGCGCGTTGTGCTCGTCGCACAGTTGGCGCACGCCCTCCAGGTAGGCGCGGTCGGCCGGCAGGATGCCGCTCTCGCCCTGGATCGGCTCCAGCACCACCGCGCAGGTGTTGCCGGAGATCTGCGCCTTCAGCGCCTCCAGATCGTTGTACGGCACATGGCTGATGCCCTCGATCTGCGGGCCGAAGCCTGCGGAATACTTGGGCTGGCCGGCGACGCTGACGGTGAACAGGGTGCGGCCGTGGAAGCTGTTGACCGCGGAGATGATCTCGCACTTCTGCGCGCCGCCGGTGTCATGGCCGTAGCGACGCGCCAGCTTGAACGCGGCCTCGTTGGCCTCGGCGCCGGAGTTGGCGAAGAACACGCGGTCGGCGAAGGTGGCGTCGGTCAGCAGCTTGGCCAGGCGCAGGGCCGGCTCGTTGGTGAACACGTTGGACACGTGCCAGAGCTTGCCCGCCTGCTCGCTCAGCGCCTCGACCAGCGCCGGGTGGGCATGGCCGAGCACGTTGACGGCGATGCCGCCGGTGAAGTCGACCAGCTCGCGACCGCTCTGGTCCCAGACGCGGCTGCCCTCGCCTCGCACCGGGATGAAGGCGGCGGGGGCGAAAACGGGGACCATCAGCTGGTCAAAATCGGCGCGTTGCACCGGCGCGTGCGGAACGGACATCGAACTCTCCTGCCTGGGCGGCTGATCGGATGGAACTGAACGGGATTGTAGAGACAAACTCCGCGCCGGGATTGCAGCCATGCGACATCTTCGTACAGCCGAGGCCCCGGGAAGCGGATCTGCGCCAACCGGATGGCGGCGCGGCGAAGCGCGCAGTGTAAAGGCTCGGCGCGGCTACGCCAAAGCCCCCTTGCCGGGCGACCCGGTCACTCGCGCTCGCCGGCGCCCGCGGGCATCTCGGCGGCGGCGCTGCGGCGCAGGTTGCGATCCTCGCGCGGGGTGACGCCGAAGAAGTTGCGGTAGGCGCTGGAGAAGTGCGGACCGGAGGAAAAGCCGCAGGACAGGCCGATCTGGATGATCGAGGTGCTGGTCTGCTGCAGCAGCTGGCGCGCACGGTTCAGGCGCAGTTCCAGGTAGTACTGGCTGGGCACCCGGTTGAGGAACTGCTTGAAGATGCGCTCCAGCTGGCGACGCGACACGCAGACCTGCTGGGCGATCTCGTCGGTGGTCAGCGGCTCCTCGATGTTGGCCTCCATCAGCAGCACCGCCTGGGTCAGCTTGGGGTGGGTGGCGCCCAGGCGGTTGCGCAGCGGCACGCGCTGGCGCTCGCTGCCGTCGCGGATGCGCTCGAGCACCAGCTCCTCGGCGATCGCCCCGGCCAGCTCGGC
The DNA here is from genome assembly GCF_904426495.1 of Pseudomonas sp. OF001. NCBI lineage: Bacteria > Pseudomonadati > Pseudomonadota > Gammaproteobacteria > Pseudomonadales > Pseudomonadaceae > Pseudomonas > Pseudomonas sp. OF001. The sequence continues at coordinate 81,261 of NZ_CAJGBM010000006.1, read as the reverse complement.
GCCGTGATCGCGCGCCAGCATCGCCAGCAGCATGTCCAGCACGGCCAGGCCGCCGCAGGCGGTCAGCCGCTCGCCGTCCCACTCGAACAGGTGGTTGCTGGCCGCCACCTGGGGGAAGCGTTCGGCGAAGTCGTCCTGCCAGCGCCAGTGCAGCGCCGCGCGATGGCCGTCGAGCAGGCCGAGCCGGGCCAGCGGATACAGGCCGGCGCCCACCGCGCCGAGCAGACTGGCGTTGCGTCCGGCCTGGCGCAGGGCGGCGTCCAGCTCGTCATCCGGAGCGGGAACCTCTTCGGCGAGCAGGAACAGGCGCTGTCCGGCCTGCAGCTGGCCGCGCCAGGGCTGGCCGGGCAGCGGCCAGGCGCCGGCCACCGGCGGCGCGGCCTGCAGGTAGCTGACCTGGTAGCCCGCCTCGGGATGCAGGCGGGCGGCCAGCTGCAGGACCTCGTCGACCAGGGTCAGGGTGAGCGGACGGACGTCCGGCCAGTAGAGAAAGGCGAGCTGTATGGGAGTCATGGACGGCAGTCTGGCCGGATTGCAGGCGCAAGGCTAGGCGGACGTTGTGGGCGGGCCGGCAATTTAACTGGTATCGCCGAAAAATGCACCAAAAAGGGGCAAAAAAACCCGTCCGGACGGAGCCGCCCGCCTCCCCCCCCCTCCCACCCCGCCAGCCCCGGACCGGCTCCGCCGCCGGCCACGGGGCGCCCCTGCGGCGGTCGTCGTCCTGTGCCCGTGACAGGCCACCCGCAAACGCAAACGCCGCGGCAGAACGCCCCTTGCGGGGCCTCTGACGCGGCGTTGTCGCCCGCCGCAGCGCGTGCGGCGGGACCGGGCGCGGATCAGCTCGGCTGCTGCAGCTCGAGGACGTCGCTGGTGCGCGCGCGCACGCGGCGCAGCAGCTCGCCATCGGTCTCCAGGGCCTTCTCGCTGGCCTCGAAGATCTTGCCCAGGCGCTCCTGCCAGGCGGCGCTCTTGTACTGCTCGGGGAAGCAGCGCTCGATCACTTCCAGCATGACCGACACCGACACCGAGGCGCCCGGCGAGGCGCCCAGCAGCGCGGCGATGGAGCCGTCGGCAGCGGCGACGATCTCGGTGCCGAACTGCAGGATGCCGCCCTTCTTGGCGTCCTTCTTGATGATCTGCACGCGCTGGCCGGCGATCTCCAGGCGCCAGTCTTCCTTCTTGGCGTCCGGGAAGAACTTGCGCAGGGCGTCGAGGCGCTGGTCCTCGGACTGCAGCACTTCCTTGATCAGGTACTTGGTCAGGTCCATGTTGTCGCGCGCCACGGCCAGCATCGGACCGATGTTGTTCGGGCGGATCGACAGCGGCAGGTCGAGGAACGAGCCGGTCTTGAGGAACTTGGTGGAGAAGCCGGCGAACGGTCCGAACAGCAGCGACTTGCCGCCGTCGACCACGCGGGTGTCCAGGTGCGGCACGGACATGGGCGGCGCGCCGATGTCGGCCTGGCTGTAGACCTTGGCCTGGTGCTGCCTGACGATTTCCGGATTGTCGCAGCGCAGCCACTGACCGCTGACCGGGAAGCCGCCGAAGCCCTTGCCTTCCTCGATGCCGGACTTCTGCAGCAGGGTCAGCGCGGCGCCGCCGGCGCCGAGGAACACGAAGCGCGCGGTCACCTCGCGGCTGCCGCCACGGGCCAGGTCGTCGACCGACAGGCGCCAGCGGCCGTCGGCGTCGCGACGCACGTCGCTGACCTTCTGGTTGTAGAGGACCTTGCAGCCCTGGCTCTGCTCGAGGTGCTGGAGGAGCTTGCGGGTCAGCGCACCGAAGTTGACGTCGGTGCCGCCCATGGCGCGAGTGGCCGCCAGCGGCTCGTCACTGGTGCGGCCCTGCATCAGCAGCGGCGCCCACTCGCCGATGACCTTGCGGTCCTCGGTGTACTCGAGGTCGTCACGGAAGCAGTGATGGGCCTTCATCGCCTCGAAGCGCTTGCGCAGGAAGGCGACGCCCTTCTCGCCGCGCACGAAGCTCATGTGCGGAACCGGGTTGATGAAGTCCTTCGGCGACTTGAAGTAACCCTGCTCGACCAGGTAGGCCCACAGCTGGCGGGACACCTCGAACATCGCGTTGATGTTCACGGCCTTGGCGATGCCGACCGAGCCGTCCGGACCTTCGGGGGTATAGTTCAGTTCGCAGAGTGCGGCATGGCCGGTTCCCGCGTTGTTCCACGGGAAGGAACTCTCGGCGGCCCCGGATTCGAGTTGCTCCAGGACTTCGATCTTGAGGCTCGGGTCGAGCTCTTTCAGCAGTACCGCGAGGGTCGCGCTCATGACGCCTGCCCCGACGAATACCAGATCCGGCTGATCACCACCAGTTTGCATCATTCATGCTCCTGAGACACAGGTTCCGCATTTTACCGCGGATCGTCTACAGAACGTACTGTAGCCCGTCCGACAAAAGTACTACACGCTCCCCGGAAGACCCCGGGCAAGGGGGCAGGCGAAGGCGGCGCAATGCTAACGATGTGCGTCGCGCAGCGCCAGTGGCAGCTTTGGTTTACGCCAAAAATCCGTCTGAGGCAGGGATTTGCGTCAACGCGGCACCAACAGGCGCCGCCCTGGCGCTGGCGGTAGGACACGCCGCCCGGGCACTACAGCAGGCGGACGGACGGCAGGCCGGGCAGGCGGCATCGACGCGGATTGTCGACACCCTGCCCCGCCGCGCCCGCCGGCGGTTACAGCACCGACTCGAACAGCTCCAGCTGCGGCGGGCCGAGGTAGATCTCACGCGGGCTCTTGCCGGCGTTGGCGTGGGCCTTGCGGAACGACTCGGAGTGGGTCCAGGCCTCGAAGGCCGCGGCCGACTCCCACTCGGAATAGGAGGAGAACAGGGTGTACTCCTCGGTCTGCGGCCCCTTGAGCAGGTGGAAGCGCAGGAAGCCGGGCACCTCGTCGAGGTAGCTCTCGCGCTGGCGCCAGTGCTCGACGAAGGTCTCCTCGTGGCCGCGGGCGATCTTGAAGCGGTTCATGGCAAGGAACATGGGTGGCACTCCGGTGGTCGGGAAGCGGCCATTCTAGCCGGCTAGTGCTGCAGATGGCCGTACAGGCGCGCATACAGGCCGCCCTCGGCGATCAGCTGCTGATGCTCGCCCTGCTCGGCGATGCGCCCGCCGTCGAACACCAGCACGCGGTCGGCCTGCTTCACCGCCGACAGGCGGTGGGCGATGATCAGCGTGGTGCGCCCCTTGAGGAAGGCGCCCAGCGCCTGATGCAGGGCGTACTCGGTGGCGGCGTCCAGCGCCGAGGTGGCCTCGTCGAGGATCACCACCCTGGGTTCGGCGAGGATCATCCGCGCGATGGCCAGGCGCTGGCGCTGGCCGCCGGAGAGGCGCACGCCGGAGCGGCCGACCACGCTGTCCAGGCCCTGCGGCAGGGCGCGCACGGTGTCGGCCAGCTGGGCGATCTCCAGGGCGCGCCAGCAGTCGGCCTCGCTGCAGTCGCGGCCCATGCTCAGGTTGGCGCGCACCGTGTCGTTGAACAGCGCCGGATGCTGCAGCACCACCGCCACCTGCTCGCGCACCCGCTCCAGGCCGATCTCCTCGAGGGTCGCGCCGCCGAAGCGGATGCTCCCGGCCTGCGGTGTGTAGAGGCCGAGCAGCAGCTGCACCAGGGTGCTCTTGCCGCCGCCCGAGGCGCCGACGATGGCCACCTTCTCGCCCGCCGCGATGGAGAGGTCGAGGCCGTCGAGCACCGGCTCGTCGCGGTAGGCGAAGCGCAGGCCGCGCACCTCGATGCCCAGCGTGGTCTGCCCGGCGAAGGGATCGACGCCGCCGGCATGCTGCGGCTCGTCGGCGCGGGCGAGCAGCTCGTTGATCCGGCTCAGCGCGCCGCCGGCGGCGTAGTAGGCGTACTGCAGGCCGAGCAGCTGCTCGACCGGGCCGATCATGAACCACAGGTAGCTGAACACCGCGAGCATCTGGCCGATCGACAGGTCGGAGAACAGCACGGTGAGCATGGCGGCGGCACGGAACACGTCGATGCCGAACTGGAACAGCAGGCCGCTGGCGCGGCTGGCGGCGTCGCTCTTCCACAACGAGGCCACCGCGTAGTCGCGCACCTCGCGGGCGCGGCCGCCGAGGCGACCGAGGAAGAAGCCCTGGCGGTTGCCGGCGCGGATCTCCTGGATCGCCTCGAGGGTCTCGCCGAGCGCCTGGGTGAAGCGTGCGGTGCTGTCGTTCTCCAGCTTCTTCAGGTGCTTGACCTTCTTGCCGAGCAGCACGGTGGCGTAGATCACCAGCGGGTTGAACAGCAGGATCAAGAGCGCCAGCTGCCAGTGCATCCAGATCAGGATCGCCGAGGTGCCGGCCAGGCTCAGCAGCGCCACCAGGAAACGGCTCAGGGTGTCGCCGACGAACTTGTCGAGGGTGTCCAGATCGGTGACCAGGTGCGCGGTCACCGTGCCGCTGCCGAGGCTCTCGTACTCGCCGAGGGAGATGCGCTTGAGGCGCTCGATCAGGCGCAGGCGCAGGCGGTACACCACGTCCTTGGACAGCCCGGCGAACAGCCGTGCCTGCAGCACGTTGAGCGCCAGCGCGGCGCCGCGCAGCAGCAGGGTCACCAGCAGCATCAGGCCGATGTAGCCGGCCGCCTGCTGCCAGGCCGCCGGCAGGAAACGGTCCATCACCCGCAGCGCGGCATCGCCCTGCCCCAGCAGCACCTCGTCGACCAGCAGCGGCAGCAGCAGCGGGATCGGCACGCTGCACAGGGTAGCCAGCACCGCCAGCAGGTTGGCGAGCAGCAGGGGACGGCGATGGCGCAGGGCCAGGCGGCGGATCTCCGCCCAGCCCAGCCGGTCGCCGCCGGCCGGCTCAGCCACGGGCGCGACGCTCCAGCCAGCGGCCGAGCAGCGGCGCCAGGGCGTCCAGCGGCTGGTAGCCGTTGGTCAGCAGCGCCAGCTGGCCGTTGCGCTCGGCCAGCAGGGTGGGAAAGCCGGCGATGCCGAGGTTCTGCACCCGCTCGAAATCGGCCTGGGTCGCCGCACGCTGGGCCGGACTGTCGAAGGCCGCGGCGAAGGCGGACCGCGGCACGCCGACCGCCTCGGCCAGCTCGACCAGCAGCGCCGGCCGGGTGACGTCGCGGCCCTCGACGTAGAACGCCTGCTGGATCGCCCACACCAGCGGCCAGACCTTGTCCGGCGCCAGGCTGCGCACCGCCACCAGGGCGCGACTGGCCGGTTCGGTGTCGTAGACGAAGCCATCCGGCAGGGCATCCTCGAAGCGGAACGCCTGGCCGGTACGCTCGGCCACCGCGCGCCAGTGCCGAAGGATGTAGTCGCGGGTGCTGCCGTCCAGCGCCTGCGCGCTGCCCGGGCGCAGGCCGCCGGCGACCAGGTGCAGGGCCATGCCGGCTTTCTGGGCCTGGGCGGCCAGGGCGTCGAACACCGGGGCGAAGCCCCAGCACCAGGAACACATGGGGTCCATCACATAGAGCAGGCGGGCGTTCATCCGGGCTCCTGTTGGCCGGGCAGGCGCCGGCCGGTGGGGGTGCGCCCTGCGCACCGGGATCAAATACGGGCCCTGCGGCCCGGGGGATTCGACGGGCACGGCCCGGCCCCCGGCAGACTCCCTTGCTCAGAGGTTGGCGCAGTCCGCCGGGCTTGTCGAACAGCCGGCGGCGCGGCGGGCCGGCGACTCAGTGGCGGTCGTGCTTGCTGCCGCCCAGGCAGGCCGGCGAGTCCGGCGCCACGCCCAGCGCGGCCCACTCCTCGGGGGTGTAGGTATGCTGGGCCAGCGCGTGGAACTGCGGCATCAGCTCGGCGAGCGCGGCATACACCTTCTGGTGGCGCTGCACCGGGCGCAGGCCGGTGAAGGCGTCGCTGACCACCACCGCCTTGAAGTGGCTCTCCTGGCCGCGGCTGTGCATGTGGCTCTCGTTGACCACCTCCAGGTGCTGCGGTGCGAAGGCGGCGGCGAGCGCCTGGCTGATCTGTTCCTGCATCGACATGGGAATGCTCCGCAATGGTTTCGGGCGACGCCCGGGAATGCCGCCATTTTCCGCGCATCGCCCGGCCCGCTCAAGCGCAGGACTGTCGCAGCGGCTGGACGGACGGAGCGCCCCGCGGACAGTGGCCGCCTAGACTGAGGGAGCCGAGCCACCGCGGAGACCAGCCGATGAGCCGCACCGAAACCGACAGCCTGGGCCCGATCGAGGTCCCGGACGACGCCTACTGGGGCGCGCAGACCCAGCGCTCGCTGATCAACTTCGCCATCGGCAGCGAGCGCATGCCGCTGGCGGTGATCCACGCCCTGGCGCTGATCAAGAAGGCCGCCGCGCGGGTCAACGCGCGCAGCGGCGCCCTGCCGGCGGACATCGCCGCGCTGATCGAGCAGGCCGCCGACGAGGTGCTGGCCGGCCAGCACGACGGCCAGTTCCCGCTGGTGGTGTGGCAGACCGGCAGCGGCACGCAGAGCAACATGAACGTCAACGAGGTGATCGCCGGGCGCGCCAACGAGCTGGCCGGCCAGGGCCGCGGCGGCAAGCAGCCGGTGCACCCCAACGACCACGTCAACCGCGCGCAGAGCTCCAACGACTGCTTCCCCACCGCCATGCACATCGCCGTGCTGCTGGCGGTGCACGCGCAGCTGCTGCCGGCGCTGCACGAGCTGCGCGACGGCCTCGCCGAGCAGGCGCAGCGCCACCGCGAGCTGGTCAAGACCGGCCGCACGCACCTGATGGACGCCACGCCGATCACCTTCGGCCAGGAACTGTCGGCCTTCGTCGCCCAGCTCGAGCACGCCGACCGCGCCATCCACGCGGCACTGCCGGCGGTCGGCGAGCTGGCCCAGGGCGGCACCGCGGTGGGCACCGGGCTGAACGCGCCGCAGGGCTTCGCCGAGGCCATCGCCCGCGAGATCAGCGAGCTGTCCGAGCAGCTGTTCGTCAGCGCACCCAACAAGTTCGCCGCCCTCGCCGGCCACGAACCGCTGGTCAGCCTGTCCGGCGCGCTGAAGACCCTGGCGGTGACCCTGATGAAGCTGGCCAACGACCTGCGCCTGCTCGGCTCCGGCCCGCGCGCGGGCCTGGCCGAGGTGCGCCTGCCGGCCAACGAGCCGGGCAGCTCGATCATGCCCGGCAAGGTCAACCCGACCCAGTGCGAGGCGCTGTCGATGCTCGCCTGCCAGGTGCTCGGCAACGACGCCACCGTGTGCTTCGCCGCCAGCCAGGGCCACCTGCAGCTCAACGTGTTCAAGCCGGTGATCGTGCACAACCTGCTGCAGTCGATTCGCCTGCTCGGCGACGGCTGCCGCAACTTCAACGAGCACTGCATCCGGGGCCTGGAGCCGGATGCCGCGCGCATGGCCGAGCAGCTCGAGCGCGGGTTGATGCTGGTCACCGCGCTCAACCCGCACATCGGCTACGACAAGGCCGCGCAGATCGCCAAGAAGGCCTACGCGGAGAACACCAGCCTGCGCGAGGCGGCGCTGGCGCTGGGCTACCTCAGCAACGCCGAGTTCGACGCCTGGGTGCGCCCCGAGCGCATGCTGCAGGCCGGCGAGGAAGGCTGAGGCTCAGCCCCGGCGGCGCCCGGCGAGCAGCGACGGCGCCAGCGCCACCAGCGCCGAGCCGCCGGCCACCAGCAGCGCGCCGCCGTAGGCCAGCAGGTTGAGCTCCTCGGCCGGCACCAGCGCCGGCCACAGGCTGGCGGCCGCGGCCACCGCGCCGAGGGTGACCAGCGGGGTCAGCGCCAGGGTGGCGCTGACCCGCGACGCCTCCCAGTGGGCCAGCGCCTCGGCGAAGGCGCCGTAGGCCACCAGGGTGTTCAGGCAGCAGGCCAGCAGCAGCCAGGCCTGCAGCGGGCTCAGCGCCAGCAGCTGGGTCGGCTGGGCCCAGGGCGTCAGCAGCGCCGCGCAGGCCAGGTAGATGACCATCATGATCTGCGCCGAACTCCACTGGGTCAGCAGCTGCTTCTGCGCCAGACCGTAGAACACCCAGACCAGCGCCGCGGCCAGCACGGTGAGCACGCCGAGGGTGTAGTCGCCGAGGGAGCCGAACAGCTCGCCCAGGCGCTGGTTGAAGAACAGCCCGAAGCCCAGCAGCAGCACGGCCAGCCCCACGCCCTGGACGCGGCCGAAGGACTCGCGGAACACCAGCAGGCTGGCCAGCAGCAGCATGATCGGCGCGGTCTGGATCAGCAGCTGGGTGGTGCCGGCGCTGAGGCGCTCGAGGCCCAGCAGGTAGAGCACGTAGTTGGCGGTCAGCCCGCCGATGGCCAGCGCCAGCAGGGCGCCGCCACGCCGCCCCAGCGGGCGCAGCGACGGCAGCCGACGCGTGGCGCCGAGCCAGGCCAGCAGGATCAGCCCCGAGCTGGCCAGCCGGTACCAGGTGACGGTGACCGGGTCCATCGCCTGCAGCACCTGCTTGAGCTGGATCGGCAGGATGCCCCAGAGCACCACGGTGATCAGGGACAGGAACAGGCCGTACAGCCGGCGGCCACTGGAAACATGCATGGGATAGTCACGCCGGGCAGGATGGGGAAGCGCCGCATTCTAGACCTGGCGCGCTCCGGGCGACAGCCGGCGGCGCCACCGGTCGCCTGCGGGCGCCGCGCCGCCTGCAGCGACTAGACTTAACGAGTCCACACCCCTGCGGGAGAGTTCGTGATGATCGGCAAGCGACAGCAGGATATGGCCCCCGGCAGCTACTACCGCACGGATCGCATCAGCGCTGTCAACGGCCAGTATTTCTTCGCCACCCGCGAAGGCACGCTGGAAGGCCCCTTCTACACCCGCGTCGACGCTCAGCAGGCAGCCAACCGCTACGTAGTCCACATGAGCAACCTGCAGCGCAGGCACTGAGGCCGGCGGCTCAGCGCTTGCGCGCGAAGGCCGCCTCCAGCGCCTCGTTGAGGGTGCGCAGCACCTTGACCCGGGCGAAGCGCTTGTCGTTGGCCTCGACCAGGGTCCAGGGCGCGATCTCGGTACTGGTGCGGTCGACCATGTCGTTCACCGCATCGATGTAGTGCGCCCACTTGTCGCGGTTGCGCCAGTCGTCCTCGGTGATCTTGAAACGCTTGAACGCGGTCTGCTCGCGCTCCTTGAAGCGCTCGAGCTGGGTCTGCTGATCGATCGCCATCCAGAACTTCACCAGCACCACGCCGGCATCGGTGAGCTGCTCCTCGAAGTCGTTGATCTCGTTGTAGGCACGCAGCCAGTCGGCCGACGAGCAGTAGCCTTCGACCCGCTCGACCAGCACGCGGCCGTACCAGGAGCGGTCGAACATGGTGAAGCGGCCGCGCGCCGGGATGTGCCGCCAGAAGCGCCACAGGTAGGGCTGCGCCCGCTCCTCCTCGGTCGGCGCCGCCACCGGCACTATGTGGTACTGGCGCGGGTCCAGCGCGCCGGTCACCCGGCGGATCGCCCCGCCCTTGCCCGCCGCATCGTTGCCCTCGAACACCGCCACCAGTGCATGGCGGCGCATGCGCTTGTCGCGCAGCAGCCGCGCCAGGCGCGCCTGTTCGGCCTCCAGCTGCTGCTGGTAGCTGTCCTTGTCCAGGCTCTGGGTCATGTCCAGGCTGTCGACCAGCCCGCGATTGTCGATGCTGGCGGCGACCGGGGCGGCATGCGGCTGGCGCTTGGGGCGCTCCTGCAGTTGCAGCGCCGCCTGCAGCCCTTCGAGCAGGATGCGGCCGATGGTCAGGCTGCGGTAGCGCTCGTCGCTGCCCTCGACCACATACCAGGGCGCGTAGTCGCGGCTGGTGCGGCGCAGCACCCGCTCGCCGTAGCGCACGAAGTCGTCGTAGGTCTTCGACTGCTGCCAGTCCAGCGGGCTGATCCGCCAGCTGTGCAGCGGATCGTCCTGCAGGGTCTTCAGGCGCGCCCTCATCTGCTTCTTCGACAGGTGCAGCCAGAACTTGAAGATCAGCGCGCCCTCGTCGCAGAGCATGCGCTCGAAGCGCACCGCCGTACCGATGGCCTGGTCGAGCCGGGCATCGTCGATGCGCCCGTGCACCCGGCCCTGCAGCATCTGGCTGTACCAGTTGCCGAAGAACACGCCGGTGCGCCCCTTGGGCGGCAGGCGCCGCCAGTAGCGCCAGAACGGCGGGCGAGCCAGCTCCTCGTCGGTCTGCTGGTCGAAGGTCTCGACCTGGATCAGCCGCGGGTCCATCCACTCGTTGAGCAGCTTGACCGTCTCGCCCTTGCCGGCGCCCTCGATACCATTGAGCAGGATGATCACTGGAAAGCGCGCCTGCTGGCGCAGCTCGAGCTGCGCCTCGAGCAGCGCCTCGCGCAGCTCGGGCACGGCGGCGTCGTAGGTTTCCTTGTCGATCTGGTGGCCGATTTCGGCGGATTCGAACATGCAAGCTCTCCCTGGCGATGCGCGCAGACTAGCCGATGGGCGGGGGAGTCGCGCAAGGGGTTTGTCGGCCGCTTCCCGCCGATCGGCTAGAATACGCGCCCCACTTTTCCGCGCACCACACCGATGACCGACCAACCGCATGCCCAGCTCGACTGGGACGAACAGGGCCAGCCGCACTCGCGCACCTTCGGCGACGTCTACTTCTCCCGCGCCTCGGGGCTGGAGGAGACCCGCCACGTGTTCCTCGCCCACAACCGGCTGGCCGAGCGCTTCGCCGCCCTGCCGGCCGGCGGGCGCCTGGTGATCGGCGAGACCGGCTTCGGCACCGGCCTCAACTTCCTCTGCACCTGGCAGCTGTTCGAGCAGACGGCACCGGCCGATGCCCGCCTGCACTTCGTCAGCGTCGAGAAGTATCCGCTGACCCGCAGCGACCTCGAGCGCGCCCTGGCCCTGTGGCCGGAGCTGGCGCCCTGGAGCAGCCAGCTGCAGGCGCAGTACCTCGCGCTGCACCCGGGCTTCCAGCGTCTGGCCTTCGCCGGCGGTCGGGTGATCCTGACCCTGCTGGTGGGCGATGTGCTCGACTGCCTGCCGCAGCTGGATGCGCGGGTCGACGCCTGGTTCCTCGACGGCTTCTCGCCGGCCAGGAATCCCGAGATGTGGACGCCGGCGCTGTTCGCCCAACTCGCCCGGCTGTCCGCCCCCGGCGCCAGCCTGGCCACCTTCACCTGCGCCGGTTTCGTGCGCCGCGGCCTCGGCGAGGCCGGTTTCGCCATGCGCAAGGTCCAGGGCTTCGGCCACAAGCGCGAGATGCTCGCCGGCGACTTCCGGGGTTCCCCTGCCGCAACCGGCAAGCCCTGGTACGCCCGCCCGCCGCAGCCGCCGGGCAGCCGTCAGGTGCTGGTGGTCGGCGGCGGCCTGGCCGGCTGCGCCACCGCGGCCAGCCTGGCCATGCGCGGCTGGCAGGTCACCCTGCTGGAGCGCCACGGCGCACTGGCCGAGGAGGCCTCGGGCAACCCCCAGGGCGTGCTCTACCTCAAGCTTTCCGCCCACGGCACCGCCCTGTCGCAGCTGGTGGTCGGCGGCTTCGGCCATACCCGCCGCCTGCTCGAGCGCCTGCAGGCAGGCGACGACTGGAGCGCCTGCGGCGTGCTGCAGCTGGCCTTCGACGGCAAGGAAGCCGAGCGCCAGCAGCGCCTGGCCGCCGCCTTCCCGCCGGACCTGCTGCGCGCGGTGGATGCCGCCGAGGCCAGCCAACTTGCCGGCCTGCCGCTGGCGCAGGGCGGCCTGTGGTTCGCCGAGGCCGGCTGGGTGCATCCGCCCGCACTGTGCCGCCGGCTCGCCGACCATCCCGCGATCCGCGTGCTGCCCCACCTCGAAGCCCTCGAACTGCGCCGGATCGACGACCGCTGGCAGGCCTGGCAGGGCGAGTGCCTGCTGGCCGAGGCGCCGGTCGCGGTGCTGTGCACCGCCAGCGAGGTCGGCCGCTTCGCCGCCGCCGCCCACCTCAGGCTCAAGCGCATCCGCGGACAGATCAGCCGCCTGCCGGCCACCGCAGCCAGCCGCGCGCTGAAGACCGTGCTGTGCGCCGAGGGCTACGTCGCACCGGTACGCGGCGGCGAGCATACCCTGGGCGCCAGCTTCAACTTCCAGCGCGACGACCTGGCGTTGTCGACCGAGGAGCACCTCGACAACCTCGGCATGCTCAGGCAGATCTCCCCCGTCCTGAGCGAGGCCCTGCACTGCGACCGGCTCGACCCGGCGGCCCTCGGCGGGCGCGCGGCCTTCCGCAGCACCAGCGCCGACTACCTGCCGCTGATCGGCCCGCTGGTCGACGCCGGCGCGTTCCGCGCCGCCTACGCAGCCCTGGGCAAGGACGCCAGCCGCCCCATCGATACGCCGGCGCCCTGGCTGGAAGGCCTGTACGTCAATTGCGGCCACGGCTCACGCGGCCTGATCAGTGCGCCGCTGTCCGGCGAGCTGATCGCCGCCTGGCTGGACGACGAACCGCTGCCGCTGCCGCGCCCGGTCGCCGAAGCCTGCCACCCCAGCCGCTTCCTGCTGCGCGAACTGATCCGCGGTCGCTGACGGCCGCGCCAGCGCCATACATCGCCGGAGCGACTCCCGGCGATTGCTTTTGGCCGGCCGCCCCAAGATACTCCCCACAGTACCTTGAAAGCGCCACCTACAGGAGTTCTCCATGCGCATTGCCAGTCTCGCCCTGCTCGCCACCCTCGCCGCTCCGGCCATGGCCGCCGACACCCAGCAGCTCGCCGCCGAGGGCGCCGCACTGATTCCGCCGTTCCAGCAGCAGCTGCTGGACACCGTGAAGGCAGCCATGCAGGATGGTGGCCCGGTCAAGGCCGTGGAAGCCTGCCAGCTGCTCGCACCGCAGATCGCCGCCCAGCACAGCCAGGCGCCATGGCGGGTCGGCCGTACCGCGCTGAAGGTGCGCAACCCGAACAACGCGCCGGACGCCTGGGAGCGCCAGGTGCTGGAGCAGTTCGCCGCGCGTGCCGCCGCCGGCGAGCCGGTGGCCGAACTCAGGCATGCCGAGGTGGTCGATGGCGAATTCCGCCTGATGAAGGCCATCCCCACCGGCGAGCCCTGCCTGGCCTGCCACGGCAGCAAGCTCAAGCCGGAACTGGCCGCAGTGATCGATCAACGCTATCCGCAGGACCAGGCCCGCGGCTTCGCCCTCGGCGAGCTGCGCGGCGCCTTCACCCTGCGTCGAACCCTGGATACCCCGAATGAGTGACACGCCCCCCCACCAGCAGGACGCCATGCTCAAGCGCCTGGCCCGTATCGAGGGCCAGGTCCGCGGCCTGCAGGCGATGATCCGCCGCGGCGAGGACTGCGAGGCGATCGCCCAGCAATTCGCCGCGGCGCGCAAGGCACTGGACCGCGCCTACCAGGAAATGCTCGCGTGCCTGCTGGAGGAGGCGGTGCTCGATCCCGAACAGGACAGCCGCGCGACCCTCAGCCGGGTGCGCGCGATCTTCACCAAATACACCTGAACGCCCGCCAGGATCGCCCGTGAGCAGCAGGGACGCTGCGTCGCCGAGATGCCCCATGCTGATTCCCCACGACCTGCTCGAGCCCGCCACCCTGACCCGCCTGATCGAGGACTTCGTCACCCGCGAGGGCACCGACAACGGCGACGACACGCCGCTGGACACCCGCGTCGCGCGTGTGCGCCAGGCCCTGCAGCGCGGCGAGGCGATCATCGCCTTCGACCCGGACAGCCAGCAGTGCCAGCTGATGCTGCGCCGCGACGCCCCGGCCGAATGGCTGGACTGAGCGCCGCGCCCAGCCCCTCCCCGCCTCAGCCGCGCACGCCGCCCTCGTGCTCCCAGGCGCAACGCATGCGCAGCACGCCCTCGCCCGGATGATGGCAGCCCTGTTCACTTTCCCAACGGAAGGTGTGGAAACCGCGCAGCTCGGTATCCAGATGCACCACCGCACTGGACCAGTACAGTCGCCCGAGCAGGGCCTCGAACTGCTTCAGCCAGGCCACCCACTCGTACTCCACGGCACGGTAACTGGCGCCGAAATGGATCACCTGGGTCTGGTACAGGCCATCGCCCTCGAAGCGGCAGAAGGAGAACATCGGCCGGCTGAGCAGCGCCAGCGCGCCGATCTCCGGCAGCTCGTCGAGCATGCGCCGGTTGTGCAGCCGGCGAACGCGCCGCTCCTGCGGATCGCCGTCCGGACAGTCGCGGATGCAACCGTAAACGATGGATTCCGGATCCACACGGACACTCCTGAAATGACAGGCCCGCCTTCTATCACAGCGACCGGCGGCAGGAAAGGAACTGCGCCATGGCGACGGAGAAAAGCCGCCGGCAAGCAAAAAGGGGCAGCCCGCAGGCTGCCCCTTTTTGCTTGGCTCGGTTGAGCGTGCCGCTTAGTGCGCTACCGCACCAGTGGCACCCAGGCCGGTCTGCGAACGCACGAACTGCGGGAAGAAACGCTCGCGCTCGTCGCTGGCCATCTTGGACTTGTCGGTGATCGAGAAGAACCAGATGCCGATGAAGGCAACAGCCACCGAGAACAGCGCCGGGTAGGAGTACGGGAAGATCGCCTCGGCGTTGCCCAGCACCTGCACCCAGACGGTCGGGCTGAGGATGGTCAGGACCAGCGCGGTGAACAGACCCAGTGCACCACCGATCAGCGCGCCGCGGGTGGTCAGGTTCTTCCAGTACATGGAGAGGAACAGGACCGGGAAGTTGCAGCTGGCGGCGATGGAGAAGGCCAGACCCACCATGAAGGCGATGTTCTGCTTCTCGAAGGCGATACCGAGCAGGATCGCGACCACACCCAAGGCCAGGGTGGTGCGCTTGGTCACCTTCATCTCGTCCTCTTCCTTGGCCTTGCCCTTCTTGATCACGCAGGCGTACAGGTCGTGGGACACGGCCGAGGCGCCAGCCAGGGTCAGACCGGCAACCACCGCCAGGATGGTGGCGAAGGCCACGGCGGAGATGAAGCCGAGGAACAGGTTGCCGCCGACGGCGTTGGCCAGGTGGATGGCCACCATGTTGGTGCCGCCGATGATGGCGCCAGTGGCGTCCTTGTACTCGGGGTTGGTGCTGACCAGCAGGATCGCGCCGAAGCCGATGATGAAGGTCAGGATGTAGAAGTAGCCGATGAAGCCGGTAGCGTAGAACACGCTCTTGCGGGCTTCCTTGGCGTCAGACACGGTGAAGAAGCGCATCAGGATGTGCGGCAGACCGGCGGTACCGAACATCAGGGCCAGACCCAGGGAGATCGCGGAAACCGGATCGGTCACCAGGCCGCCGGGGCTCATGATGGCCTCGCCCTTGGTGTGGATCTTCACGGCTTCGGAGAACAGGGAGCCGAAGTCGAAGCCCACGTGCTTCATCACCATCAGCGCCATGAAGCTGGCACCGGACAGCAGCAGGACCGCCTTGATGATCTGCACCCAGGTGGTGGCCAGCATGCCGCCGAACAGCACGTAGCAGACCATCAGCACGCCGACCAGGATCACCGCGACGTAGTAGTCGAGACCGAACAGCAGCTGGATCAGCTTGCCGGCACCGACCATCTGGGCGATCAGGTAGAAGGCGACCACGGTCAGCGAGCCCAGGGCCGACAGGACGCGGATCTGGGTCTGGCCGAGACGGTAGGACGCCACGTCGGAGAAGGTGAACTTGCCCAGGTTGCGCAGGCGTTCGGCCATCAGGAACAGGATCAGCGGCCAGCCGACCAGGAAGCCGATGGAGTAGATCAGGCCGTCGAAGCCGCTGGTGAACACCAGGGCGGAAATACCCAGGAAGGACGCCGCGGACATGTAGTCACCGGCGATCGCCAGGCCGTTCTGGAAACCGGTGATGCTGCCGCCGGCGGTGTAGTAGTCGGCGGTGGAGGTGTTGCGCTTGGCCGCCCACTTGGTGATGCCCATCGTCAGGACGATGAAGATCACGAACATGGAAATGGCGGTCCAGTTGGTCGCCTGCTTCTGGACTTCGCCGGTCAGGGCTTCGCCCGCCAGCAGCATCGGGGAGGCTGCCAGCAGGGCTGCAGCGCTCAGGAAACGAGCAATCATTATTTTTGGGCCTCGTTGAGGATTTCCTGGTTGATGCGATCGAACTCGCCGTTGGCACGCTGCACGTAGACACCGGTCAGGGCGATGGCCAGGAAGATCAGGCCCAGGCCAGCCGGGATGCCCCAGGTCGTGACGGTATCCGGGCCGAGCGGAATGCCGAACACCTTCGGATCGAAGGCGATCACGAGGATGAAGGCGAAGTAGGCCACCAGCATGATCGTCGAAAGGATCCACGCGAAACGACCGCGCTTGGCGACCAGTTCCTGGAAGCGTGGGTTGGCATAGATCTGCCGGTACACGTTTTCATTGTTCATTATTAGTCTCCAACGTCTGTCGAGCCTCCCACTGGGTGGCATGTACGCTACTTTATGACCCCCACCGACGAACACCAGACGACTTTAGTCGTGCCCCAAACCCTTGATCTTGAGCGCCTGCGGCCTTGACGGAAAAAACTGGTGACAATTCGACTTTTGATTGAGATCACCTATTCGATCCATCGACGACAGCCATTTCCCAGACCTCCCGCCGCGAGCCATGCTTGCTACCAGGCGACAACCGATCTCGTTCAACCACGCGGAGGTGCACCATGCTCAAGACCATGACCTTCACCCTGATGCACTTCTGCATCGCCTTCGGCGTGGCCTATGCCCTGACCGGCAGCCTGGCCGTCGGCAGCCTGCTGGCCATCGTCGAACCGCTGTGCAACTCGGTCGGCTTCTTCCTGCACGAGAAGATCTGGCAGCGCGTGGAGCATCGGCAGCCCGACAGGCAGCAATCCTCCGCAGCGCGCTGGCAGCACCGGCACGCCTGAGCACCGCTGCATGTTCCGCGCTGCCTGTTACAGAACGTGCACGCCTCTGGCGCACGGGCGGGGCGATCTTTAATATCCGCGGCTCCGCCTATCGCCCCGTGCCACCATGACCGCCCGATCGCGCTGCCTCCCGCTGTACTGCCTGTCCCTGCTGTTCACCCTGATCGCCCTGGCCGGCCTGTGGTACGGCCTTGGCCGCGAGCAGCCGCTGCCCGACCCGCAACTGGCCAGCGGCAAGCTGCAATGCGCGTCCTACAGCCCGTTCGACCACGACCAGTCGCCGTTCAACAAGCCGCTGAACATCCGCCGCGAGCGCGTCGAGGCCGACGTCGCCCTGCTCGCCGAGCGCTTCGACTGCCTGCGCACCTACTCGGTGACCGGCCTCGACTACCTGCCCGACCTGGCCCGCCAGCATGGCCTCAAGCTGATGATCGGCGCCTGGGTCAGCCGCGAATCCAAGGCGACCCGCCGCGAGATCGAGCGGGTGATCCGCATGGCCAACGCCCACCCGGACGTGGTGAGCGCGGTGATCGTCGGCAACGAGGCGCTGCTGCGCCGCGAGATCAGCGCCAGCCGCCTGACCGCGCTGATCGAGGAGGTGAAGTCGCGCGTCGAGCAGCCGGTGACCTACGCCGACGTCTGGGAGTTCTGGGAGCGCCACCCGGAGATCGCCCCGGCGGTGGATTTCATCACCATCCACCTGCTGCCCTACTGGGAGGACGATCCCACCGGCATCGACGGCGCACTGGCGCAGGTCAGGCGCGTGCACGACGAGTTCGAGGAAAGATATGCGCCCAAGCCGATCTTCATCGGCGAGACCGGCTGGCCGAGCGAAGGCCGCCAGCGCGAGGATGCACGCCCCAGCCGGGTCAACGAGGCGCGATTCATGCGCGGCGTGATCGACATGGCCGAGCAGAACGGCTGGCAGTACAACCTGATCGAGGCCTTCGACCAGCCCTGGAAGCGCATCAGCGAAGGGACCGTCGGCGGCTACTGGGGACTGTTCGACGCCCACCGCAACGACAAGGGCGTGCTGGCCGGACCGGTATCCAACCTGCCGGACTGGCAGCACTGGCTGGGCCTGAGCATCCTGCTGCTGGGCGGCGGCCTGCTGCTGGGCGGCGCTCCGCTCGCCCGGCCATCCGCCTGGCAACTGCCGCTGGCCACCGGCATCGCCGCCGCCGTCATCACCCTGTGGGCCGAGCAGATGCGCCTGGACAGCCGCCATCCGGGCGAGTGGCTGTGGCACGGCGCCCTGCTCCTGCTGAGCCTGCTGAGCGCCGCGCGCGGGCTGCTGCACCTCAACCCGCCGGCGGCAGGCTGGCGCGCCCGATTGGCCACCTGGCTGGCGAGCCGCTCCAGCACGCTGCTGCTGGCCATTGCGCTGGCCGGCGCCTGGCTGATGATGGCCCAGGTGTTCGACCCCCGCTATCGCAGCTTCCCCACCTTCGCCATGCTGCTGCCGGCATTGAGCTTCTTCATCTGGCCGTCGCGCGGACCGCGCGACGAACTCGGCCTGCTCGCCGTGCTGATCGGCATCGGCCTGCCGATCATGCTCTGGCAGGAAACCCTGCTCAACATCCAGGCCGCGGGCTGGGGACTGGTCGGCCTGCTGCTGGTCGCCGTGCTGTGGCGCAGCCGCCAGCCGTCGGGCATGCCCAGCCTGCCGGAACTGCCGGCGCGCGCCTGAGTCGCCCGCCCGCGCCGCGGAAAGCCCGGCCGCTCGGTCCGGCAGGACATGCCCAGCCCGGACTGTGCCGGGCTGGGCTGGGGCGGCGAAGGCGTCAGCGGCCGCCTACCCGATTCTCCAGCAGGCGCGGCCAGAAGTCGTCGATCAGCTTGCCGACCTCCTCGCGCGGCGCCTGGTAGCCGAACATGTCGGCACTCAGTCGCGCCGCCTGCACGCTGCCGCCCTCCGCCTCCAGCGCCTGACGCGCCCTGGCGTTCGGCGTCTGGTAGTAGGTGGCCCGGGCAATGCGGGCGGAAACCTCGGGGCGCAGCATGTAGCGGATGAAGGCCTGCGCCTCCTCGGGGTTCTTTGCGGCGGCAGGAATCGCCAGGATGTCGACGAACACCAGGCTGCCCTCCTCCGGCACCATGAACTTCACCGGCAGCCCCTTGGCCGCAGCGGCCAGGGCATCGCCGGTCCAGGCCATGCTCACACAGAGCTTGCCGCTGCCCAGATCGTCGACGTAGCGGCTGCTGTCGATGTAGCGGTAATGCGGGCGCAACCGCCCGAGCTGCTCCAGCACCCGCGAGACATAGGCCTCGCCGGCCGTTCCGAGGCTACGCCCCTGGTAGTTGGCCAGCAGGCTGGTCACGTCGTTGGCCGAATCGAGCAGGCTTACCCCGCAGGCGGACAACCTGGCCAGCAGGGCCTTGTCGAAGACCAGCCCCCAGGTATTGGGCACCGGGCCGCCCAGCGCGGCTTCGGCCTGCGGCACGTTCACCGCCAGGCCGATGCTGCCCCACAGGTAGGGCACGCCGTACTCGTGGGTCGGATCATGGCCGGCCACGCGCGCCATGATCAGCGGCTCGAGCACCTCGAACCCCGGCAGACTGGCCGCCGCGTAGGGCCGCAGCAATCCCTCCCTGATCAGCTTGCCGAAGTTGTCCGTGGAGGGCACAACGACATCCAGGGCCTCGCCCTGCTTCAGCAGCGCGTAGACTTCCTGATCGCTGTCGTAGGTCCGGTAATTGACTTCGATCCCCGTTTCCCGGGTGAAATCCGCCAGCACCGCAGGATCGATGTAGTCGTTCCAGTTGGCGACATTCAGGGGCTGGGCGTGGACGGGGGACAGCGCGAACGCCAGCAGCGGCGCCATGATCCATTTCTTCACGGTGCGAGATCCATTCGGTGGGTAGATAGCGTTGTGGTCGCCCGCCGCGGTTTCCCCTGGCGCAGCGACAGCCATGGACAGCCTTCAGAAGAGCGCGCGAATCACAGGGCCTTTTCTCGCGAAAGCCAGCGTGCACGCGCTCCCGCCGACGGACGAAAAGCACGGAAAGGACAGGCCGGCCACGACCGGGGAGGAAAGCTTTCCCCGCAAAATGAAAAAGCCCCGGGAGCCGAAGCTTCCGGGGCCTGAATATGGCGGGGAGATAGGGATTTGAACCCTAGGTACCCTCGCGGATACAACGGATTTCGAATCCGTCCCGTTCGACCACTCCGGCATCTCCCCCAAGTCGGCGCACATGATACCAGCTAGAATCCGTTTGGCGAAGCCCCCTCGAGAGTTTTTTTCGCGCCGGATCAGCAACTTGCGCGCCGCGGCGATGCTCAGCGGGTCAGCCGGGTCAGCGCCTCGCGGTACTTGTCGGCGGTCTTCTGCGCCACCTCGACGGGCACCGCCGGGGCCGGCGGCTGCTTGTTCCAGCCGGTGGACTCCAGCCAGTCGCGCACGAACTGCTTGTCGAAGCTCGGCGGATTGCTGCCTTCGGCGTAGCTGTCGGCCGGCCAGAAGCGGCTGGAGTCGGGGGTCAGCGCCTCGTCCATCAGGGTCAGGGTGCCGTCCTCGTCGAGGCCGAACTCGAACTTGGTGTCGGCGATGAGGATGCCGCGGGTCGCGGCGTACTCGACCGCCGCGCTGTACAGGGCGATGGCGGTGTCGCGCACCTTGGCGGCCAGCTCGGCGCCGATGATCGCCTCGCACTGGGCGAAGGAGATGTTCTCGTCGTGATCGCCGACGGCGGCCTTGGTCGAGGGGGTGAAGATCGGCTGCGGCAGCTTGGCCGCCTCCTTGAGACCGGCCGGCAGGGCGATGCCGCAGACGGTGCCGCTCTTCTGGTACTCCTTCCAGCCGGAGCCGACCAGGTAGCCGCGCACGATGGCCTCCACCGGCACCGGCTTGAGGCGCTTGGCGACCACCGCGCGGCCCTCCACCAGCGGCAGCTCGGCCGCCGGCACCACGTCCTCGACCCGGTCGCCGGTGAAGTGGTTGGGCACCAGGCCCTTGAGCTTGTCGAACCAGAAGTTGGAGATGGCGGTGAGGATCTTGCCCTTCTCCGGGATCGGCTGCTCGAGGATGACGTCGAAGGCCGAGAGACGATCGGTGGCCACCATCAGCATGCGCTTGTCGTCGATTTCGTAGAGGTCGCGGACCTTGCCCGAGTAGATCTTCTTCAGGCTCAGAGTGGTGGGTGTGCTCATAGCGGCATTTCCGTTTCTGGTAAGCAAGACAGGCGAAACCCGAGGGGTTTCGCCTGTCACGGTGGATGGCTGGAGCCCGAGGGCCCTGCTCAGCCGAGTTTATCCTGGATCAGCTCCAGCACGCGGCGCGCCACGTCGGCCGGCGCCACGGCGTCGATGCCCTTGTCTACCGACACCTGCACGCTGCCGCCGACGCTGGTCAGGCGTACCTGATAGCGCTCGGCACGCGCCTCGATGTCCTCGGCCTCGTCCTTGCCACCGAGCAGACGAGAGAAGAAGCCCGGCTCCTCGTCCGGCTGCTTCGCTTCCTCCGCAAGGTTGATGTAGTAGACGCCGAGACTGCGGTTCATGTCGTCGACGCGCACGTCGGCATCCTGCAGCGCCCGGCCGACTGCCGACCAGGCGCGATCGAAGTCGCTGGCCAGGGTCAGCAGCGGGTTGCCGCTGCCGTCCTGGCCCAGACTGACGCGCGCAGGGGCGTCGAAGCTGCGATCGGCCAGCAGCGATACGCTGCCACCCGGCGCATCGCCGGCGGAGGCGATCTCGCCGGCGCGCAGGGCGCGCGGACGCGGCACCTCGAACTTGCCCTCGGCGCTCGGCGTCGGCACCGCGGCCGGCACCGGCAACAGCGGCTCGAGGGGGCGCGCCTGGACATCCGGCGGCAGCTGCATCGGCGCCGCCTCGCGGGCCGTCAGGTAATCGCTGCCGCGATCACGGAAGTAGCCGTTGTCGCCCCAGATCCAGCCGCATCCGCTGCTGGCAGCGATACTCAGGGCGAGCGCGGAAAATCCGGCCAGTCGCTTCATGCGTGTTCTCTCTCCGTCGGGTCAGGCCAGCACGCCGGCCTGGCGCATGGCCTGGCGCAGCGGCTCCTGGCAGCCCTGGCTGAGCCAGGTCAGGGGCAGGCGGATGCCTTCGGGAATCAGGCCCATTTCGTGCAGGGCGAACTTCACCGGAATCGGGTTGGCCTCGCAGAACAGCTTCTGGTGCAGCGGCATCAGGCGTTCGTTGATGGCACGGGCGGCTTCGGCCTCGCCACGCATGGCCAGGGCGCACAGCTCGCTCATCGCGCGCGGGGCGACGTTGGCGGTCACCGAGATGTTGCCCTTGGCGCCCATCAGCATCAGCTCGACGGCGGTGGCGTCGTCACCGGAGAAGGTCAGGAAGCCCGAGGCGACCTTGTCCAGCACTTCCTTGCCGCGGACCAGGTCGCCGGTGGCTTCCTTGACGCCGATGATGTTCGGCACTTCGGAGAGACGGGCGATGGTGTCCGGCAGCATGTCGCAGGCGGTACGCCCGGGCACGTTGTAGAGGATCTGCGGGATGGCCACCGCTTCGGCGATGGCCTTGTGGTGCAGGTACAGGCCTTCCTGGGTCGGCTTGTTGTAGTACGGGGTCACCAGCAGGCAGGCGTCGGCACCGGCCTCCTTGGCGGCGGCGGTCAGCTCGATGGCCTCGCGGGTGGAGTTGGCGCCGGTGCCGGCGATCACCGGGATGCGCCCGGCGACCTGCTTGACCACGTGACGGATCACCGCCACGTGCTCCTCGACGTCCAGCGTCGCGGACTCACCCGTGGTGCCGACCGCGACTATGGCGTTGGTGCCTTCCCGGAGTTGAAAATCGACCAGCTGGGTCAGGCTGTCCCAATCCAGACGGCCCTGTGCATCCATGGGCGTGACCAGTGCCACCATACTGCCCGCAATCATGCAACCACTCCTGCCGCTATATAAAGAAAGGCGTAATGTTACTGGCGCCACCGGCCTTGCACAAGCTGGCGGCGGCGGGCCGGCCATTCCCCTGGTCGGCGCTTTTCGCTACCCTTCCCGCCTTTGCCGGCAGCCGTTCTGCCGCCACTTCTTTGCTCCAGGAATCCTGCATGTCGACCATTCCACCCCGTGAACAGTTTCTCGTGATCAGCGCCCTGGGAGCCTCGCCCATGGAGCTCACCAGCGTACTCTGTCGCGCCGCCCAGGAAAGCCGCTGCAACGTGGTCAGCAGCCGCCTGACCCGCCACGGCGAGTACAGCGCCCTGGTGCTGCAGCTCAGCGGCAGCTGGGACGGCCTGGCGCGCCTGGAAGCCGGCCTCGGCGCCCTGGCCAAGCGCCACAAGTTCAGCCTCAACGTGATCCGCAGCGCCGCCGCCGTGGAGCGGCCCAACGCCCTGCCCTACGTGGTCTACGTCAGCGCCGCCTATCGTCCGGACATCCTCGGCGAGCTGTGCCAGTTCTTCAGCGACCACCGCGTCGAGCTGGAAAACATCACCTGCGACACCTACCAGGCACCGCAGACCGGCGCCCTGCTGCTCAACGCCACCATCACCGTGACCCTGCCGCCGGGCACCCAGATCAGCTGGCTGCGCGACCAGTTCCTCGACTTCGCCGACGCCCTCAACCTCGACGCCCTGATCGAGCCGTGGCGCCCGCAGAACCCGTAACCCCATGCGTCCAAGGAGAGCCCCATGCCGGTAGCCATCGATTCGCCCGTCGCCGACTTCCAGGTCCAGGCCACCAGCGGCCAGCAGGTCGTGCTCAGCGCGCTGCGCGGCAAGCAGGTGGTGCTGTACTTCTACCCCAAGGACAGCACCCCGGGCTGCACCACCGAGGGCCAGAACTTCCGCGACCTGCACGGCGAATTCGCCGCCGCCAACACCCTGGTGTTCGGCGTGTCGCGCGACAGCCTGAAGTCCCACGAGAACTTCAAGTGCAAGCAGGAGTTCCCCTTCGAGCTGATCTCCGATGCCGACGAGCAGCTGTGCCGGCTGTTCGAAGTGATCAAGCCGAAGAAGCTGTACGGCAAGGAGTACCTGGGCATCGAGCGCAGCACCTTCCTCATCGACCGCGATGGCGTGCTGCGCCAGGAATGGCGCGGCGTGAAGGTGCCGGGCCACGTCGACACCGTGCTGGCCGCCGCCCGGGCGCTGAACGCCGGCTGACGCAGCGGGCCGTCAGGCCTTGCGCAGCCAGTAACGGAAGCAGCCGCCCTCCTCTTCCTCGCGCAGCAGCGCGTGACCGGCCAGCCGCGCGAAGGCACGGAAATCGCGCTGCGAGCCGGCATCGGTGGCGGTCACCTTGAGCACCGCGCCGCTGGGCAGGCGGTTGAGTTCCAGCTTGGCCTTGAGCAGCGGCAGCGGGCAGCTCAGGCCGCTGGCGTCCAGCTCGGCGTCATGGGCCGGCACCGGCCCGCAGGGTTCGCTCATCGTCACTCTCCGCAAATGCCGCGCAGCATACCCAAGCCGGCGCATCACTGGCCAGCCGGGCCGGGCAGCGGCTAGAGTAGGACTTTGCCGCAACGAGCCCGAGCGATGAAGATCCTGCGCCCCACCCTGCTGACGCTGGCCTGCCTGCTGGCGCCCCCGGTCCTCGCCAGCGAGCTGCCGTCGCTGGGCGATGCCAGCTCGGCGATCGTCTCCGCCGACCAGGAGCACCAGCTCGGCCGCGCCTGGCTCAGCGTGCTGCGCGGCCAGGTGAAGAGTCTGTCCGACCCGCAGCTCAAGGACTTCGTCGAGAGCAGCGTCTACCGTCTGGCGGAAACCAGCCAGCTCGAGGACCGCCGCCTGGTCTTCGTCCTGCTCGACAGCCCGCAGCTCAACGCCTTCGCCGCCCCCGGCGGGGTGATCGGGGTCAATGCCGGCCTGTTCCTCCACGCGCAGAGCGAGGCCGAATACGCCTCGGTGCTCGCCCACGAACTGGCGCACCTGTCGCAGCGCCACTTCGCCCGCGGCCTCGAGGAGCAGCAGCGCATGCAGGTGCCGCTGATGGCGGCCATGCTCGCCGGCGTGGTGGCCGCCGCGGCCGGCGCCGGCGACGCCGGCATCGCCGCCATCGCCTCGACCCAGGCCGCCGCCATCCAGGCGCAGCGACGCTTCTCGCGGCAGAACGAGCAGGAAGCCGACCGCATCGGCATTCTCAACCTCAAGCAGGCCGGCTACGACCCGAGCGCCATGCCGAGCATGTTCGAGCGCCTGATGCGCCAGTACCGCTACACCCAGGCGCCGCCGGAATTCCTGCTCACCCACCCGCTCAGCGAATCGCGGGTGGCCGACACGCGCAACCGTGCCGAGCAGTTCAGCAACGGCGGAAACCGCGACAGCCTGCGCTACCAGCTGATGCGCGCCCGCGTGCAACTGAACTACGAGAACTCGCCGGGGCTGGCCGCCAAGCGCTTCCGCGCCCTGCTCGAGGAAAATCCGCAGCTGGATGCAGCGCGCTACGGCCTGACGCTGGCGCAGACCCGCAGCGGCCAGCTGGAGGCGGCCGCCAAGACCCTGCAGCCGCTGCTGGCCAAGGCACCCAACGACATCACCTACAACCTCGCCCAGGTCGACCTCGACCTCGCCGCCAACCGCCTGGACGCCGCCGGCCAGCGCCTGCAGCGCCTGCTCGGCCTGTACCCGTCCAGCTACCCGCTGCGCCAGTACCAGAGCGAGCTGCTGCGCAAGCAGAACCGTCCGGCCGATGCCGAGCGCCTGCTTGATCGCCTGCTCGCCGAGCGCCCCGGCGATGCCGAGCTGTGGTACCAGCAGGCCGAGACCCGCGGCCTGTCCGGCAACATCGTCGGCGTGCATCAGGCCCGCGCCGAATACTTCGCCCTGACCGGCGACTACGACCAGGCACTGGAACAGCTCGACTTCGCCCGCCGCCGCGCCAGCGACAACTTCCAGTTGGCTGCGCGCATCGATGCGCGCCATCAGGAGCTGGCCGAGGAGAAGCGGATGATCGACAAGCTGCTGCGCTGAGCGCCGCGCAGAAACGCGAAGGCCCGGCGCAAGCCGGGCCTTCTGCATTCAGGGGGACACCCTCAGGCGTTGCCGGTCGCCTTCAGGCGCGCCGCCTGGGTGAAGTCGAGCATGCGCTTGAGCGGCTTGACCGCCTTGGGGATCAGCACCGGATCGACGTGGATCTCGTTGCTGCCCTCGCGCAGGCACTGCAGGGTGCGCTCCAGGGTGTTCATCGCCATCCACGGGCAGTGCGCGCAGCTGCGGCAGGTTGCGCCCTGGCCGGCGGTGGGCGCCTCGATGAACGACTTGCCCGGGCACAGCTGCTGCATCTTGTAGAGGATGCCGCGATCGGTGGCGACGATGAAGATCTGGTTGGGCAGGGTCTGCGCCGCCTTGATCAGCTGGCTGGTGGAGCCCACCGCATCGGCCAGCTCCACCACCGACTCCGGCGACTCCGGATGCACCAGCACCGCCGCCTCGGGATACAGCGCCTTGAGGTCCTGCAGCTGCTTGGTCTTGAACTCCTCGTGGACGATGCACGCGCCTTCCCACAGCAGCATGTCGGCGCCGGTCTCGCGCTGGATGTAGCGACCCAGGTGCTGGTCCGGCGCCCAGAGGATCTTCTCGCCGTTGTCCATCAGGCTCTCGACGATCTCCAGCGCGCAGCTGGAGGTCACTACCCAGTCGGCGCGCGCCTTCACCGCCGCCGAGGTGTTGGCGTAGACCACCACGGTGCGCTCGGGATGCTGGTCGCAGTAGGCGGAGAACTCCTCCACCGGGCAGCCCAGGTCCAGCGAGCAGGTCGCCTCCAGGGTCGGCATCAGGATGCGCTTTTCCGGATTGAGGATCTTCGCCGTCTCGCCCATGAAGCGCACGCCGGCGACCACGATGGTCGAGGCGGGGTGCTGGCTGCCGAAGCGGGCCATCTCCAGCGAGTCGGCCACGCAGCCGCCGGTTTCCTCGGCAAGCGCCTGGAGGACCGGGTCGGTGTAGTAGTGGGCGACCAGTACGGCGTCACGCGCCTTGAGTTCGGCGGCGATGGCCTGGCGGTAGTCGGCGACTTCCTCGGCGGTCAGCGCGCGCGGCTGTTTGGCATCGAGATGGGCCTGGACGAGGAGTCGTTCGGAGATCTGCGTCATGTTCGCTGCACCTGAAGGTTAGGGTGCGGGAACCGGAGTATACACCCGATCCAGAGCACCAGACGGGATAACGAGCGGGAGGTGGAACGGGGAACAGCGGGGAAAGTGGTGGGTCGTGTAGGGGTCGAACCTACGACCAATTGGTTAAAAGCCAACTGCTCTACCACTGAGCTAACGACCCAGGAACATCTACATCTTGCTGCTTCACCCCGAACAGCCATGCTTTGACGGCCAACTCGGGGCTTTGGAAAAAGTGGTGGGTCGTGTAGGGGTCGAACCTACGACCAATTGGTTAAAAGCCAACTGCTCTACCACTGAGCTAACGACCCAACGCCTGCGCATCATACTGATTTAATTCGGAATTTCAACTTTTTCCGAAAAAAAGTTCAAACGTAGCGGGTCGGATCGGCGATCCCCGCGCTGGCGAAGCCCTCGGCGCGCAGGCGGCAGCTGTCGCAACGCCCGCAGGCGCGGCCGTCGGCATCGGCCTGGTAGCAGGACACGGTCAGGGCGAAATCCACCCCGCGGGAGATGCCTGCCTGGATGATCTCGGCCTTCGACAGGTACTGCAGCGGCGCACGGATGCGGAAGCCCTCGCCCTCCACCCCGGCCTTGGTCGCCAGGTTGGCCAGGCGCTCGAAGGCGTCGATGAACTCGGGGCGGCAGTCCGGGTAGCCCGAGTAGTCGACCGCGTTGACGCCGATGAAGATGTCGCGCGCGCCCAGCACCTCGGCCCAGCCCAGCGCCAGCGACAGGAACAGGGTGTTGCGCGCCGGCACGTAGGTCACCGGAATGCCCTCGCCCGGGGTCTCCGGCACGGCGATGCTGGCGTCGGTCAGCGCCGAGCCGCCGATGCCGTTGAGGTCGATGCCGACCACCTTGTGTTCGATGGCGCCCAGCTGGCGCGCCACCCGCTCGGCGGCCTGCAGCTCGGCGCGGTGGCGCTGACCGTAGTCGAAGCTCATGGTGTAGCAGGCATAACCCTCGGCGCGGGCCATGGCCAGCACGGTGGCGGAGTCGAGGCCGCCGGACAGCAGGATGACCGCTTTCTTGTCGCTCATGTTCAGTGCCCCGGCTCGTCGTTCCACAGGTACTTGTGCAGCTGCAGCTGCAGGCGCACCGGCAGGTTGTCGGCGATGATCCACTCGGCCAGGGTGCGCGGCTCCAGCTGCTGGTGGCTGGGCGACAGCAGCACCTCGCCGGCGCGCTGGTCGAGGCGGTACTCGATCAGCTTCGACACCGCCCAGTCGTAGTCCTCGCGCGAGCAGATCACGAACTTGACCTGGTCGTTGCGGGTCAGTTCGGCCAGGTTCTCGTAGCGGTTGCGGCCGACCTCGCCCGAGCCCGGGGTCTTCAGGTCGACCACCCGGCTGACCCGGGTATCCACCGGGGCGATGTCCAGCGCGCCGCTGGTTTCCAGCGACACCTGGTAGCCGACATCGCACAGCGCGGCGAGCAGCGGGATGCAGTTGGGTTGCGCCAGCGGCTCGCCGCCGGTCACGCAGACATGGCGCGGCCGGTAGCTGGCGACCCGGGCGAGAATTTCCTCGAGGGTCATCAGCTCGCCGCCGCTGAAGGCGTAGGCGGTATCGCAGTAGCCGCAGCGCAGGGGACAGCCGGTGAGGCGGACGAACACGGTCGGCAGGCCGACGGTACGCGCTTCGCCCTGCAGCGAATAGAAGATTTCGGTGATACGCAGAGTCTGATTCATAAGCCCCGGGCGTGCTGGCGAAACAGGCCAACCGCCTCCGTTGCAGGATGTGGAAAAGGACGACGATTTTAACGAAAAAACCCGCGCCAGGCGCGGGTTTCATCGGCAAGGCCTGCCGTCAGGGCAGGCGGGCCAGGTCGCGCTGAGCCAACTGGGCGGCCGAGGTGCCCGGATACTGGGCGACCACCTGCTGGAGGATGCCCTTGGCCTTGCCGGCGTTGCCGAGGCGCTGCTCGACATCGGCCAGCTTGTACAGCGAGTCCGCGACCTTCTGGTGCTGCGGATAGCTCTGGCTGACCTGGGCGAAGGCGCGGCCGGCGCCCTGCAGGTCGCCTTGGGCGAGCTTGACCTCACCCAGCCAGTACTGGGCGTTGCCGGCGTACTGGCTGCTCGGATACTTGCGCAGGAATGCGGTGAAGGCCTGGTCGGCCTTGGCAAAGTCCTTCGCCTTGATCAGGTCGAAGGCGGCGTCGTAGAACAGCTTCTCCTTGGCCGGATCCCCCGGTGCGGCATTGGCAGCCGGAGCCTGGGCGGCAGGAGCGGCGCCCGATGCGCCGACGGCAGGTGCCACCGGTGCCTGGGCAGGAGCCTGGGGTGCGGCGGACAGCCGGCTGTCGAGGTCCTGATAGCGCTCGAGGCTCTGCTGCTTGAGCTGCTGGATCTCGTACTGCTGCTCTTCCAGGGTGCCGCGCAGGCGGGCAACCTCTTCCTGCAGCTGCTGCAGCTGCAGGAAGAGCTCGCCTTGCGCCGAGGTGGGCGCGGCAGGCGCCGCGCCACCGGCGTAAGCAGCCCCCGTCGCCCCGTAACCGGACGGCGGATAACCGCTGCTGCCCTCCATGACGGGCACCTGGGCCCAGGTCGAGAGGGGCGCGGCCAGGGCCAGCAGGGTCAGGAGACGGGAGTGCTTGCGCATGGCTTCTTACTTCTTCAGCTCGACGCGACGGTTCTGCGCCCAGCTCTCTTCGCCGCTGCCAGCGGCCAGCGGACGCTCTTCACCGTAGGACACCAGCTCCAGCTGGGCCGGGGAAACGCCCTGCAGGACCAGGTAGCGCTGCACGGCCTTGGCGCGACGCTCGCCCAGAGCCATGTTGTACTCGCGGGTGCCGCGCTCGTCGGCGTGGCCTTCCAGGACGACGCGGGCGCCGTTGGCCTGCAGATCGCGAGCGTGGACGTCCAGGGCGCGCATGGCTTCCGGCTTCAGGTCGGAGCTGTCGTACTCGAAGTAGAAGGTGGTGATGGCGCGCAGAGCGGCTTCTTCACCGTTCATGCTGCCATCGACGGCACCGGCGTTGGCACCGTAGCCGGCGTTCGGATCAACAGCGCCTTCGCCAGCGGCGTCGCCACCCTTGGACGAGCAACCCACGGCAACTGCCATAGCCAGAGCCAGCGCAGCAAACTTGCCGAATTTCAGCATTTCCATCTTTCAAAACCCCAGTGGTGTGTTCAAAAACAACTTGTTCAGGACAACGCATTAAAACGAGCAGCAGCGCGCCCTCACTGAATGTAGGGCGACCAGGAAGGCTCGCGGATTTCACCCTGAGCTGCAGGCAGCGGCAGACGAACGCGTCCGTTGGTGGAGACGAGCATCAGCACTCCACGGCCCTGCTGACGGGTGGCGTAGATTAGCATGGTGCCGTTGGGCGCGACAGTGGGCGACTCGTCCAGACTGGTCTGCGCGGAGAGCACGCGCAGGGTGCCGCGCTGCAGGTCCTGGGCCGCCACGCGGAACACGGTGAAGCCGTCCTGGCGATGGACCATCACCAGGGTCTTCTCGTCGGCGGACAGTTTGGGGTTGGCGTTGTAGTTGCCGATGAAGGTCACCCGCTCCGCGCCACCCGAACCGATGCTGGTCTTGTAGATCTGCGGCTTGCCGCCCCGGTCGGAGGTGAAGTAGATGGTCTGGCCATCCTTGCCCCAGAACGGCTCGGTGTCGATCGCCGGGCTGTTGGTCACGCGGCGCACCTGGCGGCTGCCCATGTCCATCACGTAGATCTCCGGGTTGCCGTCGCGCGACAGGGTGAAGGCCAGGCGGCTGCCGTCCGGCGACCAGGCCGGCGCGCCGTTGAGGCCCTCGAAGTTGGTGACCTGCTCGCGGCGGCCGGTGTCGATGTGCTGCACGAAGATGCGCGGGCGCTGCTGCTCGAACGACACGTAGGCGATGCGCCGGCCGTCCGGGGCGAAGCTCGGCGACAGGATCGGCTCGCGCGACTGCAGCAGGGTCACCGCGCGGGCACCGTCGTAGTCGGCGCGCTGCAGGGTGTAGCGGGTGTTGTTGGCCGAGAAGCGTTCGGCGGTGACGAACAGCAGCTTGGTGGAGAAGGCGCCCTTGATGCCGGTGAGCTTCTCGAACGACTGGTCGGCGATGTAGTGCGCCATGTCGCGCAGCTGGGCGGTGCTGCCGCCGACACTGCCGGTCAGCATCTGCTGCTCGGTGGTGACGTTGAACAGCGCGTACTGGATCTGCACGCCGGCACCGCCGGGCACGATGCTGCCGGTCAGCACGTACTGCGCGCCGAGGGCCTTCCAGTCGCGGTAGATCACTTCGCCGGCCTGGCTCGGCAGGCTGATCATGTTCTGCCGCGGAATCGGCTCGAAGTAGCCGGAGTTGCGCAGGTCGTTGCCGACGATCTCGGCCATGTCCTCGGGCAGCACGGCGCCGCCCTGCGAGGCGAACGGCACCACGGCGATCGGGATGGCCCGGTCGGTACCGCTGGAGATCACCAGCGGGTCGGCTGCCCTCGCCACACCGGCGAGCAGCGCCAGGCCCAGCAGGGCCATGCGGATCAGGGTGTTCACAGGCTCAAGTCCTCCGGTTTGAATATCATGGCGCGCTTTCGATACATGCGGTCGAAGGTCGCCCGGTCCAGTTGCTGCATTTCCGGTATGCGGCCGACGTTGCGCACCGCGGCTACCGCCGAATTGTCGAAGGCCACGTCGCCGCTGGAGCGGGTCACGCTGGCGTTGGTGATGGTGCCGTCGGGCAGCATCTGGATGGTCACCGTCACGCTCATCCCCTGGCGCGCCGACGGCGGACGCCGCCACTGCTGGCTGACCAGGTTGATGATCAGGTCATCGAGGTTGCCGGCCACCTTGTCGCCGACCTCGTCGGCCAGCGCCTGCTGATGCTGCACGTCGTCGGCGAGCAGCTCGGCCAGCGCGGCGGCCTTCTTGTCCTCCTGCGCCTTGCGGGCGGCCTCGGCGGCGGCTTTCTTCTTCGCCTCCTCGGCGGCAGCCTTCTTCCTGGCTTCTTCGGCAGCCTTCTTCGCCTGCTCCTCGGCGGCCTTCTTCTTGGCCTCCTCCGCGGCTTTCTTCTTCGCGGCCTCCTCCTGCGCCTTCTTCTTGGCGAGCTCCTCGGCAGCCTTCTTCTTCGCTGCCTCCTCGGCGGCCTTCTTCTTGGCGATGTCGGCCTGCTGCTTCTGTTCGGCAGCCTTCTTCTCGGCCTCGGCCTTGGCGGCAGCCTCTTTCTTCTGCGCCTCGGCCTTGGCCGCGTCAGCTTCCTTCTGCTTCTGCGCCTCGGCAGCCTTGGCCTGCTCCGCCTTTCGAGCCTCCTCGGCGCGCTTTTGTTCCGCAGCCTTGGCCGCCGCGATCTTCTGCTGCTCGGCCTTCTTCTGCTCCATCTGCTCGGTTTCGTACTGCGGCGCCGCCGTCTTCTGCGACTCGCCGGCGATGCGCTGGTTGGTCTGCACCTTCGCCTGGCTCTGCGATTTCAGCTGGTACAGGGTGGCCTGGACGATCGGCCGCGACGGCGGCAGCTCCGGGGTCATGGCGAAGCTGACGAACAGCATGGCGAAGATCAGCACATGCAGGCCGACCGCCCAGATGCTCGGCCAGAAGTAGCTTTCCGAAGGAGAGCGCTCACGCTGCTGCATCAGGGCGCCTCGGTAATCAGCCCGACGTTGCCCACGCCGGCCTGCTGCAGACCGCCCATGGCCGCCATCACCGCGCCGTAGTCGACCGCCTTGTCGGCACGCACGAACACCTGCACCGGCTTACCCTGGCTGCGGTTCTGGCTCATGATCGCGGTGACCGCCTGGGTCATCTGCTCGAGGGTCAGCGCAGTGTCCTGCACGGTGTCGACGTCGACCTCGCTGCCCATGTTCCAGTAGTAGGTCTTGTCGGCCTTGATCGAGATCGTCAGCACCTGGGCGTTGTTGTCCTGCGGCAGCGCCTCGCTGCTCACCTTGGGCAGGTCGACCTTGACCCCCTGGTTGAGCATCGGCGCGGTCACCATGAAGATCACCAGCAGCACCAGCATGACGTCGATGTAGGGCACGACGTTCATCTCGGCGACCGGCTTGCGTCTGTTGCGAATTCTGGCCATGTCTTGAATCGAACCTGTCGGAAAAGCGGATCCGGCGGCGCCGTGCTGGGCGCGGCCGGAGACGGCGTCAATCGTCGCTGGTGTGCACCTTGCGGTGCAGGATGGCCTGGAACTCGTCGGCGAAGGTGTAGTAGCGGTTGATCAGCATCTCGCCGCGGGCGGAGAAGCGGTTGTAGGCGATCACCGCCGGAATCGCGGCGAACAGGCCGATGGCGGTGGCGATCAGCGCCTCGGCGATGCCCGGCGCCACGGTGGCCAGGGTGGCCTGCTGCACCTGGGCCAGACCGCGGAACGAGTTCATGATGCCCCACACGGTGCCGAACAGGCCGACGTACGGGCTGGTCGAACCGACGGTGGCGAGGAACGGCAGGCTCTGCTCGAGCTTCTCCTCCTCGCGGGAAATGGCCACGCGCATGGCACGGTTGACACCGTCCATCACCGCATCCGGGTCGACGCCGGGCTGCTGGCGCAGGCGGGAGAACTCCTTGAAGCCGGCGCGGAAGATCTGCTCGACGCCGGAGTCCGGGTCGGGGTTGCTGCCGGCCTGGCGGTACAGCTTGGACAGGTCGATGCCCGACCAGAAGCGCTCCTCGAAAGTGTCCAGCCCCTTCTTGGCGGCACGCAGCATGCTGCTGCGCTGGAAGATCATGATCCACGAGGTGACCGAGGCGGCGACCAGGGCCAGCATCACCAGTTGCACCACGAAACTGGCATTGCTGATCAGGCTCCACATCGACATATGGTCAACGGCGTTGGCTTCCACGCTTACTCTCCTGCAGGGATTGGACCCGGCCCGGCGAAGGCTGCTCGCAGCGCTTCGGGAATGGCCCGGGGTTTGAAACTGTCGGCGCGCACGCAGGCCACCGTGATACGCCCTTCACAGAGCAGTGCATCGTCGCACATGCGGCGCACCTGCTGGCGAAAGACCAGACTGGCACGATTGAGTTCCACCACCTCGGCACTGACCGACAGCTCGTCGTCGAGCCGGGCCGGCGCCAGGTAGCGGGCCTCGGCCGAATGCACGACGAACAGCAGGTTCTCGCCGACCAGCTGCGACTGGGCAAGGCCCGACGCACGCAACCGCTCGGTGCGGGCCCGCTCCATGAACTTGAGGTAGTTGACGTAATAGACAACGCCACCGGCATCGGTGTCCTCGTAATAGACCCGACAACAGTGGCTGAACGGCTGGCTCTTGTTTTGCGCGCGCATACTCTAGTCCCGGCTCCCCCGGTTGCCAACGGTCGTGGCAACTATTTTTTCCGTCAGTCGTCGCCTGCGGCCGCTGCGGCGCCACGGCCCTCGCCGAGACGCCCCGGCACATCGAGGCCGAAGTGCAGGTAGGCGTGACGGGTCACCACCCGCCCGCGCGGCGTGCGCATGATGTAGCCCTGCTGGATCAGGTAGGGCTCGAGCACGTCCTCGATGGTATGGCGTTCCTCGCCGATGGCCGCCGACAGGTTGTCGATGCCCACCGGGCCGCCGTCGAACTTGTCGATCATGGTCAGCAGCAGGCGGCGGTCCTGGTGGTCGAAGCCGTGGGCGTCGATGTCCAGCATGTCCAGCGCGCGGTCGGCGATGCTGCGGCTGATCGCGCCCTGGCCGCGCACCTCGGCGAAGTCGCGCACCCGGCGCAGCAGCCGGTTGGCGATGCGCGGCGTGCCGCGCGCGCGGCGGGCGATCTCGTAGGCGCCTTCGGCGTCGATGGGCAGGCCGAGGATGCCGGCCGAGCGGCCGACGATGGTCGCCAGGTCGGCGACGCCGTAGAACTCCAGGCGCTGGACGATGCCGAAGCGGTCGCGCAGCGGGTTGGTCAGCATGCCGGCGCGGGTGGTGGCGCCGATCAGGGTGAACGGTGGCAGATCGAGCTTGATCGAGCGCGCCGCCGGCCCCTCGCCGATCATGATGTCGAGCTGGTAGTCCTCCATCGCCGGGTACAGCACCTCCTCCACCACCGGCGACAGCCGATGGATCTCGTCGACGAACAGCACGTCGCCCGGCTCGAGGTTGGTGAGCAGCGCGGCCAGGTCGCCCGGGCGTTCCAGCACCGGCCCCGAGGTGCTCTTGATCGACACGCCCATCTCCTGGGCGATGATGTTGGCCAGGGTGGTCTTGCCCAGCCCCGGCGGGCCGAAGATCAGGGTGTGGTCCAGCGCCTCGCTGCGTCCGCGCGCGGCGCGAATGAACAGCTCCATCTGCTCACGCACCACCGGCTGGCCGATATACTCGGCCAGCTTGAGCGGGCGGATGGCGCGATCCTGCTGCTCCTCGCGCTCACGCGGGCTGGCGGTGACCAGGCGGTCGGCTTCGATCATCGGGATTCACCCACGGGTTCAGGCCATGCCCTTGAGGGCACGGCGGATCAGTTCTTCGCTGGACAGGTCGGCAGCGTCCACCAGACTGACGGCGCGACTGGCCTCGGCCGGCTTGAAGCCCAGCGCCACCAGGGCGCTGACCGCATCGGCCTCGGCGCTGGAAACCGCCGGTGCACGCGCCGGCTCCACCACCAGCGGGGCGATGGCCGGCATGCTTTCCCAGACCTGGAAACGGTCCTTGAGTTCCACCAGCAGACGCTCGGCGGTCTTCTTGCCGACCCCCGGCACCCGCGTCAGCGCCTTGGTGTCGCCGGCCTGCACGCAGCGCACCAGCTCGTCCACCTCGAGGCCGGACATCAGCGCCAGGGCCAGCTTGGGACCGACGCCGTTGAGGCGGATCAGCTCGCGGAACAGCTCGCGCTCGCGCTTCTCGGCAAAGCCGTAGAGCAGCTGGGCGTCCTCGCGCACCACCAGGTGGGTGTGCAGGGTCAGCGCCTCGCCGACGCCCGGCAGGCGGTACAGGGTGGTCATCGGCACCTCCAGCTCGTAGCCGACGCCATTGACGTCGACCAGCAGGTGCGGCGGCTGCTTCTCCGCCAGGGTACCGCGCAAACGTCCGATCAAGATGGGCTCCTCGGGTTACAGGCGCAGGCGCCCGCCGCGCCGGCGGGCGGTGGCCAGGCCATGGGGAATCAGGCTCTGCCGGTGGTGGGCGTGACAGAGGGCGATGGCCAGGGCGTCGGAGGCGTCGATCTGCGGCTTCTGCAGCAGGCCCAGCAGGTGCATGACCATCAGCTGCACCTGCTGCTTGTCCGCCGCGCCGCTGCCGACCACCGCCTGCTTGACCTGGCTGGCGGTGTACTCGGCGACGCTCAGCCCCTCCTCCACCGCCGCGACTATCGCCGCGCCGCGCGCCTGGCCGAGCTTGAGCGCGGAGTCGGCGTTGCGCGCCATGAACACCTGCTCGATGCCGAGCATCACCGGTCCGTGCAGGCGGATCACCTCGCGCACGCCACGGTAGACCTTCTGCAGGCGCTCGGGCAGCGGGCCGTCGCCGGTGCGGATGCAGCCGGAGGCGATGTACTCGCAGCCGCGCCCGGTGTCGCGCACCACGCCGTAACCGGTGATGCGCGAACCGGGGTCGATGCCGAGGATCAGGGTCATGCAGGGGTCATCCGCCTTGTCCGCCAGCGTCACTCACTGGCTATTTATCCAGCCGCGAGTATAGGTGCCCCCTGCCGCGTCGTCACGCCCGACACGCCGGAGCATGACGACGCGCCCAAAAACAAAGCCGGAAGGGACGGGGCTCCTTCCGGCTCGGGTCACACCGACACCTGGCCTCAGCCGAGCTGCTCCATGATCTCGTCGGGGATCTCGGCGTTGTGGTAGACGTTCTGCACGTCGTCGAGGTCTTCCAGCATGTCGATCAGCTTGAGCACCTTCTGCGCGGTCTCCAGGTCGGTGATCGGCGCGGTGATCGACGGGATCATCGCCACCTCGGCCTCGTCGCCCTTGAAGCCGGCGGCGGTCAGCGCCTCGTTGACCGACAGG
The DNA here is from genome assembly GCF_904426495.1 of Pseudomonas sp. OF001. Taxonomy (NCBI): domain Bacteria; kingdom Pseudomonadati; phylum Pseudomonadota; class Gammaproteobacteria; order Pseudomonadales; family Pseudomonadaceae; genus Pseudomonas; species Pseudomonas sp. OF001. The sequence goes on along the minus strand of NZ_CAJGBM010000006.1, from coordinate 44,676 downwards.
AAGTCGGCGAAGGAGGTGTACACCTCGACCGAACCGTCCTCCTCGGCGACCACGTCGTCGGCGCCGGCTTCCAGCGCCGCCTCCATCAGGGCGTCCTCGTCGACGCCCGGGGCGAAGCTGATCTGCCCCTTGCGGTCGAACATGTAGGCCACCGAACCGTCGGTGCCGAGGTTGCCGCCGCACTTGCTGAAGGCATGGCGCACTTCGGCCGCGGTGCGGTTGCGGTTGTCGGTCATCGCCTCGATGATGATCGCCACGCCGCTCGGCGCGTAGCCCTCGTAGCTCAGCTCGACCATGTTGTCGGCTTCATTGGTGCCGGCGCCGCGGGCGATGGCGCGCTCGATGACGTCACGCGACATGTTGGCAGTCAGGGCCTTGTCCACCGCCAGGCGCAGGCGCGGATTGTCAGCCGGGTTGCCGCCACCGTGTTTGGCCGCGACGGTCAGTTCGCGGATCAGCTTGGTGAAGATCTTGCCGCGCTTGGCGTCCTGACGTTCCTTGCGGTGCTTGATGTTGGCCCATTTGGAATGACCTGCCATGACTCTCTCCGTCGTGTTGCTGGTGGATCTTGTACTTTTGCCGCGCCGAAACTGAAGGAGCCTGGCTTAACCAGGCTCCTGTGTCGGCTTATTCGGCCTTGGGCTGCTCGCGCAGGCGGATGTTCAGTTCGCGCAGCTGCTTGGCGTCGACCACGCCCGGCGCCTGGGTCATCACGCAGGCGGCGCTCTGGGTCTTCGGGAAGGCGATCACTTCGCGGATCGAGCTGGCGCCGGTCATCAGCATCACCAGGCGATCCAGGCCGAAGGCCAGGCCACCGTGCGGCGGCGCGCCGAACTTCAGTGCATCGAGCAGGAAGCCGAACTTCTCCTGCTGCTCTTCCTCGCTGATGCCGAGCACGCGGAACACGGCCTGCTGCATTTCCTTGCTGTGGATGCGGATCGAACCACCGCCCAGCTCGGTGCCGTTGAGCACCATGTCGTAGGCGCGCGACAGCGCGGCAGCCGGGTTGGCCTCCAGTTCCTCCGGGCTGCACTTCGGCGCGGTGAACGGGTGGTGCATGGCGGTCAGGCTGCCGTCGTCGCTTTCCTCGAACATCGGGAAGTCGACCACCCACAGCGGGGCCCATTCGCAGGTCAGCAGGTTCAGGTCGTGGCCCAGCTTGACGCGCAGGGCGCCGAGGGCTTCGGAAACGATCTTCGCCTTGTCGGCGCCGAAGAACACGATGTCGCCATCCACCGCACCGACGCGATCGAGGATCACGTTGATGTTGTCCAGCGGGATGTTCTTGACGATCGGCGACTGCAGGCCCTCGACGCCCTTGGCGCGCTCGTTGACCTTGATGTAGGCCAGGCCCTTGGCGCCGTAGATGCCGACGAACTTGGTGTAGTCGTCGATCTGCTTGCGCGGCATGCTCGCACCGCCCGGCACGCGCAGGGCGGTGACGCGGCACTTGGGATCGTTGGCCGGGCCGGCGAACACCTTGAACTCGACATCCTTGAGCTGGTCCTCGACGTCCACCAGCTCCAGCGGGATGCGCAGGTCCGGCTTGTCCGAGCCGTAGCGGCGCATGGCTTCGGCCAGGGTCATGTGCGGCAGCTCGCCGAACTCGACGTCCAGCACTTCCTTGAACAGGTTGCGGATCATGGTCTCGGTCAGGCCCATGATGTCCTGCTCGTCGAGGAAGCTGGTCTCGATGTCGATCTGGGTGAATTCCGGCTGACGGTCGGCGCGCAGGTCCTCGTCGCGGAAGCACTTGGCGATCTGGTAGTAGCGGTCGAAGCCGGCGACCATCAGGAGCTGCTTGAACAGCTGCGGCGACTGCGGCAGGGCGAAGAAGCTGCCGGCGTGGGTGCGGCTCGGCACCAGATAGTCGCGCGCGCCTTCCGGGGTGGCGCGGGTGAGGATCGGCGTCTCGACGTCGAGGAAGCCGTTGTCGTCCAGGTAGCGGCGGATGCTGCTGGTGATGCGCGAGCGCAGCTTCAGCTTTGCGGCCATCTCCGGGCGACGCAGGTCGATGAAGCGGTAGCGCAGGCGGGTCTCCTCGCCGACGTCGCTGTACTCGTCCAGCGGGAACGGCGGGGTCTCGGCCTGGTTGAGCACTTCCAGCTCGTAGCCCAGCACCTCGATGGCGCCGGAGGCCATGTTCGGGTTGACCGCACCGGCCGGGCGCAGGCGCACCTTGCCGGTGATCTTCACCACGTACTCGCTGCGCACGCGGTCGGCCTTGGCGAAGGTCTCGGCGCGATCCGGGTCGAACACCACCTGGGCCAGCCCCTCGCGGTCGCGGATGTCGAGGAAGATCACTCCGCCGTGGTCGCGACGGCGATGGACCCAGCCGCACAGGGTGACTTCCTGGCCGTCCAGGCTTTCGTTGAGTTGGCCGCAATAGTGGCTGCGCATCATGGTCGGTTCGCTTCTCAAAGGTCAGTCGTGGATTGCCGGCGGCGGTCGCTCCGCGGTTGCCGTGGGCAACCGCTGCCGCCACGGCCGCCGGCGCGACGCAGGCACGCGGGCAGCAGGCCTTGCCGTGATAAAGGGCGGGGATTATAGCCTGAAACAATCACGCGGCGCAGGCCCTGCGGCCCGCCGCTGGCGCCATCGCCGGCGGCGCTTTTCCCGGCCCGCGCATCATGCTGGCGCGCGAGAATGCCGCTTGGCCGCAGCCCGCCGGAAGGCTGCCACCCTCGGCGCACCGACAGCCGCTCCGCACAGCGCACCTGCAGGTCCCCACCCCGCCAGGCGAGCGCCTTTGCCCAACGGCGCAATTGAGCGCTGCCTGCCTTTACGGTTAAATAGCCGCCGCGTCCGCACCGCTCGCGTCAATTTCTCGCCGAGGCCGTCGCGGCGCCGTCCGGCCTGACCTGTACGCCCCTCTCCGGGCGTTCCCCTTCCCGCTTCGCCCCCGTCACGCCCGGACGCCATCGTCAGTATCCGTCGTTACCAAGGTGAGTTCTTTGAGCATATTGAAAACCGTCCATCTCCTATCGGGCGCGGCCGCCCTGCTGCTGTCGTTCGTCCCCAGCCTGCGCGCCGACGCCCTGCCCTGGCTGCAGCAGCCCGACGCCCTGTACCTGGCCTTCACCGGCCTGGCCAACCTGCTGGTCGCCCCCCTGGCCGATACCACGCGCGTGCGCCTGCAGCGCCTGGCCAGCGCCCTGCTGCTGCTTGCCGTGATCCTGCAGAGCCTGACCCTTCTGGTGCCGCTGAATAGCCTAGGCGGCCAGCCGGCGGTGCTGCTGTGCCTGCTCGCCCTGGCCCTCGCGGCGCTGGTGCAACTGCTGCCGCAGCCGCGTGCGGCCGCCTCCGAGGCCGCCGCCGCGCCGGCGGCACAGACCGCCCAGCGCGCCCCGCAGCGCCCGGCGCCGAGCGCCAGGCCGGCCGCCGCCACCAGCCGCGGCGAGGCGAGAAGCCCGCGCGAAGCCGGCACGGTGAAGTGGTTCAACACCTCCAAGGGCTTCGGCTTCATCTCCCGCGACAGCGGCGACGACATCTTCGTGCACTTCCGCGCCATCCGCGGCGACGGCCACCGGGTGCTGGTCGAGGGCCAGCGCGTGGAGTTCACCGTGGTCCAGCGCGACAAGGGCCTGCAGGCCGAGGACGTGCAGATCCTCGAGGACTGAGCCCCTTCGCAACGACAGCGCCCGCCAATCGGCGGGCGCTGTCGTTTGCGGACCCGGTCATTCGTGACCCGGTCATTCGTGATCCGGTCATTCGCGACCTGCTCAGTAGTGCGGCGGCGGCGCCTCGTCCTCGGCGGGACCGATCTGGCCGACCAGCTCGGCCTGGCGCGCGGCCAGCGCGGCGATCTGGCGCTGCAGCAGATCGATCAGCCGGCCCTGGGCGAGCAGCTCGTCGCTGAGCTGCTGCAGGGTGTCGTCCTGGAAGGCCAGGCGGGTTTCCAGTTCGGTGACGCGCAGCTCCAGACTCATGCGGCCTCCGGGGCGAAGCGGAAGTCCTCGGGATCGAGCACCAGGCGCAGCTTGGCGCGCACCTCGCGGACCTGCTCCGCGGTGTAGGGCTGCGCCGGCTGGCGCCCCCACACCGGCGCCGGCCAGGCGGCGTCGTTGCGCCGCCGCACGATCACGTGCATGTGCAGCTGGCTGACCACGTTGCCGAGGGTGGCGACGTTCATCTTGTCGGCCTTGAAGGTGTCCTTGAGCAGCTCGGCGAGCAGCAGGGTCTCGCGCCACAGCGAACGCTGGTCGGCCGCGTCGAGCTGGAACAGCTCGCTGACCTCCTCGCGGCGCGGCACCAGGATGAACCAGGGATAGCTGGCGTCGTTCATCAGCAGCAGGCGGCACAGGGGGAAGTCGCCCATGTGCAGGGTGTCCTGCTCCAGGCGCGGATCGAGGGCAAACATGGCTGCATCTCCTTGGGATGGGGTGGCGATGCGCGCCAGTGTGCCACAGCTGCCTCCTCAGCTGGCCGGCGACAGGCCGCGCGGCAGCCACACCTCGACCTGCAGCCCGCCGAGGGGCGACTCCGCCAGCTGGATCTCGCCGCGATGCAGCTCGACGATGCGCTGCACGATGGACAGCCCCAGGCCGGCGCCCTGCCCCTCGCCCTGGCGATAGAAGCGGCGGAACAGCAGCTCGCGCTGCTCGGCCGGCACGCCCGGACCGCTGTCGGCCACCCGCAGACCGACGCGCTGTGCCTCGACCTGCAGGCTGACGGCGATGCGCCCGCCCGCAGGTGTGTACTGCACGGCATTGCCGACCAGATTCTGCAGCAGGGTGCCGAGGCTCGGCGCATCGCCCAGCAGGCGGTGGTCCGCCATGTCGTCGCAGTCGAAGCTCAGCTCCTGGTCGCGCTCCAGCGCCAGCGGGATCAGCTCGGCCAGCTCGCCGCGCACGTAGCTCGCCAGGTCCAGCTCGGCCATGCCCAGCTGGCGGGCAGCCGGCTCCAGGCGCGCCAGGGTCAGCAACTGGGTCACCACGCGGGTGGCGCGCTCGACCCCGGCCACCAGCTGGCGCAGGGCCGCCTCGCGGTCGGCGGCTTCCGGCGCCTCCAGAGCGTTCTGCGCGTGGATGCGCAGCACCGCCAGCGGCGTGCGCAGCTCGTGGGCGGCATCGGCGAGGAAGCGCTTCTCCCGCTCCAGCAGGGTGGTGACCTGGAGGAGCAGGCGGTTGAGGGCAGCGACCATCGGCTCCAGCTCCTGGGGCAACGGCGCCAGGGTCAGCGGGGCGAGGTTTTCCGCATCACGTGCCTTGATCAGCCCGACCACCTGCTGCAGCGGTCGCAGGCCGAGGCCGACCGCCGACCATACCAGCAGCGCCAGCAGCGGCAGGCCGACAAGGTCGGGCAGCAGGCTGCGCAGGGTGATGCTGCCGACCAGTTCGCCACGCACATCCTCGCGCTCGGCGACCAGGATCCAGTGGCGGTCGGCCAGGTCCTGGCGCACGAACAGCCGCCACTTCGCATCTGCCAGGCTCAGCGTGTGGTAGCCGACCAGCCGCTCGGCCCGGGCGGCCAGCGACACGCCTGCCGGCGCCTGCGCGCCGGTCTGCTGCAGCAGGCTGGCCAGCAGCCCGGGGGGTGCGCTGGCCGACTGCAGCAGCACCTGTCCCCGCCCGTCGAGCACCTGGAAGGCCAGCTTGGTTTCGTAGCGGTGCCCCTCGACGAGCGCCGGGCCACCATCCGGCTCGTCCCGCACGCGCAGGGCGGCATCCAGCGCCTGCTGCAGGGTCGCACGCAGCGCCGGCGACAGCTCGCCGCCGACCATGCCCTCGAGCAGACGCGCACTCTGCGCCAGCTGGGCATCGAACAGCTCCTCGATCTCGTGCTTGGCGTCGCTGTAGCTGAGCCAGGAGATCACCGTCAGTGCCAGGATCAGCACCCCCAGCACCCGCGCCAGGGTGCGCGAGCGGATCGAGCGCAGCCTCACGCCTTGTCCACCAGATAGCCGACGCCGCGCACGGTGCGGATCAGCTCGGGGAAGAACTTCTTGCGCAGGTGGTGCACGTGCACCTCGAGGGCGTTGCTCTCCACCTCCTCGTCCCAGCCGTAGAGCACCTGCTGCAGCCGGTCGCGGGTCAGCACCCGCCCGGGCTGGGCGAGCAGCTCGTGGAGGAGGAGAAACTCCTTGCGCGGCAGGTTGACCGCCACGCCCTGGAAGGTCACCTGCTGGCTGTCCGGCTCCAGACGGATGCCGCGGTACTCCAGCGCCGGCTGGGCGCGACCGAAACTGCGCCGCAGCAGGGCGCGCAGGCGCGCCTTGAGTTCGGCGACGTCGAAGGGCTTGACCAGGTAATCGTCGGCGCCGGCATCGAGGCCGGCGATGCGGTCGCTGGTGGCGTCGCGCGCGGTGAGCACCAGCACCGGCATCGCATTGCCGGCGCCGCGCAGGCGGCGCAGCACCTCCAGGCCATCCATGCGCGGCAGGCCGAGATCCAGCACGCACAGATCGAAATCCTCGTGACTGAGTGCATGCCAGGCGCTGGCGCCGTCCTGCACCCAATCAACGGTATAGCCCTCGGGCTTGAGCGCAGTGCGGATACCCTCGCCCAGCCCCCTGTCGTCCTCCACCAGCAAAATCCGCATCCACACCTCCTCGATTCGGGACCCTGACCGGCACGAAAACGCCGGGCGGGCGAGAGTATCGCACCCTCGCCGACCCGGCGCTCGAATCGTCGCCGGCGACTCAGCGCAGCTTGGCCCGCGCCTTCTCCAGCAGTGCCTGGGCCTCCTTGCGGCGGCCGGCGTCGGCCACCTCGCGCCCCGGGCGCGGCGGTGCCGCCAGCGCCTGCTCCAGCACCTTCTCGGCTTCGGCATAGCGCTTCTCGCGCAGCAGGAAGTCGCCGTAGAAGTAGTTGGGGTCGATGCCATCGGGATTGAGGGTCAGCGCCTGCTTGAGCAACTGCTCGGCGCGCTCGTCGTCGCCGAAGCCGACCGGCCAGCCCGGCACCTGATAGTAGAGCGAGCCCAGGCTGGTATAGGCCGAACCATCGAGGGCCTTGGGATCGAGTTCGATCGCCCGCTCGAACTGGCTGCGCGCCTGCTTGACCAGGTCCAGGGCGCCCAGCCCGCCCTTGGCGCCGGCCCAGGTGCTGAGGATGATGCCGTTCCAGATCAGCAGCTCGGGGGCCTGCGGCTCGGCCTTGACGACGGCCTCGGCCTCGCCCGCCAGCCTGGCGAAGGCAGCCTCGCGCTGCGCCTCGGGCAGTTGGTAGTTGATCTCGGCCCAGCGCCCCTGCAACTGCTTCAGGCTCTGCTCGCCGGCAGCGGTGAGGGCGAAGCTCGGCAGGCTGAGCAGCAGGGCGCCGCCGAGGACCAGATTGCGCACGAAGGATTTCGACATGGTTCCACTCCATTCCCGGGATACGTGCTCGCTGGCCGGCCTCGGGCGCAGTCGCCGCGCCCCCGGACCGCACCAGCTCAGCATCGACGACACACAGCCAGCAGGGGCTGCGCCGCTCATGACTTGCCGCGCGCGAAGCGCTGGATGATCGGCAGCTGCTTGCGCAGCGCCTGGTCGACAACCCGCGGCAGCAGGCTGTTGAGACGCACGAAGAGCTTTTCCGGCCAGCCGAGGTAGAGCTCCTCGCTTTCGCGACCGATGGCGGCGACCACCGCCTCGGCCACCCAGGCCGGGTCGTCCATCGCCACCTTCAGCTCGTCGTTCATCGCCACCACGCTCTGCTCGTTCATGCCGGTGCGGGTGGCGCGCGGGGCGACGTACATGACCTTGACCCGGGTGTCGGCCAGCTCGCGGCGCAGCGCCTCGGAGAAGCCGCGCAGGGCGAACTTGCTGGCGCAGTAGGCGGCGAAGCCCGGGTAGCCGATGGAGCCGAAGGTCGAGCCGATGTTGACCACCAGCGCCCGCTCCTGCTGGCGCAGCATCGGCAGCAGGCGGTGGGTGAGCTGCAGGGTGGCGGTGACGTTGAGCTGGACCAGGGCGGCGATGGCCTCCTCGTCATGCTGCTCGAGCAGGCTGAAGTGGTTGACCCCGGCGGCGTTGATCAGCAGGTTGATGCCGCCGAAGCGGCGCGCCGCCTGCAGCACCGCCTCGCGCCCGGCGCTCTCGGTGATGTCGGCGCACACGCTCTCGGCGCGCCCCTGGCAGCGCTGCGCCAGCTGCGCCAGGCGCTCGGCCTGGCGGCCGACCAGCAGCAGGCGCGCGCCGCCCGCGCAGAGGTGTTCGGCCAGCTGCTGGCCGATGCCGCCGGTCGCGCCGGTCAGCAGGATGCGGCAATCAGGCAGTCGCATGCTGACTCTCCCGCGACAGCGGCAGGCTGCGGAACATGTCGCCGTACAGGCGGTAGACCACCTTGGCGGTGTGCACCACCGCGGCCTGGTCGTCGGCGTCGTCGAGGCGGTTCATCAGCTTCTCGAAGAAGGCGACGTGACTGATGTCCAGGCTGCCGTGCGAGGTCAGGTAGCTGAACGCCTGCGCCGGCAGCTGCAGGCGATCCTGGATGATCTGCGCCGCCTGGGTCGCCAGGGCGATGCTGGTGCCCTCCAGCACGTTGACCATGCCGAAGAAGCTCACCGGGTTGCAGCGGGCGATGCGGTCGTAGACATAGCTGACCATCAGCTCAGTGGGCAGGTTGGGCGTGGCCTGGCGCACCGCCTCGGCGTCGGCGCCGCAGGCGCGGATGTCGTTGAGGATCCACTCCTGGTGGCCGTACTCCTCCTCGATGTACTCGGCGATCGCGCCCCGCAGCCACTCCAGGCGCTCGGGCAGGCGCGCCCCGCAGGCCATCAGCAGCGGCACGGTGTGCTTGACGTGGTGGTAGGCCTGGCCGAGGAAGGCGACGTAGCTCTCCAGGCTGATCCGCCCGGCCATCACCTCGGCGAAGATAGGCGCCGCCAGCAGGTACTCGCGCTCGGCCTGGGTCTGCTGCTGCAGGGACTCGTAGAAACTCATGAAGGCTGTTCCTCTTGAACTTGGACGCTCGCCTCGGCGAGCAGACGTTCGATGGCACTGCGGTAATGCTGATACAAGGCGGGGCGGCGCAGCCGGCCGTTGCTGGTGGCCAGGCCGCCGGCCTCGCTGAAGGGCTGTTCGGCGCGCAGCCAGAAATGCACGCGGGCGTAGTCGGGCAGACCGGCGTTGACCGCATCCACCGCCGACTGCAGCAGCGCATCGCTGGCCTCGCCGCGCGGCACCAGCACCGCGACGTTGGCCGGCAGCGCCTCGCCGTGCAGCCAGGCCTGGGCGATCGGCAACTGCTGGACCAGCTCGGCCTCCACCCACTCGGGATTGACGTTGCGGCCGAAGGCGGTGACGAACTGGTGCTTCTTGCGCCCGTGCAGGACCAGGAAACCGTCCTCCCAGTGGCCCAGGTCGCCGCTGCCCAGCCATTCGCCCGGGCGCAGAGGGTCGCCGAGGTAGCCGAGGAAGGTCGCCCCGCGCACCAGCACCTCGCCGTCGTCGGCCAGGCGCACCTCGGCGTGCGCCAGCGGCCGGCCGACGCTGCCGATGCGGCGCGCCTCGGGCGTGTTCAGGCACACCACCGAGGCGCACTCGGACAGGCCATAGCCCTCGAACACCGGCAGGCCCAGGGCCTCGGCGCGTTCGAGCAGCTGCGGCGCCACCCGGCCACCGCCGACGGCGATGAAGTGCAGCGAGTCCGGCAGCGGCTGGCCGCCCTCGGCGGCGGTGACCAGCGCCAGCAGTTGCTGCGGCAGCAGGATCAGGCTGCTCGGCCGCACCCGCGCCAGGCTGGCGAGGAAGGCGGGCAGCTCGAACTGGCTGGCACCGCGCATGCCGACCGCGGCCAGTGGCGGGATTTCCAGGCAGGCGCCGATCAGCAGCGGCGCATAGTTGCCGGCCAGGTTCTCCAGCAGCACCGCCAGCGGCAGCACGCACAGGTGGCGCTCGATGCCGCTGCCGGCGGTGGCCGCGGCGATGCTCTGCGCCACGTTCAGCATGGCCTCGGCCGACAGGCACACGCCCTTGGGCTGGCCGGTGGTGCCGGAGGTGTAGGTGATCTTCGCCGTGCCGGCCGGCAGCGGCGCCGGGTCACTCACCTCACGCTGGCACAGGGCGCCGCGCGGGACGAAATCCAGGGCGACGAAGCCATGCGGATCACGGGTGACCAGGGTGTCGACGCCGGCGCTGTCCAGCACGTGGCGCTGCTGTGACGGCGAGAAGAACCCCGGCAGCGGCACGCAGACCAGGCCGGCCAGCAGGGCGGCCAGATCCCAGAACAGCCAGTCGGGGCCGTTGTCCAGGGCGATCGCCAGGCGCCGCGCCCCGCACTGGTGCAGGAGGGCCCGGCGTGAGTCGATTTCGTGCAGCAGTTCGGCGTAGGTCCACTGCCGGTCGGCGCCGCGCAGGGCGATGCGCGTACCGTGATCAGCCAGTTGCTGGCGGAAACGTTCAACCGCAGGCGACATGGGCGAGCTCTCCGTCCAGTGCATGGCGCGGCTGGTAACCCAGCCGCCGGTAGATGCCCAGCGCCTGCAGGCGCTGGTGGGCGGCCAGCACGTCGCCGACCATCACCTGCGGCTGGGTGGCGTAGTAGCTGCCCCAATCGGCCAGCTCCGCACCGAGGCGCTGGCCATCGGCCGGGCCCAGGTGCAGCAGGCTCAAGCCCAGGCGCTGGAAGCTGTTGAGCAGCAGCGGAGTGCCCGTGAAGGCCACCCAGCGAAAGCCCGCGGTGGCCAGCAGCTCGGTGAGCGACACGATCAGCAGGCGGGCATAGCCGCCGCCCACGGAAGCCAGGTTGCCGACCTCGGCGATCCGCCCGCGCGCCGGCAGGCTGCCGCCGTTAAGTTCGGCGATGCGTTGCTCGACCGGCGCATCCAGGTAGTGCTCGAGAAACAGCGAGCCCTGCTGGCCACAGCGCACGCCGAGGGCGGCCTGCAGTTGCTGACCGCCGTCATAGAGCCCCAGCAGGCAGGGCATGAAGTGGCGGATCCGTGCGCCATAGTGTTCGGCGAAGCGCTCGCCGATGAAGTTTTCCAGCTGTCTGCGACGGCTTGTGCACGGCTCTTGCATAGCCAGATGCAACGCCAGTTCGGCATTCGTGCCGACCGTCGCCAGAAAATCGTCCCGACCAGCCTGAAGCGGTGCCATGAATGGGGCCTCCCTCTAGGGTATGAGGCAATTCTGGTACGGCAGACTTAACGCAGTCTTAAGCGCGGATGGGGCGCGGCGGAAACGACGGAAACTTGTCCCCGTCGACAAGCGCGACGAACGCGAGAGCAGGCAACTTCCGCGACACTTGAGCTCCGTGCTATAAGTGACCGCCGACAAAAAGAAAGTCCTGCCCTGTCAGATCCATTCACAGGGCCACAAGTACTTCGAAAAGAAACCTAGGGGCAATCCGATATGCAACTGAAGAAACTGAGCGTCATCGCACTGGCCGTGGCTGCCGCTTCCTCCCAGCTGGCCCAGGCCAGCGCGCAGTCCGAGTCCAAGGGCTTCGTCGAGGACGGCAGCCTGGTTCTGCTGAACAAGAACTACTACTTCAACCGCGACTTCCGTAACAACACTGGTGGCCAGAGCTACCGCGAAGAGTGGGCCCACGGCGTTCTGGCCACCTTCGAGTCCGGCTACACCCAGGGCACCGTCGGCTTCGGCATCGACGCCCATGCGGCACTGGGTCTGAAGCTGGACAGCGGCAAGGGCACCAGCGGCACCGGCCTGCTGCCGACCTCCACCGAGGACTGCAGTGCTGACGGCTGCGCAGCTCAGGATGAGTATTCCTACGCTGGCGGCGCAGTGAAGGCGCGCATCTCCAACACCGAGCTGAAGTACGGCCACCTGATCCCGACTTCCCCGGTGTTCGCCACCGGCACTGCCCGCCTGTTCCCGGGCACCGCCACCGGCTTCCAACTGCTGAGCAGCGAAGTCGACGGCCTGAGCATCGACGCCGGCCACTTCACCGCCATCCGCGACGGCAGCCGCGAAACCAACAGCGATGGTGAAATCACTACCGCCTACGGCCTCGGCGTCGGCGACAAAGTCGGCAGCGCCGACTACCTGGGTGGCACCTACGCCTTCACCGACAACTTCAGCGTCACCCTGTACGGCGCCCAGCTGGAGGACGTCTGGAACCAGTACTACGCCAACCTGAACTACAACATCCCGCTGAGCGACAGCCAGGCGCTGACCTTCGACGCCAACGTCTACGACACCAGCGAAACCGGTGACGAGAAGGCCGGCAAGATCGACAACACCACCTGGTCGCTGTCCGCCGCCTATACCCTGGGCGCGCACAAGCTGACCCTGGCCCACCAGCAGGTCGATGGCGACGTGCCGTTCGACTACATCTCCATGGACGGCCGCAACTACGGCGACTCGATCTTCCTGGCCAACTCGGTGCAGTACTCCGATTTCAACGCGCCGAACGAGAAGTCCTGGCAGCTGCGCTACGACCTGGACATGGCCAGCTACGGCGTGCCGGGTCTGAGCTTCATGGCGCGTTACATCACCGGTGAGGACATCGACGGCACCAAGGCTACCGGTGCTTACAGCTACTACAGCACTGTCGAAGACGGCAAGGAGTGGGAGCGCAACCTGGAAGCCAAGTACGTGTTCCAGGAGGGCGCCGCCAAGGACCTGTCCATCCGCGTACGTCACTCCACCTGGCGCGCCAACAGCGAATTCAATGGCGGCGGCAACATCGGAGGCAACGATCTGGACGAGATCCGCGTGATCACCGAGTACCCGCTGAGCATCCTGTAAGGCTCCTCGGTCGTACCGACGAAACGGAAGCCCGGCCCCGCGCCGGGCTTCTGCTTTTCCAGCCCCGCACAGCCCTCCCCCGCCCTGTACGCCACCAGACCCGCGCCGTACAATGCGGGCATTTTTCCGTTCAGCGAAACCGGATCATCCTGCCCATGCGTACCAGCCAGTATCTGATCTCGACCCTCAAGGAAACCCCCACCGACGCCGTGGTCATCAGCCACCAGCTGCTGCTGCGCGCCGGCATGATCCGCAAGCTGGCCTCGGGCCTGTACACCTGGCTGCCGATGGGCCTGCGCGTGCTGCGCAAGGTGGAGAACATCGTGCGCGAGGAAATGAACGCCGCCGGCGCCCTGGAAGTGCTGATGCCAGCCATCCAGCCGGCCGAGCTGTGGCAGGAGTCCGGGCGCTGGGAGCAGTACGGCCCCGAGCTGCTGCGCATCAAGGACCGCCACCAGCGCGACTTCTGCGTCGGCCCGACCCACGAGGAAGTGATCACCGACCTGGCGCGCAACGAGCTGAACAGCTACAAGCAGCTGCCGATCAACTTCTACCAGATCCAGACCAAGTTCCGCGACGAGATCCGCCCGCGCTTCGGCCTGATGCGCGGCCGCGAATTCCTGATGAAGGACGCCTACTCCTTCCACATGACCCAGGAGTCGCTGCAGGAAACCTACGACCGCATGCACCAGGCGTACTGCAACGTGTTCACCCGCCTGGGCCTGAACTTCCGCCCGGTGCAGGCCGACACCGGCTCGATCGGCGGCACCGGCTCCCACGAGTTCCACGTGCTGGCCGAGTCCGGCGAGGACGACATCGCCTTCAGCGACAGCTCCGACTACGCGGCCAACATCGAGAAGGCCGAGGCCATCCCGCGCGAGAAGGCGCGTGGTGCGGCAACCGAGGAACTGCGCCTGGTCGACACCCCGGACGCCAGGACCATCGACGAGCTGGTCGCCCAGTTCGGCCTGGCCATCGACAAGACCGTGAAGACCCTGGTGGTGCACGCCGCCGAGGAAGGCAAGCTGATCGCCCTGATCGTGCGCGGCGACCACGAACTGAACGAGATCAAGGCCGCCAACCACGAGCTGGTCGCCAGCCCGCTGGTGTTCGCCTCCGAAGCCGAGATCCGCGCCGCCATCGGTGCCGGTCCCGGCTCGCTCGGCCCGCTGAACCTGCCGATCCCCTGCGTGATCGACCGCTCGGTGGCGCTGATCAGCGACTTCGCCGCCGGCGCCAACGTCGACGGCAAGCACTATTTCGGCCTCAACTGGGAGCGCGACCTGCCGCTGCCGGCGGTCGCCGACCTGCGCAACGTGGTCGAGGGCGACCCCAGCCCGGACGGCCAGGGCACCCTGGTGATCAAGCGCGGCATCGAGGTCGGCCACATCTTCCAGCTCGGCACCAAGTACAGCCAGGCGCTCAACGTCTCGGTGCTCGGCGAGAACGGCAAGCCGGTGACCCTGATCATGGGTTGCTACGGTATCGGCGTGTCGCGCGTGGTGGCCGCCGCCATCGAGCAGAACTGGGACGAGCGCGGCATCCTCTGGCCGCAGGCGCTGGCGCCGTTCCAGATCGCCATCGTGCCGATGAAGTACGAGAACGCCGCGGTCAAGGAAGCTGCCGACCGCCTGTACGCCGAGCTGACCGCTGCCGGCTACGAAGTGCTGTTCGATGACCGTGACAAGAAGACCAGTCCGGGCGTCAAATTCGCCGACATGGAACTGATCGGCATCCCGCACCGCATCGTGGTCAGCGAGCGCGGCCTGGCCGAATCGGTTCTCGAATACAAGGGCCGCCGCGACAGCGAGGCGCAGAACGTGCCGCTCGCCGAGATCCAGGCGTTCCTCGCCGCCCGTATCAACCGCTAACCGAGATCATGCCCAGACGCCACCATCGCCTTGCCGGCGCCGCCCTGTGCGGCGCCGTGCTCCTCACCGGCTGTGCCAACCAGCTGCCCCAGCGCAGCGAACTCGAGGAGCGGGTCGAGCGCAAGCTGCTCGACCACAGCCTGCAGATCGACGCCGGCAGCTCGCCGGTGCTCGAGCTGCCGCAGCGGCGGGTGCGCATCCAGGAGCAGAAGACCTTCGAGGTCACCCCGTTCGAGGTGACGCGCCGCTACCAGCGCTACACCCCCTACCAGCCCTGGCGCGAACTCTACGAGATCCCGCTGGGCGCGCTGGCGGTGGTCGCCGGCATCGGCGCCAACGTGCTCAACGTGCCCCTGCTCGGCCACCTGCCGGAAAGCGCCACCCGCGACTGGATCAGCTACGGCTTCGCCGGCCTCAACCCGCTGATGAACGTCGAGTCCAACGGCCGCGCCCAGCAGAACCTCGCCGCGCTCGACGAGCAGCAGGGCGAGCCCCGTCTGGAATACTCCAGCCTGCCCTGGGCCGAGCGTCCGGTGCAGGTGCAGGTCGGCGAGCAGACCTACGAGCTGACCACCAGCCGCAACGGCGTGCTGCGTCTCAACCTGCTCGACAGCCCGTTCGCCGAGCAGGATCTGGGCCACATCGCCAGGCTGCAGCTGCGCGCCGAGGATCCCCAGGGACAGGCCCGCGCCGAAGTCACCCTGCGGCTCAGCCACAGCCTGCGCGGCCGCCTGCGGGAAGCCCACGAGCTGATCTACGCCGACCTGGAGGGCGACGACGTGACCCACTGGGTGCACCGGGTCAAGCGCCTGTCCGAACTGGGACTGGAAGAGGAAGCCAGCGAGCTGGAGCAGAGCCTGATCGAGCTGACCCGCAACGACCCCGAGCTGCAGCAGGAACTGGTCCAGGCGCTGCTCGAGGATGCCGGCCGGGTGGCCAGCGACACGCCCCGCGGCGACTGATCAGCCTCCGGCGCTTTCCCCCGCCGTCCTGCCGGGAGCGGCCGCGCCGAGGGCCGCCGCTCGCTGCGCCGCACGCTGCTGCTTGACCGCATACATGGCGGCATCCGCCTGGCGGAGCAGCTCGAACTCGCTCTCGCCATCTCCGGGATAGAGCGCGATGCCGATGCTCGGCAACATGCATGGCGCGCCCCCCGCCAGCTCGAGCGGCCGCCCCAGGGCCGCGCGAATCTTCTCCGCCACCTGCGGGGCCTGCTCCGCGTGCAGGATGCCCTCGAGCAGCACCACGAACTCGTCGCCGCCGATGCGCGCCACCGTGTCGCTGGCGCGCACCGTCTGCAGCAGCCGGCGCGCCGTCTCCTGGAGCAGACGGTCGCCGGCGGCGTGACCCAGGGTGTCGTTGACCCGCTTGAAGTCGTCGAGGTCGAGGTAGAGCAGCGCCAGCAGCTGCCCGCTGCGCCGCGCACGGGCCAGCGCTCCCTGCAAGCGCTCGGAGAGCAGCTCCCGATTGGCCAGGCCGGTCAGGGCGTCATGCTGCGCGGCGTGCGCGAGGCGCGCGTAGAGGCGCTTGCGCTCGATGGCGGTGGCGACCTGCGCCGAGACGAACTGCAGCAGTTCGCGCTCCTGCTCGCCGTAGCCGGTACCGCCGGCCGGGCTTTCCAGCAGCAGCGCGCCGATGACGCCCTGCTGGCAGTCGAGCGGGACACCGAGCCAGCAGCCATCGTCCGGCTGCACGCCGGCCTGCAACAGCGCCTGCCGACTGCGGACGATCTGCGCGCACAACTCGACGGCAGCGGCGGACTCGGCGGAGGATGGATAGGCGAGCGTCAAGCGCTCGCCGCGCTCATCGCGCAGGGCAACGAAGAAGCCGCGCACCGGCAGCAGCTCGCCGATGATCCGTCGGATCTGCTCGAACAGCGCCAGCAGATCGCTGGCGGCATGGGCCGCCTCGGAGATGGCGTAGAGCGCCGCCTGCAGCCTTTCGGCGCGCCGGCGCGCACTGACGTCCCGCGCCACCGCGATCCGCACGCCGTCGCTCTCCAGCCAGCAGGCCGACCACTGGATATCGGCATAGCGGCCGTCCTTGCGCCGGTAGCGGTTCTCGAAATTGAGCTTGGGCTCGCCGGCCATGATCTCGCGGGCCGCCTGCAGGGTGCGCGCACGATCCTCGTCGGCGACCAGCTCGATCATCGGCCGGCCGATCAGCTCCTCCGGCCGGTAGCCGAAGATGCGCTCGCAGGCGGCGCTGACGGCGAGAAAGCGCCCCTCGACATCGACCACGCAGATGGCGTCCATCAACAGGTCGACGATCTTGACCAGCGGGGGGTGGTTGCCGTTGTTCATCGCAAGGCCCGGAGAAGTGCCGAAGGTACCCGCCGCGGTGCAGCGCAGGCGCCGAACCGGACGGGGCGTTCGGCGTGACGAATATCACATATCCGTGAACGTGCGCCAACCAGGCCGCACGCGCCGCCGTCATGGCAGCGTAGCCCCCAGCGCGCGCAGCCGCTCGCGCAGGCCCGACGCCGTCTGCTCGCCGCTCAGTTGCTCGCGCGCCCGGCCCTGCGGATCGACCAGCCAGGTCACCGGCAGCACCTGGCTGGGCGCCAGCCCCAGGCGCGGCGCCGGATCCTGCGCCAGGTTGGCGTAGCGGATGCCCAGCGCCTCGACGGCGCGGGCCAGTTCCTCGCCCTGCAGGGCATCGAAGTTCACCCCCACCACCCGCACCGGAGCGCTCTGCAGCTCCTCGGCCAGGCGATTGAGCTCCGGTATCTCCCTGCGACAGGGGCCGCACCATTCAGCCCAGTAGTTGACCACCAGCCAGCGGCCCTCCAGCTGTTCCGCAGCCACCGGCCGACCGTGCTGGTCCGGGCCCCAGTCCTCCCCGCCACAGGCGGCCAGCAGCAGGCCGACTGCCAGCGGCAGCAGTCTCCGCCATGTCTTCAGCATCATCTCACTGCCCCCTCGCTTCCCGAGCCACCGCGAGCACATCGGTGCTCCCCGACCACCCTCACGGCCGCCCCACAAAACGACAAAAAACCGACCAATCAGCAAGCGCGCGAATCACAACACCCGAACGGCGCCACAAAACCGCCGAAGACGACTACCTATAATGCCGCCGCTCGAGATCATTCAGCGGAGACTACCATGGCATCCCACCACGACCAGCTGCTGCACACCCTGACCGCCGCCCAACTGGCCGCCGCAAGCCGCCAGGGCAGCCTGGGCAACGGCCGCGTCCTGGAGCTGGAGATCGCCGCCTGGCTGCACCTGCCCGGTCTCAGCGAGCTGCCGGTGTCGCTGCTGGTCAGCTACCTCGACGGCAACCAGTCACACGAGGTACTGATCGACCACGGTCGCCTCGACATGCGCCAGCGCATCCTGCTCTCCGGCGTGGCGCGCCTGCCGGTGCGGCAGCAGCTCGCCGCCGTCGAGCTGCGCCTGCGCAGTGCCGTCGCGCCGCGCAGCGTGCGCATCGAGGACATCTTCGTGCAGCCCGTGACCAGCGTGCTCATCTGAGACTCAGCTCCCGCCCTTCCCCGCCAGCCACTGCGCCAGGCTGTCGCCGAACCGTTCCGCGCGCGCCTGCTCCAGGGCCTGCAGGGCCTCGCGCAGGCGCGGATACCAGGGTGCCGGCAGCGTCTGCGGCAGACGCTCCGGCAGGCCGGACAGCGCCGGCAGCGGCCAGGGACTGCGCCCCAGCAGCTCGGCCAGCGACAGCCGCGACAGGTCGCGGCACAGCACCCAGTCGCCGCCGCCGGTGGTGCTGACCAGGCGCTCCCCCTCGAGGAAGTCGATCAGCGCCAGCCACTCCTCGTCGTCCACCCCCCAGCCCCGCTGCGCCAGCGCCTCGCGGGAAAGGGCGCGACCGCTCTGCTGGGCCTCGTGGAACTGCGCCAGCACGCCGAGCAGGTTGAGTAGCGCCGGGCGTGCGCGTCCCTCCCAGCTGTCCGGCGAGCCGAGATGGCAGACCAGCTCGGCACCGGCCAGCACGATCAGCCAGCCCAGGTAGATCCACAGCAGGAACAGCGGCACGGCGGCGAAGGCGCCGTAGATCAGCTGGTAACCGGGGAACAGACTGACGTAGAGGGCAAAAAGCGCCTTGGCCGCCTCGAACAGCAGGGCGGTGAACACGCCGCCGACCAGCGCGTGGCGCAGGCGCACCCGGGTGTTGGGCACGGCCACGTAGAGCAGGGTGAAGGCGGCGATGCCGCTCAGCAGCGGAGTGAGGCCGAGCAGGGTCGCCGCGCCGGGCAACGCCTCGGGGCCGGAGAGGAACTTCAGCGAAGTGACATAGGTGCTGGCGGCGAAACCGGCGCCGAGCAGCAGCGGGCCGAGACTGAGGATCGCCCAGTACAGCAGGAAACTCGACAGGCCGCGACGTGCCCGACGCACCCGCCAGATCTGGTTGAAGGCGCCCTCGATGGTGCTCAGGGTCAGCAGCGCGGTCGCTCCCAGCAGCGCCACGCCGATCCAGGTCAGCTCGCGCGCCTGGCTGCTGAAGCCGCGCAGGTACTGCTGCACCTGCTCGCCCGCCGAGGGCACGAAGTTGTGGAAGATGAACGCCTGGATCGGCTCGCCGAGATCGCGGAAGGCCGGCACGGCGGCGAGCATGACGAAGGTCACGGTCATCATCGGCACCACCGCGAACAGGGTGGTGTAGGTCAGGGCCGCGGCGCTCTGCGGCACGCGGTCGGCGAAGAAGCGGCGCACCAGCCGCTCGGCGAAGCGCCAGGCCTGCTGCAGGTGAGGATGCATCGACACTCCTTTGTAGGCGGCATCGTCCCGTCTCGCTCGGGAAGGTTCAGGGCCGGGGGCCGGCCCGGTTAGAATAGCGCCCTCCTCCAGTCACGGGCCAACCGAGATGACCGACCTGACCCTGTATCACAACCCGCGCTGCTCGAAATCCCGTGGCGCGCTGGAACTGCTCGAGGCCCGCGGCCTCGCCCCGCACGTGGTGCGCTACCTGGACACCCCGCCGTCGGCAGCGGAGTTGCGTGCGCTGCTCGCCAAGCTCGGCTACACCCCTCGCCAGCTGCTGCGCAGCGGCGAGGAAGTCTACCAGGAGCTCAACCTGGCCGACCCGGCGCTGGACGACGAGGCGCTGATCGCCGCCATGCTCGCCCACCCGCGACTGATCGAGCGGCCGATCCTGGTGGCCGGCGACCGGGCGGTGGTCGGCCGGCCGCCGGAGCGCGTTCTGGAGCTGCTGCCGTGAGCCAGCCCTACATCCTGGTGCTCTACTACAGCCGCCACGGCGCCACCGCCGAGATGGCGCGGCAGATCGCCCGCGGCATCGAGCAGGGCGGCCTGGCGGCGCGCCTGCGCTGCGTGCCGGCGGTCTCCCCCGAGTGCGCGGCGGTGGCCCCGGAGATCCCCGAGGAAGGCGCGATCTATGCCACCCTCGACGACCTCAAGCACTGCTCCGGCCTGGTGCTGGGCAGCCCGACCCGCTTCGGCAACATGGCCGCGCCGCTCAAGCATTTCCTCGACAGCACCAGCAGCCTGTGGCTGACCGGCGAGCTGGTCGGCAAGCCGGCCGGGGTGTTCACCTCCACCGCCAGCCTGCACGGCGGCCAGGAGAGCACCCAGCTGTCGATGATGCTGCCGCTGCTGCACCACGGCATGCTGGTCTGCGGCCTGCCCTACAGCGAGACCGCGCTGCTGGAGACCCGTGGCGGCGGCACGCCCTACGGCGCCAGCCACCACGCCGGCGCCGACGGCAAGCGCACCCTCGACGAACACGAGACCGCCCTGTGCCGCGCACTGGGCCAACGCCTGGCGCAGACCGCGCTGAAACTGGGGAGCTGAGATGGCGCGCAAGAACAAACCGCTGCCGGCGCTGGAATGGCTGGAGCCACGCCGCCGCCTGGCGCGCTGGGCCAGCCTGGCCACCTTCCTCGCCCTGATCGCGCTGCTCGGCGTCTGGTACCTGCTGATCGTCGACCTGCACGGCGCACGCCCCTGGGTGATCCTCGGCGTGCACCTGCTGCCGCTGGCGATCCTCGCCCCCGGCATCCTGCTCGGCAACGTGCGCGTGCACGCCTGGGCCTGCTACGTGGTCAACCTGTACTTCATCCAGGGAGTGGTCACCGCCTTCGAGCCGGGCCGCCTGGTCTACGGCAGCCTGGAGGCGGCGCTCAGCGTGCTGCTGTTCTGCAGCGCCACCCTGTACACGCGCTGGAGCTTCCAGTACCAGCGCAAGCTGGCCGGGGAATGATGCGGGGATGCGCAGGGTGGGTCAGCCGCACCGCGGCGTAACCCACCCTACGCCAGCCTCACCAGCCGAGGGTTTCCTTGAGGAAGGGGATGGTCAGCTTGCGCTGCGCCTGCAGCGAGGCGTGGTCGAGCTGCTCGAGCAGGTCGAACAGCGAGTTCATGCTGCGCGAGCCGCGGGTGAGGATGAAGCGGCCGACCTCGTCGGTCAGGTGCAGGCCGCGACGCGAGGCGCGCAGCTGCAGGGCGCGCAGCTTGTCCTCGTCGGACAGGCCGTGCAGCTGGAACACCAGCGCCAGGGTCAGCCGCGACTTGAGGTCGGGCAGCTTGATCGGCACCTCGCGCGGCGGTGCCGAGGCCGACAGCAGCAGGCGCCGGCCGGCGTCGCGCAGGCGGTTGAACAGGTGGAACAGCGCCTCTTCCCAGGTCGGGTGGCCGGCCACCAGGTCGACCTCGTCGATGCACACCAGGTCGCACTGCTCGAGGTTGTCGAGCAGCTGCGGGCCGTACATGGCCACCGTATCCAGCGGCAGGTACACCGCGCGGCCGCCGAACTGCTCCATGCGCAGGCAGGCGGCCTGCAGCAGGTGGCTGCGCCCGACGCCCTCGGCGCCCCACAGGTAGATCAGGTTTTCCGCCCAGCCGACATCGGTCTCGCACATGCGCTCGACGTACCCCAGTGCGGCCGCGTTGGCCCCGGGATAGTAGTTGGCGAAGGTGGCGTCATCGCGCAGACGCACACCCAGAGGCAGCTGGATGGGTTTCATGGGGACTCCGACGGCTCCTGCGAGCCATCGCCTGACTCTCCGTAAAGTGCTGACAGTTTATAGAAGTCGTGCACATGGCGCAGCAGCACCATGATCACCGCCGCCACCGGCAGCGCCAGCAGCACGCCGGTGAAGCCGAACAGCTGGCCGCCGGCGAGCACGGCGAAGATCACCGCCACCGGGTGCAGGCCGATGCGGTCGCCGACCAGCATGGGGGTCAGCCACATGCCCTCGAGCAGCTGGCCGACGGTGAACACCACCAGCACGCCGAGCAGCGGATACCACTCGAGGCCGAACTGGAACAGCACCGCCACCAGCGCCGCGGCGATGCCGACCACGAAGCCCATGTACGGCACCAGACTGGCCAGGCCGGCAAGCACGCCGATCAGCAGGCCCAGCTCGAGACCGAGCAGCATCAGCCCCGCCGCGTAGACCAGCGCCAGTGCCAGCATCACCAGCAGCTGGCCGCGCAGGAAGGCGCCGAGCACCTCGTGGCATTCGCCGGCCAGACGCACCACCAGCCCCTCGCGGCGGCGCGGCAGCAGGTTGCGCAGATGGGCGAGCATCAGGTCCCAGTCGCGCAGCAGGTAGAAGCTCACCACCGGGATCAGCAACAGGTTGCCGAACCAGGCCAGCAGCGCCAGGCTCGACGAGGTGACCTGGCTCAGCAGCAGGCCGGCGAAGTCGGTGGCCTGGCCGAGGTGTTCGGTGAACAAGGCCTTGAGGCGGTCCAGGCGCCAGAAGTCGGCGCGCAGGCCGAACTGCTGCTGCCCCCACGGCAGCGCAGTGCCCTGCAGCCAGTCGAGCATCAGCGGCGCCAGCTCGTAGAGGCGCAGCAGCTGGCGGCCGAGCAGCGGCACCAGCACCAGCAGCATGGCCAGCAGGATCAGGCTGAACAGGGTGAACACCGCCACCACGCCCCAGGTGCGCGACAGGCCGCGCGCCTCGAGGCGGTCGACCAGCGGGTCGCCCAGGTAGGCCAGCAGGGTGCCGACCAGGAAGGGCATCAGCACCGGCTGCAGCTGGTGGATCAGCCAGCCGAGCAGGACCAGGCCGGCCAGCCACAGCCAGCTGCGCGAATTGCTCAACATGGGCGCACTCCTTGCCAGCCCCGGAGGAAGACGTCGCCTTACCAGGCGAAGCGCAGGCGATCGGCCGACGGCGCCGGCACCTGCAGCGGCGGCTGCTGGGGCGGCTGCGGCGCGGCCTGAGCGTCGACGGCCTGCGCCGGCACCTCATGCAGGCGACCGAGCTGCAGCTGGGCGCGCAGTTGCTCGGGGCTGGCCTTGACCTGATAGACCAGGCTGCTGCCGACCACCGCCTGCAGGCGCGGCGCGAAGGGTTCGAGCAGGCGCTGCAGGGCGACATAGCGACCGAGGTCGCTGCCCTGCACCTCGAGGGTCAGGCTCTGTGCCGCGGCGCTGGCGGCGAAACGGCCGGCCAGTTGCTCGCCGACCTCCAGCAGCACGGCGTCGGCCAGGGCGGCCTGGCTGGCGGCGCTGCTGGAGCCTGCGGCGCGCTTGTCGCCCATCCACAGCTGCCAGTCGGCCTGCCAGCTGTCAGCGGCGCCCTTGGCCACCACCGCGAGCAGGGCGTCGGCGGCGTAGCGCGCCGAGGCGCCCTGCAGGGCCTGGCCGTCGCTGCCGCGCAGGGTCTGCGCATTGGCCAGCAGCTGCTCGTCGAGATCGCCCAGCGGCAGGCTCAGCGGCACACCGCGATTGCGCGCGGCATCGCGCAGGACGGCCGCGCCATCCTGGTCCCCAGCCAGCAGGCTGCTGCCGGTCTCGCCCTCGTTCAGCCACCAGGCCAGCACGCTGGCGCGCTCGGCGTTCAGCAGGCTCAGACCGGCATCGCGCAGGGCGCGCTGGGTGAGCACCGGA
Source organism: Pseudomonas sp. OF001 (assembly GCF_904426495.1). Taxonomy (NCBI): domain Bacteria; kingdom Pseudomonadati; phylum Pseudomonadota; class Gammaproteobacteria; order Pseudomonadales; family Pseudomonadaceae; genus Pseudomonas; species Pseudomonas sp. OF001. Next base: position 21,348 of record NZ_CAJGBM010000006.1, on the reverse strand, counting down.
TCGAACACCACCGACAGGGTCACCGGCGTGCCGGACTCGTAGACGTACTGCTGCACCAGCTGCTGCGGATCGGCCAGCAGCGGCTGCAGGCGGCTGTCCTGGGCCGACTCGCGCTTGCCGGTCAGGCGCACCACCAGGGTCTGCAGCGCGCGGCTCATCGCCGCAGCACGCTCGGCCGGGTCCTGCGAGGCCACCGGTTCGTGCACCTCGTACAATCCCTCGACCTGCGCGGCGGTGGCCGACAGGGTGGCGAACAACAGGCAGCAGGCGAACCAGCGGGCGATCAGGCGCATGGGGCATCTCGACAGGGCAACGGACGCGCCAGATGCGCGCCAGACAAGGCCTATACCTTAAACAGCCGCCCGGACGGCGGCAACCGCCCGTGATGGCCGCTCCCGGGCAAGGATGCTAGAATCGCGCGCTTTCCCGCACTTCCCGCAAAGGCCCGCATTCATGAGCAAGCAACCCTCCATCAGCTACAAGGACGCCGGTGTAGACATCGACGCCGGCGAAGCCCTGGTCGAACGCATCAAAGGCGTGGCCAAGCGCACCGCGCGCCCGGAAGTGATGGGCGGGCTGGGCGGCTTCGGCGCCCTGTGCGAGATCCCCGCCGGCTACAAACAGCCGGTGCTGGTGTCCGGCACCGACGGCGTCGGCACCAAGCTGCGCCTGGCGCTGAACCTGAACAAGCACGACAGCATCGGCCAGGACCTGGTCGCCATGTGCGTCAACGACCTGGTGGTGTGCGGCGCCGAGCCGCTGTTCTTCCTCGACTACTACGCCACCGGCAAGCTCAACGTCGACGTGGCCGCCACCGTGGTCACCGGCATCGGCGCCGGCTGCGAACTGGCCGGCTGCTCGCTGGTCGGCGGCGAGACCGCCGAGATGCCCGGCATGTACGAGGGCGAGGACTACGACCTGGCCGGCTTCTGCGTCGGCGTGGTGGAGAAGAGCGAGATCATCGACGGCTCGAAGGTGCAGACCGGCGACGCGCTGATCGCCCTGCCCTCCTCCGGCCCGCACTCCAACGGCTACTCGCTGATCCGCAAGATCCTCGAGGTGTCCGGCACCGACATCGAGGCCACCGAGCTGGACGGCACCAAGCTGGCCGACCTGCTGATGGCGCCGACCCGCATCTACGTCAAGCCGCTGCTCCAGCTGATCAGGGACACCGGCGCGGTCAAGGCCATGGCCCACATCACCGGCGGCGGCCTGCTCGACAACATCCCCCGCGTGCTGCCGGAAGGCGCCCAGGCGGTGATCGACGTGGCCAGCTGGACCCGTCCGGCGGTGTTCGACTGGCTGCAGGAGAAGGGCAACGTCGACGAGCACGAGATGCACCGCGTGCTCAACTGCGGCGTCGGCATGGTCATCTGCGTGGCGCAGGAGCAGGTCGACACCGCCCTGGCCAGCCTGCGCGCCGCGGGCGAAGCCCCGTGGCTGATCGGCAGCATCGCCGCCTGCGGCGAAGACGCCGAGCGCGTGGTGCTGAACAACCTGAAGGCGCACTGATGGGCAACACCTGCAACGTGGTGGTGCTGATCTCCGGCTCCGGCAGCAACCTGCAGGCGCTGATCGACGGCATCGCCGAAGGCGGCATCCCGGCCCGCATCGGTGCGGTGATCTCCAACCGCGCCGATGCCTACGGCCTGGTCCGCGCGCAGAACGCCGGGATCGCCACCGCCGTGCTGGACCACAAGGCGTTCGAAGGCCGCGAGGCCTTCGATGCCGCACTGATCGAGGCCATCGACGCCCACCGGCCCGACCTGGTGGTGCTGGCCGGCTTCATGCGCATCCTCACTCCGGGCTTCGTGCGCCACTATGCCGGTCGCCTGCTCAACATCCATCCCTCGCTGCTGCCCAAGTACAAGGGCCTGCACACCCACCAGCGCGCGCTGGAGGCCGGGGATGCCGAGCATGGCTGCAGCGTGCACTTCGTCACCGAGGAACTCGACGGCGGACCGCTGGTCGTACAGGCCGTGGTGCCGGTGCAGGCAGGCGATAGCCCCGAGCGGCTGGCCAAGCGCGTGCAGATCGGCGAGCATCACATCTATCCGCTGGCCGTGCGCTGGTTCGCCGAGGGACGCCTGCGTCTCGGCCACCAGGGCGCCGAACTGGACGGCACCCCCCTGCCGGCCAGCGGCCAGCAGATACGCGACTTGCCGCTGCCGCACTGAGGCAGCGGGCAAGCATCCGCCATCAAGGAGATCGTCATGCGCCGCGCGCTCACGCTTGCCCTGGCCCTCTGCGGCCTGCCCACCGCCGCCCTGGCCCTGGAACCCTTCAGCGCCCAGTACACCGCCGACTGGCAGCAGGTGCCGGTCAGCGGCAGCGCCGAGCGCCACCTGGCGAAGGCCGCCGACGGCAGCTGGACCCTGCAGTTCAAGGCCTCGATGCTGGTGGCCGGACTGAGCGAGGAAAGCCGCTTCCGCTACGACAAGCAGCGCTTCGTGCCGCTCAGCTACCGTTTCGAACGCAGCGGCCTGGGCAAGAGCAAGAGCATCGCCCACGACTTCGACTGGCAGGCCAAGATGGTCACCGGCCACGACCGCGACCATCCGGTGAAACTGGTACTCAAGAGCGGCCTGCTCGACAAGTCCACCTACCAACTGGCCCTGCAGGAAGACGTCGCCGCCGGCAAGAAGAGCATGAGCTACCAGGTGCTCGACGGCGACGAGATCGAGACCTACGACTTCCGCGTGCTCGGCGAGGAGCAGGTGCAGACCGAGGCCGGCCAGATCACCGCCCTCAAGGTCGAGCGGGTGCGCGACCCCACCAAGTCCAACCGCAAGACGGTACTGTGGTTCGCCAGGGACTGGGGCCACCTGCTGGTGCGCCTGCACCAGGTGGAGAAGGACGGCAAGGAATACCAGATCATGCTCAAGCAGGGCACGGTCGACGGCCGCGCCGTCAAGGGCAGCTGAAGCCCTCGTCCCCGCACAGCAAAACGCCCGGTCCATGCCGGGCGTTTTGCTGTGCGGGGCGCGCGCGTATGCTGGCAGAAAACATCCTGCCGCGAGGCCGCCATCATGTCCGACAGCTACCGGCCGCTGGCCTGCGACCGCCACGACTACCTGGAGATCGCCTGCCTGTACGGCTACCGCCTGCGCATCGAGCTGACCGACGGCAGCTGGCTGGAAGGGCGCGCACTGGACACCCGCACCCTGCCGAACAAGGAGGAAGTGCTGCTGGTGCAGGTGGCCGGAGCCACCCGCCAGCTGCGCCAGGACCGCCTGCGCGCCATCACGCCGCTGACGCCCGGCGCGCGCTTCGGGCGCATCGCACTGCAGTCCTGACCCGCAAGATCACCACATCAGGTCGTCGGGGATCACGTAATCCTTGTACGGATCGTCCTCGGCGTCCGGCACCTCGCTGGCGACGTTGAGCAGGACGATGCGCTGCGGCTCGCGCTCCTGCACCTTGAGCGCCGCCTCGCGCGGGATCAGCTCGTACTTGCCCTCCAGACGCACGATGGCCAGGGTGCCGCGGCTGAGCTTGTCGCGCAGCATCGGGTTGACCGCGATGCGCTTGACCTTCTTGTCGTCGACGAAGTTGTAGTAGTCGTCGCCATCCAGTCGCGGCAGGCGGCTGCCCTCGATCAGTTGCCTGACCTGGGCCGCCAGCGCCTTCTTCTGCGCCTTCTCCTGCTGCTGGCGGTTCAGCTCCTGGTCGCGGGCCAGCTTCTCGGCCTGCGCCTTGAGTGCCGCCTCGCGCTGCGAGTCGTCCTTCTCCGCCTGGCCCTTGTGCTCCAGACGCTGCTGCTTCTGCTTCTGCTTGGCCGCCTGCTTGGCCTGCTTCTCGTTGACCAGACCCGCCTTGAGCAGCTGGTCGCGTAGGGAAAGACTCATGACTTACCTTGTTGCCGGGGAATCTGACAGGGACGGCACGCCACCCGGGCGCGCCGTCGCGAATGGAGCGCGGGAGCGGCTAGCCGCAGGCCGGGCCTTCCCGCTCCTGGCGCTTGGCCTCGCCCCACAGGGCGTCCAGCTCTTCGAGGGGGCAATCATCCATGGCCTTGCCGGCGGCGCGCAAGGCCTGCTCGATGAACCGGAAGCGGCGCTCGAACTTGCGGTTGGCCGCGCGCAGCGCCGCCTCCGGCTCGACCTTGAGATGGCGGGCCAGGTTGACCGCGACGAACAGCAGGTCGCCGACCTCCTCGGCGATGTGCGCCTGGTCGCCCTCGGCCATCGCCTCGAGCACCTCGTCGAGCTCCTCCTGCAGCTTGTCCAGCACCGGCAGCGGCGCCGGCCAGTCGAAGCCGACCTGGGCGGCGCGCTTCTGCAGCTTGGCCGCCCGCGACAGCGCCGGCAGCGCCTGGGGGATGTCGTCGAGCAGCGACAGCTGCTCCGGCGCGGCCACCTGCTCGGCGCGCTCCTCGGCCTTGATCTCCTCCCAGCGCTGCCGGATCGCCGCCTCGGCGAGCCTCGGCAGGTCGGGCGCGCCGTACAGGTCGCCGTCGGGGAACACGTGGGGATGGCGGCGGATCAGCTTGCGGGTGATGCCGTCGACCACCCGGGCGAAGTCGAAGCGCCCCTCCTCGCGACCCAGCTGGCTGTAGTAGATCACCTGGAACAGCAGGTCGCCCAGCTCGCCCGGCAGGTGGGCGAAGTCGCCGCGCTCGATGGCATCGGCCACCTCGTAGGCCTCCTCCAGGGTGTGCGGCACGATGCTGGCGTAGTCCTGCTTGAGGTCCCAGGGGCAGCCGTATTGCGGGTCGCGCAGGCGGGCCATCAGGTGCAGCAGGTCGTCCAGCCGGTACATGTCCATCTCAGGCCCCCGAGCGGCTGCGCCGCGCTTCGATGATGTTGGGCAGCTGCGAGATGCGCGCCAGCAGGCGGCCCAGCGCCTCCATGCCGGGAATCTCGATGGTCAGGCGCATGTTGGCGGTGTTGTCGCTCTTGTCCGACTGGGTGTTGACCGCCAGCACGTTGATCTTCTCGTTGAGCAGCATCTGCGACACGTCGCGCAGCAGACCGGAGCGGTCGTAGGCGCGGATCTGGATGTCCACCGGATAGGTCTTGGCCGGCGCCTGGCCCCAGCTGACCTGGATGATCCGCTCGGGCTCGCGCTCGCGCAGCTGCAGGGCGCTCGGGCAGTCCTGGCGGTGGATGCTCACCCCGCGGCCCTGGGTGATGTAGCCGACGATCGGCTCGCCCGGCACCGGCTGGCAGCAGCCGGCCATCTGGGTGAGCAGGTTGCCGACGCCGAGGATCTGGATCTCGTCGCGTCCGCCGCGCGGGCCACTGGGACCACGGCGGCCGATCAGGTCGACCACCTCGAAGCTGCGCTCGGGCTCGACCAGCTGCTGGGCGGCGTTGACCACCTGCGACAGGCGCAGGTCGCCGGCGCCGAGAGCGGCGTAGAGGTCCTCGGCGGTCTTCAGGTTGCACTTCTCGGCGAGGCGCTCGGGGTCGACCGCGGTCAGCGCCAGGCGCACCAGCTCGCGCTCCAGGTAGTTCTTGCCGGCGATCACGTTCTGGTCGCGCGCCTGGGTCTTGAACCAGTGGACGATCTTCGCCCGCGCCCGCGAGGTGGTCACGTAGCCGAGGTTGGGGTTGAGCCAGTCGCGGCTCGGCGCACCGTGCTTGCCGGTGATGATCTCCACCTGCTCGCCGGTCTGCAGGCTGTAGGTGAGCGGCACGATGCGCCCGTTGACCTTGGCGCCGCGGCAGTTGTGGCCGATCTCGGTGTGCACCCGGTAGGCGAAGTCCAGCGGTGTGGCGCCGGTCGGCAGGTCGATGGCGTGGCCGTCGGGAGTGAACACATAGACGCGGTCGGGCTCGATGTCGACGCGCAGCTGCTCGGCCAGGCCGCCGATGTCGCCCAGCTCCTCGTGCCATTCGAGCACCTGGCGCAGCCAGGCGATCTTCTCCTCGTAGTGGCTGGAGCCGGAGTTGACGTCGGTGCCCTTGTACAGCCAGTGGGCGCACACGCCCAGCTCGGCCTCCTCGTGCATGGCGTGGGTGCGGATCTGCACCTCCAGCACCTTGCCCTCGGGGCCGATCACCGCGGTGTGCAGCGAGCGGTAGCCGTTCTCCTTGGGGTTGGCGATGTAGTCGTCGAACTCCTTGGGAATGTGCCGCCACAGGGTGTGCACGATGCCGAGGGCGGTGTAGCAGTCGCGCACCTCGGGCACCAGGATGCGCACGGCGCGCACGTCGTAGATCTGGCTGAACTCCAGACCCTTGCGCTGCATCTTGCGCCAGATCGAATAGATGTGCTTGACCCGGCCGCTGATGTCGGCCTCGATGCCGGTGGCGTCGAGTTCCTCGCGCAACTGGCTCATCACGCTGTTGATGTACTGCTCGCGATCGAGACGGCGCTCGTGCAGCAGCTTGGCGATCTGCTTGTACTGCTCGGGCTCGAGGTAGCGGAACGACAGGTCCTCGAGTTCCCACTTGATGTGACCGATGCCCAGGCGATGGGCCAGCGGCGCATAGATGTCGAACACCTCGCGGGCCACCCGGTAGCGCTTGTCGTCGGGGGCGTTCTTCACCGCACGGATGGCACAGGTGCGCTCGGCCAGCTTGATCAGCGCCACGCGCACGTCGTCGATCATCGCCACCAGCATCTTGCGCAGGTTCTCCACCTGCGCCTGGGCGCCAAGCACCATGGACTGGCGCGGATTGAGACTGGCACTGATCGCGGCCATGCGCAGCACGCCCTCGATCAGCTTGGCGACCTGGGCGCCGAAGCGCTGGCCGACCGCCTCCAGGCTGGTCTTGCCCTCGCGCACCGCACGGTAGAGCACGGCGGCGACCAGCGACTCCTGGTCGAGCTTGAGGTCGGCGAGGATCTCGGCGATCTCAAGGCCGGTACGGAAGCTCGACATGCCCTCGGCCCAGATGTTCTGCGCGGCGATCGCCTGCTGCTCGACCTCGCGGGCGAACTCGCAGGCCTTGCGCAGGCTGTCGCGATCGAGGGCCGGGTCGACATCGAGGATGTGATCCAGCCAGGCCTCGAGGTTGATGCTGCCGTCGGTGTTGACCGGCTGTTGCGCTCTTACCTGTACCATCGTCTTTCACCTTTCCTGCCAGGGCACGGAACAGCCGTGCCCGGTCAAGGGCCCGCCTCCGCGGGTCCTGCCTGCGCCGGCCTTCTGCGGACCGGTGCGCCTACGGACGCTCGGCGTCCGCCTCGAACAATGCCATCGCCTCCACATGCGCCGTCTGCGGGAACATGTCGAGGATGCCGGCGCGCTTCAGGCGATAGCCCTGCTGCGCCAGCGCTGCCGCGTCGCGCGCCAGCGTGGCCGGGTTGCACGACACGTAGAGCACGCGCCGCGCGCCCAGGGCACGCAGCTGGCCGACCACCGCCGCCGCGCCGTCACGCGGCGGGTCCAGCAGTACCGCGGCGAAACCGCCGCGCGCCCAGCCCGTCTGGCCCAGCGGCTGGGACAGGTCGGCGCGGAAAAAGTGCGCATTGCCCAGGCCATTGGCCGCGGCATTCGCCGCGGCCCGCTCGACCATCGCCTGCACGCCCTCCACCCCCACCACCTCGGCGGCGCGCCGGGCCAGCGGCAGGGCGAAGTTGCCCAGGCCGCAGAACAGGTCGAGCACCCGTTCGTCGGCCTGCGGCGCCAGCCAGGCCATGGCCTGGGCGAGCATCGCCTCGTTGACCGGGGCGTTGACCTGGACGAAGTCGCCCGGCCGCCAGGCCAGGGTCAGCCCCTCGCCCTCCAGCCGATAGCCCAGCTCCTGCGTCGGCTCGTCCGCCTGCGGCTCGCCCTCGCCCTGCCACCACAGCTGGGCGCCGTGCGCGGCGCAGAAGGCCCGCAGCGCGGCGCGATCCTCCTCCGCCAGCGGCTGGGTGTGGCGCACCAGCAGCGCACTGGCGGTGCCCTGGAACAGCTCGGCGTGGCCGATGGCCTGCGGCTTGCGCAGGCCGCGCAGCACCGCCGGCAGTTCGGCGAGCAGCGATTGCAAAGCCTGTACCAGTACCGCGCAGCGGTCCAGATCGACTATCGCCTGACTTGCCGCGGCGCGGAAGCCGACCTCCAGCCGCCGGCCCTTGGCATCCCAGCGCACCGCCAGGCGCGCGCGGCGCCGGTAGCCGAACTCCGGCCCGACCAGCGGCGGCGCCCACTCCTCGGGCGCCAGACCGGCCAGACGCTGCAGCTGCTCGGCCAGGGTGCGCTGCTTGAGCGCCAGCTGCTCGGCGTGCGGCAGGTGCTGCAGGGTGCAACCGCCGCAGCGTCCCGCCAGCGGACAGGGCGGCTCGCGGCGCAGGGCGCTGGGCTCGAGCAGCCGCTCGACCCGCGCGTCCACCACCTGGCTGCGCGCGGCCAGCACGCGGGCCTCGACCGTTTCCCCGGCCAGGGCCCCGGCGACGAACCAGGTGCGGCCGCCCTCGTGGGCGATGCCGCGGCCGTCGTGGGCCAGGCGTTCGATGCAGAGGCGTTGCTTCTTGCCGACCGGCAGTTGTGCGGCGCGTGCGCCGCCGCTCGGCTGGAAGCGCAGCCCGGTATTGCGTTTGGCCATCAGGCGACCTGCAGATTCAGTGTAGGGTGCGCCGGGCGCACCGCAGGGAAAGCGTGCTCGACCGCGGGCTCAGGCCTGCGGCTCGTCGTAGACGCCGGTGGACAGGTAGCGGTCGCCGCGGTCGCAGATGATCGCCACCATCACCGCGTTCTCCACCTCGCGCGACAGGCGCAGCATGGCCGCCACCGCGCCGCCCGAGGACACGCCGCAGAAGATGCCTTCCTCGCGCGCCAGACGACGCATGGTGTCCTCGGCCTCGCCCTGCGCCATGTCGATCACCCGGTCGACGCGGCTGGCGTCGAAGATCTTCGGCAGGTACTCCTGCGGCCAGCGGCGGATGCCGGGGATGGCCGAGCCCTCCTGCGGCTGCAGGCCGACGATCTGCACCGCCGGGTTCTGCTCCTTGAGATAGCGCGACACGCCCATGATGGTGCCGGTGGTGCCCATCGAGCTGATGAAGTGGGTGATGCTGCCCTGGGTCTGCCGCCAGATCTCCGGGCCGGTGCTCTCGTAGTGGGCCTGCGGGTTGTCGAGGTTGCCGAACTGGTCGAGCACCTTGCCGCGGCCCTCGGTCTGCATCCTCAGCGCCAGGTCGCGGGCGCCCTCCATGCCCTCGGCCTTGCTGACCAGCACCAGCTCGGCGCCGTAGGCGGTCATCGCCGCCTTGCGCTCGGCGCTCATGTTGTCCGGCATGATCAGCACCATCCGGTAGCCCTTGATCGCCGCTGCCATCGCCAGGGCGATGCCGGTGTTGCCGGAGGTGGCCTCGATCAGGGTGTCGCCGGGCTGGATGTCGCCGCGCAGCTCGGCGCGGGTGATCATCGACAGCGCCGGACGGTCCTTCACCGAGCCGGCCGGGTTGTTGCCCTCCAGCTTGACCAGGAGGGTGTTCGTGGTCGGGCCCGGCAGGCGCTGCAGGCGCACCAGCGGAGTGTTGCCGACGCAGTCGGCGATGGTGGGATACTGCACGGTCATGGAAGCGCTCGGTCATCGCAGCGGCCAGGGGGAGCGCTATGATAACGGCAAACCGGGCGGGCCGATAACACGGCACGATCGAACCTTATAACCTCAAGATATAAGGTTCGCGCGCTTGCCGACCTCTGGCGAGGCGCTACACTGCCGCCAACCCAGTAGTGCAGCGGAGAATCTGCGTGTTCGACAAACTCGGGATCAAGGGCCGCATCCTGCTGCTGTCCCTGCTGCCCACCAGCCTGCTGGCGCTGGTGCTCGGCAGCTACTTCACCTACACCCAGCTGGCGCAGATGCAGCACCAGCTCGACGACCGCGGCCAACTGCTGGCCGAACACCTGGCACCGCTCAGCGCCCGCCCGCTGGCCGCCGGCGACCGGGAGCTACTCGAGCGCCTGGCGACCCGCAGCCTCGAACAGAGCGACGTACGCGCCATCAGCCTGCTCGACGCCGAGGGCAGACCCCTGGCCCACGCCGGCCCGCGCATGCGCGGCGAGCCTCCCGCGGCGCAGCCCGGGCTGCTCAGCCAGGCCCGCAGCCTCAGCGCCACGCGCTTCCGCCTGCCGGTCTACGGCCACCACCGCCAGCTCGGCGGGCAGGCGCCGCAGAACGAGGACGACAACCTGCTCGGCTGGATCGAGGTCGAGCTGTCGCACCAGAACACCCTGCTGCAGAGCTACCGCAGCCTGCTCGCCAGCCTGCTGCTGACCCTCACCACACTGGGCCTGAGTGCCCTGCTCGGCCTGCGCCTGAGCCGCTCGATCAACCAGCCGCTGGCGCAGATCAGCCAGGGCGTGGCGCAGATCCGCGACGGCCAGCTGCACACCCGCCTGCCGAGCCTCGACAGCCGCGAGCTGAACGAGCTGGCCGCCGGCATCAACCGCATGGCCGAGGCGCTGGAGAGCGCCCACGACGAGCTGCAGCAGAGCGTCGAGCAGGCCACCGAGGACCTGCGCAGCACCTTGGAAAACATCGAGGTGCAGAACATCGAACTCAATCTGGCGCGCAAGGAGGCGGTGGAGGCCAACCGCATGAAGTCCGAGTTCCTCGCCAACATGAGCCACGAGATCCGCACCCCGCTCAACGGCATCCTCGGCTTCACCAACCTGCTGCGCAAGAGCGGCCTGGACAGCCGCCAGCAGGACCACCTGGCGACCATCGAGAAGTCCGCCGACAACCTGCTGGCGATCATCAACGAGATCCTCGACTTCTCGAAGATCGAGGCCGGCAAGCTGCTCCTCGAACAGGTGCCGTTCAACCTGCGCGACCTGATCCAGGACGTCCTCACCATCCTCGCCCCCGCCGCCCACGAAAAGCGCCTCGAACTGGTCAGCCTGATCTACCGCGACACGCCGCAGGCGCTGGTCGGCGACCCGCTGCGCCTCAAGCAGGTGATCACCAACCTGGTCAGCAATGCCATCAAGTTCACCCGCAGCGGCAGCATCGTGGTGCGCGCCATGCTCGAGGAGGACCTCGGCGACCGCGCCCACCTGCGCATCAGCGTGCAGGACAGCGGCGTCGGCCTGTCCGAGGCCGAGCAGCGCAGCCTGTTCCAGCCGTTCAACCAGGTCGACAACTCCAGTTCGCGACAGGCCGGCGGCACCGGCCTCGGCCTGGTGATCTCCAAGCGCCTGATCGAACAGATGGGCGGCGAGATCGGCGTGACCAGCGAGAGCGGCCATGGCGCCGAGTTCTGGCTGCTGCTCGACCTGCCCAAGGCCGCCGAGGAAAGCGACGAACTGCCGCGCGCCCTGCTCGGCGGACGCTGCGCCGCGCTGCTGGAAAGCCACGAACTGGCCCGCCAGTCGCTGCGCCACCAGCTCGAGGACTGCGGCCTGCAGGTGATCGAGTTCGGCAACCTCGACGCGCTGATCGAGGAGGCGGCCCTGCGCCAGCACGGCAGCGCGCCGCTGGCCATCGCCCTGATCGGCATCGATACCAGCGAGCATCCGCCCGAGCGCCTCAGCCGCCAGCTGTGGGAGCTCAACCAGCAGGGCTGCCAGAGCCTGCTGCTGTGCCCGACCACCGAGCTGATGCTGTATCACGCCAGCCTGCCGGCCGACCACGGCCAGCTGCAGGCCAAGCCGGTGTGCACGCGCAAGCTGCAGCGCACCCTGATCGACATGCTCAGCCCGCGCGCGCAGCGCAGCGAACCGAGCGGCAGCAACCACGCCACCGGCGCCAGCCGCGCGCCGCGCCTGCTGTGCGTCGACGACAACCCGGCCAACCTGATGCTGGTCAAGACCCTGCTCGGCGACATGGGCGCCCAGGTCACCGCCGTCGACAACGGCTACGCCGCACTGTGCGCGGTGCAGCAGGACAACTTCGATCTGGTGTTCATGGACGTGCAGATGCCCGGCATGAACGGCCGCGAGACCACCGAGGCGATCCGCCAGTGGGAGCTCGAGCAGCGCCAGTCGCCCCTGCCGATCGTCGCCCTGACCGCCCACGCCCTGGCCAGCGAGAAGCGCGCCCTGCTGCAGTGCGGCATGGACGACTACCTGACCAAGCCGATCAGCGAGCGCCAGCTGGCCCAGGTGGTGCTCAAGTGGACCGGTCTGTCGCTGCGCGGCAGCGAGCCGGCGGCCAGCCACCTGCCCGAGCGCGGCAGTGCCGCCCCGGAGCTGCGCGTGCTCGACCCCGAGGAGGGCCTGCGTCTGGCCGCCGGCAAGGCCGAGCTGGCCGCCGACATGCTGGCCATGCTGCTCGACTCGCTGGAGTCCGACCAGGCGGCGATCCGCCAGGCGCGCGCTGCCAACGACACCACCGCGCTGCTCGAGCGCATCCACCGCCTGCACGGCGCCACGCGCTACTGCGGCGTGCCGCAGCTGCGCGCCGCCTGCCAGCGCAGCGAGAGCCTGCTCAAGCAGAACGCCCCGGCCAGCGTCGCCCTCGACGAGCTGGATGCCGCCATCACCCGCCTGGCCGAACAGGCCGCCCGCCCCGCCCCGGATACGGCGTCGTAACGAGGAGTCCCCGTGCGCATCACCCTGTTCAGCAGCAAGCCCTACGACCGCGACAGCTTCGCCGCCGCCAACGACGGCGGCTTCGACCTGCACTTCCTCGACGCGCGCCTGGACGTCGACACCGCCGCCCTGGCCGCCGGCAGCACGGTGGTCTGCGCCTTCGTCAACGACGACCTGTCCGCGCCGGTGCTGGAGCGGCTGGCGCAGGCCGGCACGCGGCTGATCGCCCTGCGCTCGGCCGGCTACAACCACGTCGACCTGCACGCCGCCGCACGCCTCGGCCTGCCGGTGGTGCGCGTGCCGGCCTACTCGCCGCACGCGGTGGCCGAACATGCCGTGGGCCTGGTGCTGGCCCTCAACCGACGCCTGCACCGCGCCTTCAACCGCACCCGCGAGGGCGATTTCTCCCTGCACGGCCTGACCGGCTTCGACCTGCACGGCAAGACCGTCGGGGTGGTCGGTACCGGCCAGATCGGTGCGGTGTTCGCCCGCATCATGCTGGGCTTCGGTTGCCAGGTGCGGCTGTTCGACCCGCAGCCCGACGCCGGTCTGGTCGCCCTCGGTGCGCGCTACGTGGCGCTCGACGAACTGCTGGCGAGCAGCGACATCCTCAGCCTGCACTGCCCGCTGACCGCCGCCACCCGCCACCTGATCGACCGCCACAGCCTGGCGCGGATGAAGCACGGAGCCATGCTGATCAATACCGGGCGCGGCGCCCTGGTCGACACCCCGGCGCTGATCGGCGCACTGAAGAGCGGCCAGCTCGGCTACCTGGGCCTCGACGTCTACGAAGAGGAGGCCGACCTGTTCTTCGAGGACCGCTCCGACCAGCCGCTGCAGGACGACGTGCTGGCGCGCCTGCTGACCTTCCCCAACGTGATAGTCACCGCCCACCAGGCCTTCCTCACCCGCGAGGCGCTGGCGGCCATCGCCGGCACCACCCTGGACAACGTCGTCGCCTGGCAGGCCGGACGGCCGAGCAACCAGGTGCAGGCCTGAACCGTCATGGACAGCGTGCTAGCATGCCCGCCTTGCCCGGAGGCTCCATGACCGAACACGATTTCCGCTACACCCTGCTCAACCCGCAACACACCCTCACCGAGTGCCGTGCGCTGGCGCCCGGCCGCTATCAGGTCACCGGCAACGGCGGCTCGATCAAGGTCGGCGACATCCTGCTGGTGACCCTCAAGGGCAGCCGCGACCTGTCCATGCGCCTCGCCGTGGAAAAGGTCCGCCACCTGATCACCCCGCCCGGCCAGTGGCTGGCGGTGGCCCGCGGCCCTGCGTTCCGCGAGCTGAACATCCACACCTGGCAGGTGGCCTGCGACGGCTGCGGCGTGCAGCTCGACCTCGAGTTCGCCGTCGACGGCGCGCTGGGCGACAAGGCCCGCGCTCCGGCAGCCGAGGCGCGCCTTGCCGAACTGGGCTGGGCCAACCGCGCCGGCCGCCATCTCTGTCCGCAGTGCAGCGCCAAGGAGGCCTGATGTTGCCGCGTACCGCCTTGCTCGTCGCCGCCGCCGCGCTCGCCGGCTGCGCCGCCACGCCACCGCCCCTGGAGCAGGAGCGCACCTACCGCGTCGAGTGGATCGACGAGCGCCCGCTGCTCGAGGGCAGCCACCTGACCATCACCTTCGGCGCCGACGACCGCGCCTACGGCACCGGCGGCTGCAACCACTGGTTCGCCGGCTACGGCCTGGAAGGCGAGATCCTGCGTTTCAGCCAGGTCGGCAGCACCCGCAAGCTCTGCTCGCCGAGCCTGATGGAGCAGGAAGCACGCTTCTTCCGGGCGTTGCAGCAGGTGCGCCGCTGGGACGTCTCGCCGCTCGAGCAGCTGCGCCTGTGGCCGGAACAGGGCAAGCCGATCCGCCTGTGGCCGGACGAAGGCTGAGCTATTCGAACAGCACCAGTTGCTCCCCCCCCTCGCGCAGGTCGACCAGGCGCACGCCCACACCGATCAGCCGCACCGGCCTGCCGCCGCGGGCGAAGGCTGCCGCCAGCAGACGCTGGTAGCTGCCGCCATCGCGCCCGGCGCCGGCCTGCTCCAGGGTAGTCTGGGTGAAGTCGTGGAACTTCAGCTTGACCAGCGGCTTGTCCGCCCGGTAAGCGCTGTCCAGGCGCGCCAGGCGGTGCTCCAGTTGCTCGAGCAGCGCCGGCAGCTCGGCCACGCAGGCGGCCAGGTCCGGCAGGTCGCGATCGAAGGTGTGCTCGACGCTCAGCGTCTGCCGGCGCCGCTCGACCCGTACCGGGCGCTCGTCGATGCCACGGGCCAGCTGCCACAGGCGCTCGCCGAAGCTGCCGAACTCGCGCACCAGCGCCAGCCGCTGCCACTCGCGCAGGTCGCTGCAGCGCTGGATGCCGAGCCGCGCCAGACGCTCGGCGGTGACCTTGCCCACTCCGTGCAGGCGCGCCACCGGCAACGCGGCGACGAAGGCATCGACCTCCGGCGGCGTGATCACGCACAGGCCGTCGGGCTTGTGCCAGTCGCTGGCGATCTTGGCGAGGAACTTGTTCGGCGCCACCCCGGCCGATACCGTGATGTCCAGCTGCTCGCGCACCCGCCGGCGGATGTCCTGGGCGATGCGCGTGGCGCTGCCGGAGAAATGCGCCGAGTCGGAAACGTCGAGGTAGGCCTCGTCCAGCGACAGCGGCTCGATCAGCTCGGTGTAGTCCTGCAGGATGGCGTGGATCTGCCGCGAGGCCGCCTTGTAGGCCTCGAAGCGCGGCCGCACGATCAGCAGCTGCGGGCACAGCGCCAGCGCCTGGCGCGAGGCCATCGCCGAGTGCACGCCGAAGGCGCGCGCCTCGTAGTTGCAGGTGGCGATCACCCCGCGGCGGTCCGGCGCACCGCCCACCGCCATCGGCCGGCCGGCCAGACGCGGGTCGTCGCGCATCTCGATGGCGGCGAAGAAGCAGTCGCAGTCAATGTGGATGATCTTGCGCACGGCGCGGGACGGCAGAGGCCGGACTCCGGAACGATACAGGCGGACCGCCAGTGTAACGCCTGGCGCCAGCAAAGGGCGCAGCACTCTGGCGGCCGCGCCGGACGGGGCCTGGTGGCTGCCAGGCGCTCTGCCCGGGCGCATAACTGCTTGATCCGGCGAACGTTTTTCAAGATAGCGCTTGACACCGCGGCGCTTTTGCGTAAAATCGCCAACCACAGACGCGGGGTGGAGCAGTCTGGTAGCTCGTCGGGCTCATAACCCGAAGGTCGTAGGTTCAAATCCTGCCCCCGCAACCAAATCTCGAAAAGGCCATTCTCCGGAATGGCCTTTGTCGTTTCTGCTCGCAGCCGTTTCTCGCGGCAAGCCATTGATTCAGAAAAACTATTGGTTGACTGCCAGCCATTTGCGAGTAGAATGGCCGACATCAGACGCGGGGTGGAGCAGTCTGGTAGCTCGTCGGGCTCATAACCCGAAGGTCGTAGGTTCAAATCCTGCCCCCGCAACCAAATCTCGAAAAGGCCATTCTCCGGAATGGCCTTTTTCGTTGCTGCGCGAAAAGCACAGCCGCCCCCCCTCAGCTTGGCTTAAGGTTGGCGCCCTAGACTACCGGCATCGATTCGAATCGCCTGTCCGGAGTCAGCATGGCCTCTTCCCCCTCACGCTACAGTCCCCTGTCCATCGCCCTGCACTGGGTCATGCTGCTGCTGATCGCGGCGGTCTATGCCTGCATCGAACTCAAGGGCAACTTCCCCAAGGGCAGCGACATCCGCGAAGGCCTCAAGTACTGGCACTTCGTCCTCGGCCTGTGCATCTTCGCCCTGGTCTGGCTGCGCCTGCTCGGCCGCCTGACGGGCAGGACGCCGGCGATCCAGCCGGCACCGCCGGCCTGGCAGACCGGCATGGCCCACCTGATGCACCTCGCCCTCTACGCCCTGATGATCGGCATGCCGCTGCTGGGCTGGCTGCTGCTCAACGCCGAGGGCAAGCCGGCGCCCTTCTTCGGCATCGAGCTGCCCATGCTGGTGCCGCAGAACCACAGCCTGGCGGAAAACATCGAGGAACTGCACGAGTTCGGCGGCCAGGCGGGCTACTGGCTGATCGCCCTGCACGCCGCTGCCGGCCTGTTCCACCACTATGTCAGCCGCGACAACACCCTGACCCGCATGCTGCCGGGCCGCGACTGAAATCCTCCGCAGCAGGCCCCGCCCGCACTGTCGCGGGGCCTGCGTTCCTCCCTGCAGCACTGGCCAAGCGCGCCCGGCACCGCTAGAATTGCGCACTTTTTGATCAAGCGCCCGCGCGGCGTCACCCAGAGGTCAGCCTGCATGTCCAGCTCCACCCCCAAAGTCGGCTTCGTAAGTCTCGGTTGCCCGAAAGCGACCGTCGATAGCGAACGCATCCTCACCCAGCTGCGCATGGAGGGCTACCAGATCGTCCCCTCCTACGAGGATGCCGACGTGGTGGTGGTCAACACCTGCGGCTTCATCGACAGCGCCAAGGCCGAGTCGCTCGACGCCATCGGCGAGGCGCTGGCCGAGAACGGCAAGGTGATCGTCACCGGCTGCATGGGCGTCTCCGAGGACAGCATCCGCAACGTCCACCCCAGCGTGCTGGCGGTCACCGGCCCGCAGCAGTACGAGCAGGTGGTCAACGCCGTGCACGAGGTGGTGCCGCCCAAGGTCGACCACGACCCGTTCGTCGACCTGGTGCCGCCGCAGGGCATCAAGCTGACCCCGCGCCACTACGCCTACCTGAAGATTTCCGAGGGCTGCAACCACAGCTGCAGCTTCTGCATCATCCCCTCGATGCGCGGCAAGCTGGTCAGCCGTCCGGTCGGCGACGTGCTGTCCGAGGCCGAGCGCCTGGTCAAGGCCGGGGTCAAGGAGCTGCTGGTGATCAGCCAGGACACCAGCGCCTACGGCGTCGACCTCAAGTACAAGCTGGACTTCTGGAACGGCCAGCCGGTGAAGACCCGCATGCTCGAGCTGTGCGAGGCGCTCTCCGGCATGGGCGTGTGGGTGCGCCTGCACTACGTCTACCCCTACCCCAACGTCGACGACGTCATCCCGCTGATGGCCGCCGGCAAGCTCCTGCCGTACCTGGACATCCCCTTCCAGCACGCCAGCCCCAAGGTGCTCAAGGCGATGAAGCGCCCGGCCTTCGAGGACCAGACCCTGGCGCGGATCAAGAAGTGGCGCGAGATCTGTCCGGAGCTGACCATCCGCTCGACCTTCATCGTCGGCTTCCCCGGCGAGACCGAGGAAGACTTCCAGTACCTGCTCGACTGGCTGACCGAGGCGCAGCTCGATCGCGTCGGCTGCTTCCAGTACTCGCCGGTCGAGGGCGCCCCGGCCGAGGAGCTGGGCCTGGAGGCGGTGCCGGACGAGGTCAAGCAGGAGCGCTGGGAGCGCTTCATGGCCCACCAGCAGGCGATCAGCGCGGCACGCCTGCAGCTGAAGATCGGCAAGGAGATCGAGGTGCTGATCGACGAAGTCGACGAGCAGGGCGCCATCGGCCGCTCCGCCGCCGACGCCCCGGAGATCGACGGCAACGTCTACGTCGACAGCGACCGCGACCTGCAGCCGGGCGACAAGGTGTGGGTGCGCGTCACCGACGCCGACGAGTACGACCTCTGGGCCGAAGTGATTTAAGCCCCCTCCCCCGACGAGCCCGGCCCAGTGCCGGGCTCGTCGTCTCTGGGCCCGACGCGGGGAATGGGGTGTAATGTCTGCTCGTCCGGCATGGATGGAGACCGCCGATGAATCCCTGGCTGCAGATACTCGCCCTCACCCTGTTCGCCGGACTGGCCATGCCGGCCGGCGCCTTGCTCGCCATCCGCGAACACATCCACCCGCGCTGGCTGGAAACCGAACTGCGCCACACCATTCTCGCCTTCGGCGCCGGCGCCCTGCTCGCCGCCGTGACCCTGGTGCTGGTCCCCGAGGGCATGCGCACCCTGCCGGTCTGGCTCGGTGCGCTGTGCTTCGCCGCCGGCGGCGTGCTGTTCATGCTGATCGACCGCTACCTTGCCGCCCATCGCACCTCGGCCAGCCAGGCGGTCGACATGCTGTTCGACTACATCCCCGAAACCCTCGCCCTCGGCGCGGCCATGGCGCTCGGCAGCCACGCCGGCCTGCTGCTGGCCCTGCTGATGGCCCTGCAGAACCTGCCGGAAGGCTTCAACGCCTACCGCGAACTGCGCCGCTCCTCGCGCCTCGACAACCGGCAGATTCTCGGCCTGTTCACCCTGATCGCCCTGCTCGGCCCGTTCGCCGGCCTCTGCGGCTACCTGTGGCTGGCGCCCTACTCCGAGGTCGTCGGCGCCATCATGCTGAGCGCCTCCGGCGGCATCCTCTACTCGGTGTTCCAGGACATCGCTCCGCAGATCCCGCTGCGCCGCCACTGGGCTCCGCCGCTGGGCGCGGTGGCCGGCTTCCTGCTGGGGATGATCGGCCAGCCCCTGGGGGCCTGAGGGGCCGATTCGGCCGGCCAACCGCCCCGCAACGGAAACACCTTGCGATCTTCGTCACCGTGACGGCGAACTGGCCGGCATCCCGGGATGCGACTGCCGCCGCGGACGACTGCCTGCGAGTTCCGCTGCGGGGCGCGACTCGTTAAGATCATCACGACCCAGCGGGGCGCCCTGCCCGCCCCGTCCCCTTGCGCCCACTTCAGGAAGAGTGCCCACGATGAGTTCCACCTCCCGCTTCGCCCCCATGCCCGATGCCCGCGGCTACTTCGGCCCCTACGGCGGCCAGCTGGTGCCACCGGAACTCAAGCAGGTGATGGACGAGATCGACGCTGCCTACGAGGAGATCCGCCAGCGCGAGGACTTCCAGCAGGAGCTGGCCAGCCTGTTCGCCGACTACGTCGGCCGTCCCAGCCCGATCTTCCATGCCCGCCGCCTCTCCGAGCAGCTCGGCGGCGCGCAGATCCACCTCAAGCGCGAGGACCTCAACCACACCGGCGCGCACAAGATCAACCACTGCCTGGGCGAGGCGCTGCTGGCCAAGTTCATGGGCAAGACCAAGGTGATCGCCGAGACCGGCGCCGGCCAGCACGGCGTGGCGCTGGCCACCGCCTGCGCGCTGGTGGGCATCCCCTGCGAGATCCACATGGGCCAGGTGGACATCGAGAAGGAACATCCCAACGTCACCAAGATGAAGATCCTCGGCTGCAAACTGGTGCCGGTGACCCGCGGCGCGGCGACCCTCAAGGAGGCGGTGGACAGCGCCTTCGAGGAATACCTCAAGGACCCGCACAACTTCATCTACGCCATCGGCTCGGTGGTCGGCCCGCACCCGTTCCCGAAGATGGTCCGCGACTTCCAGTCGATCATCGGCACCGAGGCCCGCGCGCAGTTCCTCGGCAAGCACGGCCGCCTGCCCGACCACGTCGCCGCCTGCGTCGGCGGCGGCTCCAACGCCATGGGCATGTTCACCGCCTTCCTCGACGACGAGAGCGTCAACCTGGTCGGCGTCGAGCCGGCCGGCGAAGGTCTGGACAAGCCCGGCCGCCACTCGGCCACCCTGTCGATGGGCAAGCCCGGCGAGCTGCACGGCATGGCCTGCTACGTGCTGGAAGACGCCGAAGGCAAACCGGCCGCGGTGCACTCGATCGCCTCCGGCCTCGACTACCCCGGCGTCGGCCCGCAGCACAGCTACCTGAAGGACATCGGCCGGGTCAGCTACCAGACCGCCAGCGACCAGGAATGCCTCGACGCCTTCATGACCCTGTCGCGCGTCGAGGGCATCATCCCCGCCCTGGAAAGCGCCCACGCGGTGGCCTGGGCCATGCGCGTGGCACCGACCCTGCCGAAGGATGCGCACATCCTGGTCAACCTGTCCGGTCGTGGCGACAAGGACGCCGATTACGTGGCCAAGCTGCTCGGCCTGTAACCGCTCGCACACCCCGCGTCCCCCGGGACGCGGGGTGCTCTCCCGCCGTCCGGCGCGTATCATCCCCGCTGCCCCGTCGCCTCCCCGGTCTCCCCGCCATGTCCTACAGCGTCAGCCCCGTCGGCTACCTGCGTTCCTGCTTCAAGGAAAAGTTCGCCATCCCGCGCCAGCCGCAACTGGCCCCGGCCGCCCGCGGCGTGCTGGAACTCGTGCCGCCGTTCGACGATGGCTCCGCGGTGGCCGGGCTGGAGCAGGTCAGTCACGTCTGGCTGCTGTTCCTGTTCCACCAGGCGCTGGAGGACCGGCCGCGGCTCAAGGTGCGCCCGCCGCGTCTGGGCGGCAACCGCTCGCTGGGGGTGTTCGCCACCCGCGCCACCCACCGCCCCAATGGCATCGGCCAGTCCGTGGTGAAACTGGAGCGGGTCGAGGCGGGCCGCCTGCACCTGTCCGGCATCGACCTGCTGGACGGCACCCCGGTGCTGGACATCAAGCCCTACGTGCCCTACGCCGACATCGTCGACGAGGCCCGCAACGCCATCGCCGACGCGCCGCCGCCGGCGATCCCGGTCGACTGGTGCGCTAGCGCTCTGGCCCAGGCCCGCGAGCAGGCGCTGCGTCTGGGCGAACCGGTGGTCGAGCTGATCGAGCAGTGCCTGGCCCAGGACCCGCGTCCGGCCTACCAGGTGCCTACGCCGGAGCGCCGCTACGGGGTGCGCTTCTGGGACCTGCAGGTGCGCTGGCACTACCCCGCCCCCGAGCGCATCCGCGTGCTGGAGGTGGTGCGCGCCGAAGCGTAGGGTGCGCTATGCGCAGCACCGTTGGCTGCTCGCTGCGCTGCTTGAGCGGCCGTCCATAAGCGAAAACGGCGGAGCCCATCACCGGGGCTCCGCCGTTTTCCGTTGCGCGGTTCGTCTTATTTTTGGTTCTTCGCGGGATCGTGGGGAAGAGCGGATTGACAGACAGGGAAGCAGGTAAATTGGCAGTCGCCAAACACACCAACGCCTGCCCCCTGCTGTCACCGTGCATCCTATTGATCTTGCTGCTTTCTGGCCAGGCTACGACGTTGTAGCCTGCAGCCATTCCGTCGAAAAAA
>NZ_CAJGBM010000005.1:0-121666 GCF_904426495.1 Pseudomonas sp. OF001 | reverse complement strand
TGTTTTTAATGATACGGCAACCACCGAGATCTACACACTTTCCCTACACAACGCTCTTCCGATCTCGCCGGGCAGACGCCCCCGGCGACGCTCGCCAGCCCTGACACCGGCGCCGCGGCGGCGACCACCGCCACGCTGCAGCCGGCCGGCTACACGCCCGCCCCGCCGCTGGCGCCCGCCGGGGAAGCCGAGACGCCCGCCGCACCGCTCGCCGGCAAGGCGGCGGACGACACCCTGTGGATCCACGACGACCTGGACCTGGACAACCTCGACCTCGACGAGGAACTGGCCAGGCTGGAGCTCGACGGGCTCGAGCTGAGCAGCGAGTTCCGCGACCTGCAACCAACCCATGCCCCCTTCGGCTCCGCCCAGGACAGCAAACCCGATCCCCACGACGAGAGCTGGGTGGAAGCCCTGCTCAACGAGCCCGTCGTCCCGGCCGCTCCCGCCGCCCCGCCGGCCGGCGCCGCGCCGCGACTGATCGACGAGCCGCCGCTGGAGCTGGAGGACGTCGACCCCGACTTCCCCGAGCTCGACGACGACGCCGAGGAAGCCGAGCGCCACGCCCCCGGCGCCCTGGTCGCCGAGCGCGACGAGCCCATTTCGGTCAGCGCCGCCGCCGCCAGCCTGGCCGCCGCCGGTGCCGCCGCAGCGGCCGCCACCGACGGTCCCCGTCGCAGCGAACCGCGCCTGCGCGACGAGGGCCTGCTCAGCCTCAACGACGAGCCGCTGCAGCTCGACTGGCAGCCGCCCCGGCCCAGCTGGGCGCGCCGCCTGCTGTGGTCGCTGCTGATCCTGCTGGCCCTCGGCGGCCTGGCCGGCCAGTACGTCTACTACAACTTCGAGCAGCTGGCCCGGCAGGAGCAGCTGCGCCCCTGGTTCGAGCGGCTGTGCCCGCTGCTCGGCTGCCAGCTGCCGCCGCGGGTCGACGTCAGCCTGGTGAAGAGCAGCAACCTCACCGTGCGCAACCATCCGAGCCACCCCGGCGCGCTGACCGTAGACGCCATCCTCTACAACCGCGCCGACTTCGCCCAGCCCTTCCCGCTGCTCGAACTGCGCTTCGAGGACATCAACGGCCAGCCGCTGGCCAGCCGCAGCTTCAAGCCCGGCGAGTACCTGGCCGGCGAGCTGGCCGGGCAGAGCGACATGCCGCCACAGACGCCGATCCACATCGCCCTGGAGATCATCGACCCGGGCACCCGGGCGGTGAACTACCGGCTGGCCTTCCACTCGCCGGACTAAGCCGCGCCGCCGGCTGTTCAAAAAATACTCAGAACAGCCTTTATCCATCCGGCGGGAGCGGGTATCATCGCCACCCTTTTCCAGCAGCTGATTTGCCCCTGCGGCAGGGATACCCCATGTCGGTGGTTCGCATCGGCCCCTACACCCTCCCCAATCGCGTGATCCTGGCCCCCATGGCCGGCGTCACCGATCGCCCGTTCCGCCAGCTCTGCCGCCGCCTCGGCGCCGGCCTGGTGGTGGCCGAAATGCTCACCAGCGACGTGCGCCTGTGGCACAGCCGCAAGTCGCGCCTGCGCATGCTCCACGACGGCGATCCCGAGCCGCGCTCGGTGCAGATCGCCGGCGGCGACCCGCAGATGCTCGCCGAGGCGGCGCGCCGCAACGTCGAGCTGGGCGCGCAGATCATCGACATCAACATGGGCTGCCCGGCCAAGAAGGTGTGCAACAAGGCCGCCGGCTCGGCGCTGATGAAGGACGAGCAGCTGGTCGGGCAGATCCTCGACGCGGTGGTCGCCGCCGTCGACGTGCCGGTGACCCTGAAGATCCGCACCGGCTGGGACCGCGACAACCGCAACGGGGTGGCCATCGCGCGCATCGCCGAGCAGGCCGGCATCGCCGCCCTCTCGGTGCACGGCCGCACCCGCGCCGACCTGTACACCGGCGAGGCCGAGTACGCCACCATCGCCGCGATCCGCGAGGCGGTGGACCTGCCGCTGTTCGCCAACGGCGACATCGACTCGCCCGAGAAGGCCCGCGCCGTGCTCGAGGCCACCGGCGCCGACGCGGTGATGATCGGCCGCGCCGCCCAGGGCCGGCCGTGGATCTTCCGCGAGATCGAGCATTTCCTGCGCACCGGCGAGCTGCTGCCCGCCCCCGCGCTCGCCGAAGTCGAGCGCATCCTCCTCGGCCACCTGGCCGAACTGCATGCCTTCTACGGAGCCGAGCAGGGCGTGCGCATCGCCCGCAAGCACGTCGGCTGGTACCTGGCGACCCTGCCCGGCGCCACCGCCTTCCGTAGCGAATTCAACCGTCTGGACTGCCCCGCCGCGCAGCACGAGCACGTGCGCCGCTTCTTCGCCGGGCAGCACGACACCTGCAGCGGGACGGCCGCATGACCAACCTGAACGAGCATTTTGTGAGTGGAACGACTGCCGTGAGCGACAACGCCAACCTGAAACAGCACCTGATCGCCCCCAGCGTGGAGCGGCAGACCCTGCGCGACAGCGTGGAACAGGCGCTGCACAACTACTTCGCCCACCTCGACGGCCAGCCGGTGACCGACGTCTACAATCTGGTGCTGTCGGAAGTGGAGGCGCCGTTGCTGGAAACCGTGATGCGCTACGTCAAGGGCAACCAGACCAAGGCCTCCGAGCTGCTCGGCCTGAACCGCGGCACCCTGCGCAAGAAGCTCAAGCAGTACGACCTGCTGTAACCCGATTTCGCCCGAGGGACGCGCGGTCCGGCCGCGCGCCCTTCAGTCCAATCCTGTCCTGATGGAATCCGAGATGACCGACCAGACCACCCGCCTTCCCGTCCGCCGCGCGCTGATCAGCGTGTCCGACAAGACCGGCGTCGTCGACTTCGCCCGCGAACTCGCCGCCCTCGGCGTCGAGATCCTCTCCACCGGCGGCACCTTCAAGCTGCTGCGTGACAACGGCATCGCCGCCGTGGAAGTGGCCGACTACACCGGCTTCCCGGAAATGATGGACGGCCGGGTGAAGACCCTGCATCCGAAGATCCACGGCGGCATCCTCGGCCGTCGCGATCTCGACGGCGCGGTGATGGTCGAGCACGGCATCCAGCCGATCGACCTGGTCGCGGTCAACCTCTACCCGTTCGCCGCCACCGTGGCCAAGGCCGGCTGCACCCTGCCCGACGCCATCGAGAACATCGACATCGGCGGCCCGACCATGGTCCGTTCGGCGGCCAAGAACCACAAGGACGTCGCCATCGTGGTCAACGCCGGCGACTACGCCGGCATCGTCGAGGGCCTCAAGGCCGGCGGCCTGACCTACGCCCAGCGCTTCGACCTGGCGCTGAAGGCCTTCGAGCACACCGCTGCCTACGACGGCATGATCGCCAACTACCTGGGCACCATCGACCAGGCCGCCGAGACCCTGTCCACCGAAGGCCGCGCCGCGTTCCCGCGCACCTTCAACAGCCAGTTCGTCAAGGCCCAGGACATGCGCTACGGCGAGAACCCGCACCAGAGCGCGGCCTTCTACGTCGAGGCCAACCCGGCCGAGGCTTCGGTGGCCACCGCCCGCCAGCTGCAGGGCAAGGAGCTGTCGTTCAACAACGTGGCCGACACCGACGCCGCGCTGGAGTGCGTGAAGAGCTTCACCAAGCCGGCCTGCGTGATCGTCAAGCACGCCAACCCGTGCGGCGTGGCCGTGGTCCCGGAAGCCGACGGCGGCATCCGCAAGGCCTACGACCTGGCCTGGGCCACCGATACCGAATCCGCCTTCGGCGGCATCATCGCCTTCAACCGCGAGCTGGACGGCGAGACCGCCAAGGCCATCGTCGAGCGCCAGTTCGTCGAGGTGATCATCGCCCCGAGCGTGTCCGCCGAGGCCCGCGAAGTGGTGGCCGCCAAGGCCAACGTGCGCCTGCTCGAGTGCGGCCAGTGGCCGGCCGAGCGCATCAATGGCCTGGACTACAAGCGCGTCAACGGCGGCCTGCTGGTGCAGAGCCGCGACATCGGCATGATCACCGAGGCCGACCTCAAGGTCGTCACCCAGCGCGCGCCGAGCGAGCAGGAGCTGCACGACCTGATCTTCGCCTGGAAGGTGGCCAAGTTCGTCAAGTCCAACGCCATCGTCTACGCCAAGAACCGCCAGACCGTCGGCGTCGGTGCCGGCCAGATGAGCCGCGTCAACTCCGCGCGCATCGCCGCGATCAAGGCCGAGCACGCCGGCCTTGCGGTCGAGGGCGCGGTGATGGCGAGCGACGCCTTCTTCCCGTTCCGCGACGGCATCGACAACGCCGCCAAGGCCGGCATCACCGCGGTGATCCAGCCGGGTGGCTCGATGCGCGACGCCGAGGTGATCGCCGCCGCCGACGAGGCCGGCATGGCCATGGTGTTCACCGGCATGCGCCACTTCCGTCACTGAGAACCGATCGCCGATCGTCCCCACGCTCCGCGTGGGGATGCAGCCCGGGACGCTCGGCGTCCCATGCCGCGGACGCCGAGCGTCCACAGCACCGCTCCCACGCAGAGCGTGGGAACGATCAACATGAGGCTTGAAACATGAACGTACTGATCATCGGCAGCGGCGGCCGCGAACACGCCCTGGCCTGGAAAGTCGCACAGGATCCGCGCGTCGAGAAGGTCTTCGTCGCCCCCGGCAACGCCGGCACCGCCACCGAGGCCAAGTGCGAGAACGTCGCCATCGACGTGCTGGCCATCGAGCAGCTGGCCGACTTCGCCGCCGCCAACGTGCAGCTGACCATCGTCGGCCCCGAGGCGCCGCTGGTGAAGGGCGTGGTCGACCTGTTCCGCGCCCGCGGCCTGGACATCTTCGGCCCGACCGCCGCCGCCGCCCAGCTGGAAGGCTCCAAGGCCTTCACCAAGGACTTCCTGGCGCGCCAGAACATCCCCACCGCCGCCTACCAGAACTTCACCGAAGTCGAGCCGGCGCTGGCCTACCTGCGCGAGCAGGGTGCGCCGATCGTGGTCAAGGCCGACGGCCTGGCCGCCGGCAAGGGCGTGATCGTCGCCATGACCCTGGAAGAAGCCGAGGAAGCGGTGCGCGACATGCTCTCCGGCAACGCCTTCGGCGACGCCGGCGCGCGCGTGGTGATCGAGGAATTCCTCGACGGCGAGGAAGCCAGCTTCATCGTCATGGTCGACGGCGAGCACGTGCTGCCGATGGCCACCAGCCAGGACCACAAGCGCGTCGGCGACGGCGACAGCGGCCCGAACACCGGCGGCATGGGCGCCTACTCGCCGGCTCCGGTGGTCACCGCCGAGGTGCACCAGCGGGTGATGGACGAGATCATCTACCCGACCGTGCGCGGCATGGCGGCCGAGGGCAACGTCTACACCGGCTTCCTGTACGCCGGCCTGATGATCGACAAGAGCGGCGCGCCCAAGGTCATCGAGTTCAACTGCCGCTTCGGCGACCCGGAAACCCAGCCGATCATGGTCCGCCTGGAGTCCTCGCTGGTGCTGCTGGTCGAGGCCGCGCTGGCCAAGGCGCTGGACAAGGTCGAGGCGACCTGGGACCCGCGGCCGACCGTGGGCGTGGTGCTGGCCGCCGGCGGCTACCCGGGCGACTACGCCAAGGGCGACGTGATCGAGGGCCTCGACGCGGCGGCGAAGATCGACGGCAAGGTGTTCCACGCCGGCACCGCGCTGAACGCCCAGGGCCAGGTGGTCACCGCCGGCGGCCGCGTGCTGTGCGCCACCGCCATCGGTGCCAGCGTGTCCGACGCCCAGCAGCAGGCCTACCGCCTGGCCGAGCAGATCCGCTGGAACGGCATGTTCTACCGCCACGACATCGGCTACCGCGCCATCGCCCGCGAGCGCGGCGAGGGCTGATGCCGCTCCCCCTCCGGCCGCCGCCCGGCGCGGCGGCCGGACCCGCCCGCGCGGCCCGCCCATCAGGCCGGAGCGCAGCCTGCAACGGGCTGCCATATACTTGCCGGTCGGGGTTACGCCCCTCCGCTTTTCCGTAATACTCTGCCTACCCCACCCAGAAAGGGACGCCTGATCGTGCGCTGGCTTCGGATTGCCATCACCCTGGTCGCCAGCCTGCTGCTGGCGCTGCCCATGCTCCTGCTGGCGCCGCGGGAAGAGGCCGGAGGCCCGCCCTCCTGGCTGCCGGCGACGCTCGAGCCGGCGCTGCTGCTCGGCGCCATGGGCGGCGTGCTGCTGATGCTCGCCGCCTACCACCTGATCCGCTTCGCCCATGGCCGCGATCCGCGCAATCTCCTGCAGTCGGCGCTCTGCCTGCTGCCGGTGGGCCTCGGCATCGCTGGCCTGTGGCCCGATCTGCCGCTGCTGGCCAATGCCGGCCTGCTCTGCGCCGCCACCCTCGGTCTGTTCTTCTACAGCGTGCGCCTGCGCCTGACCCAGCGCGCGCAGCTGCACGCCCGTGCCAGCGCCAGCCGCGCCGAGGCCACCAGCCGCGCCGAACAGGAAGCCAAGGCGCAGCTGCTGGCGCGCATCAGCCACGACATCCGCACCCCGATGAACGGCGTGCTGGGCATGACCGAGCTGCTGCTCGGCACGCCGCTGTCGGCCAAGCAGCGCGACTACGTGCAGACCATCCACAACTCGGGCAACGAGCTGCTGCTGCTGATCAACGAGATCCTCGACCTGTCCGCCCTGGAGTCTGGGGAGATCGAGCTGGAGGAGGTGCAGTTCGACCTGCACGCGCTGATCGAGGAATGCCTCGACATCTTCCGCGCCCGCGCCGAGCGCCAGGGCCTCGAGCTGATCGGCTTCGTCCAGCCGCAGGTGCCGCGCACCCTCAGCGGCGACCCGGCGCGCCTGCGCCAGACCCTGCTCAACCTGCTCGACCACGCCTTCCAGCAGACCGACGAGGGCGAGGTGATGCTGGTCGCCGCCCTGGAGCGCGACAGCGACAGGCCGCGCCTGCGCATCGCCGTGCAGGACAGCGGCCGGCCGCTGAGTCCGGAGCAGCGCGAGGCGCTGGAGCGCACGCCGCTGAACAGCCGCGACTACATGCCGCCGCGCCATGGCGAGGGACATTTCGGCCTGGCCATCAGCCGCCAGCTGATCGCCCTGATGCACGGCGAGTTCGGCATCGAGAGCGGCCAGCAGCAGGGCTCGACCCTGTGGTTCAGCCTGCCGCTGGACCCGGCCTGCCTCGCCCAGGCCGCCCTCGACCCCGACCTGCAGCTGCGCGAGGCGCGGGTGCTGGTGGTCGACGACAACGAGACCTGCCGCAAGGTGCTGATCCAGCAGTGCACCAGCTGGGGCCTGCTGGCCGAGGGCGCCGCCCACGGCAAGGCGGCGCTGGCGCAGCTGCGCAGCAAGGCCAACCTGGGCGAATACTTCGACGCGGTGATCCTCGACTACGACATGCCGGACATGAACGGCCTGCAGCTGGCGGCGAAGATCAAGGCCGACGCCTACCTCAACCACGACCTGCTGCTGATCATGCTCGGCGGGCAGAACCAGGCGCCGAGCAAGCTGGTGGCGCGCAACGCCGGGATCTGCCGCATCCTCGCCAAGCCGGTGGCCGGCTATACCCTCAAGTCCACCCTCGCCGAGGAGCTGGGCCGCGTCCGTCGCGGCCTGGCCGGGCCGCCGGGCAGCCGGCCCGCCGCGGCGCGCCAGATGCCGGCCGACTTCCGCGTGCTGGTCGCCGAGGACAACAGCATCTCCACCAAGGTGATCCAGGGCATGCTCGGCAAGCTCGACCTCGAGCCCGACCTGGTCAGCAACGGCCGCGACGCGCTGCGCGCCATGCAGAACCAGCAGTACGACCTGGTGCTGATGGACTGCGAGATGCCGGTGCTCGACGGCTTCGCCGCCACCGAGCAGCTGCGCGCCTGGGAGGCCGCGCGCCAGCGGCCGCGCACGCCGGTGGTGGCGCTGACCGCGCACATCCTCGGCGAGCACAAGGAGCGCGCCCTCAAGGCCGGCATGGACGGCCACGTGGCCAAGCCGGTGGAGCTGTCGCAGCTGCGCGAGCTGGTCGAGCACTGGCTCGCCCACAAGGAGCAGCAGCAGGCCCAGCGCGCGGCGCGCTCGCTCTGAACGGCGGCGGGCGCCGGACGGCTCAGTCGGCCAGGCGCAGGGTGCCGCGCATCAACGGCGCATGGCCGGGGAAGGAGCAGAAGAACCGGTAGTCCTCGCCGTCCTCGAGCAGGCTAACCGGGAAGGTCACCGAGTCCGACTCGCCGCCACCGAGCAGGCGGGTGCTGGCGATCACCCGCGCATCGCCGGGGCGCACGAAGCTGTGGCCGAGGCCGCCGAGCAGGCCGGCATTGGCCACCGCCTGCTGCTCGCCGGCGCGCGCCAGCACCCAGTTGTGGCCCATGCGGGTGTGCTCCAGGCGCCCGGTGTGGTGCAGGTGGACGGTGAACTCCCGACAGCTGCGGTCGACCTCGATGAGGTCGGTGTCGAAGGCGATGCGGTCGCTGGCCTCGATGTCGACGCTGCACTCCGCCGCCCACAGCGGCATGGCGAGCAGGGCCAGCAGGCCCCCCATCAGGAATTGGCGGGTCACGAAAGGGAGCTCCTCGCTTGGAACATCGGAAATTCAAGCCAGAAGACCGTGCCCTCGCCGCGCTAGTTCCTGCCAGCGGTCGGCTATCGTTGCCATAGAGGGATTCAAGCAGCCGGCGCGCGGCCGGCGGCGGACAATGGGTCCCACCCCACGGAGGACGCCAGCATGGACATCCACGCACTGCTCGAGCGCATTCTCGACGCCTACGCCGCCTACGCCGGCTGCTGCTGCGGCGGCTGCGTCGACTGACTAGCCCCGCTCGCCGCGCGGATCGAGCGGATCGATCAGCCCGGCCACGCAAGCCATGCCGATCAGGTCGCTGAGGCGCTCGGCCTGCATGCGCTTCATCACCCGCGCGCGGTACAGGTCGACGGTCTTCACGCTGATGTCGAGCTGCTCGGCGATTTCGCGGCTGGTGTAGCCCTGCACCAGCGGCAGCAGCACGTCGCGCTCGCGCGGCGTCAGGCTGTCCAGCCGCGCGCGCAGCGCTGCCGCGCCGCCCTCGCGGGCCAGCCGCTCGGCGTGACGACGCAGCGCCTGCTGCACGCTGTCGAGCAGCTGCTGCTCGTTGCACGGTTTCTCGAGGAAATCGCAGGCGCCGGCCTTGAAGGCGCGCACCACGATGGGCACGTCGGCGTGGCCGCTGACGAAGATCACCGGCAGCTCGAGGCCGCGCGCGCGCATCTCCTCCTGCACGTTCAGCCCGCCCATCCCCGGCATGCGCACGTCGAGCAGCACGCAGCCCGGTCGCGCCGGGTCGCAGGCCGCCAGAAAGTCCCGCCCGTTGGTGAACGGCAGGGCACTGATTCCCACCGACTCGAGCAGCCACACGGTCGAGTCGAGCATGCCCCGGTCGTCGTCGACCACGTACACCACCTGTTCCTGCACCACCGCCATCGCTCACTCCTGTCGTTCCCGTTGCCCCGCATCGCCCTCGCCGCGCCCGGCCAGCGGCAGGCTGCAGGTCAGCCGCAGCCCCTCGGCCCGGCGGCTGGCGCCCAGCTCGCCGCCGAAGCCCTCGACGATCGAGCGGCTCATCGACAGCCCCAGGCCCAGGCCTTCGGCCTTGCTGGTGTAGAAGGGCGTGAAGATGTGCTCCAGCTCCGCCTCGCCGACGCCCGGCCCCTGGTCCTCGACGCCGATGCACAGGCGCTGGCCGCCGTCCTCCAGGCCCGCCGTCAGGCGGATGCGCGAGGGCGTGCCGGGGTGCGCCTCGCGGTTGGCCTCGATGGCGTTGCGCAGCAGGTTGAGCAGCACCTGTTCGAGCAGCACGCGGTCGGCGTACACCGGCGGCAGATTGTCCGGCAGATCCTCGTCGATCGCCACCTGCGCCTGCGCCGCCTCCCAGGCGCACAGGCGCACCGCCTCGCGCGCCACCGCCGCGGCGTCGAGCGCCTGCATGCGCCGCTGGCCCTTGCGCAGGAAGGCGCGCAGGCGGCGGATCACCTCGGCGGCGTGGTTGGCGTGGGCGGTGATCCGCTCCAGGCCCTGGGCCACCCGCTCGACCGCCTGCGGGTCCTGGCCGACGCTGCGCAGGTAGCGCTGGCTGGCGCCGGCGTAGTTGACCACCGCGGCCAGCGGCTGGTTGATCTCGTGGGCGATCCCCGAGGCCAGCTCGCCGAGGGTGACCAGCCGCGCGGTGTGCGCCAGCTCGTCCTGGTGGCGGCGCAGCTGGCTCTCGCGCAGCTCGCGCTCGGTCATGTCGCGCGCCACCAGCGAGAAGTAGCGGCCGCCGTCGGCGCCGGCATGCGCCAGCAGCACCAGCGACACCGGCAGGGACGCCGTGCCGTCCGGGGCGTGCAGGCGCATGTCGCTGTTCCACACGCCGTGCTGTTCGGCGCAGGCCAGCCCGGCGCCGAGCAGGCGCGCCAGCTCGGCGGGCTCCAGCAGCGCGGCCAGCGACGGCGCCGCCGCGCCCTCGGCCAGGCCCAGGGTGCGCCGCGCCGACTGGTTGAGGTAGGTGAGATTGCCGCCGCGGTCGATGAACAGCACCAGGTCGGTGGTCGCCTCGATCACCTCGGCCAGCCGCCGGCGCGCCTCCTCGCCCTGCACCCGCGCGGTGATGTCGCGCGACACGCTGACGATCTCCACCACCGTGCCGGTGTAGGTCTCGCGGATCGCCCGCGCGGCGGTCTCGAACCACAGGTAGCGGCCATCGCGGTGGCGCAGGCGGTAGCTCATGGTGTGGTAGCCGAGGCGCTCGAGCTGCTCGCGGGCCTGGCGCATCTGGCCCAGGTCGCCCGGATGCAGCAGCTCGCGCACGCGCAGCCCGCGCAGCTGCTCCGGCCAGTAGCCGAGCAGGGTCCAGGACGCCGGCGAGGCGTCGAGGAAGCGGCCGTCCGGGGTGTGCCGGGAGATCAGGTCGGTGGTGTTCTCGGTGATCACCCGGTACAGCCGGCGCGCCCGCGCCGCCTCGCGCTCGCCGCGCAGCTGCTCGCTGGCGTCGCGGCCGCGCGCCAGCACGCGGCCGCCGTCCACCGGGACGAACTGCCAGAGCAGACTGCGCCCGCCGACCTCGGCGGCCACCGGCCCCACCGCGCGCTGCTGGCCGCGACAGGCCTGCACCAGCTGGCGATGGTTGACCGGCAGCAGCGCCGCCGTGGAGTTGGCCGCACAGTCCTGCTGCAGGCGGTGGGCGGCGCGGTTGAGGTCGAGCACGCCACCCTCGGCGTCGAGCAGCAGGCCTGGCGCATCGTCGGCCTGCAGCAGCGGCGCCGGACGCAGCTGCTGGCGGGCCAGGCCGAGCAGCGCAGCGAGCAGCTCGCCGAGCCAGGCCGCCAGCCCCGGCGCGACACCCTCGGCGAGCACCAGCAGCAGCAGGCCGGGCTCGCCGGGAGCCAGCTCCAGGGCCAGGGCCACGCCATCGCGGATGCCGGCGCGGCGCAGGCGGCCGGCCAGCCAGCAGGGCAGCGCACGCAGGGTCGCGACGTCCAGTTCGCGGCGCGCCGCCAGCGCGGCGAGCAGCTCGGCATCGCTGGCCCCCGCCGGATCGCCCGCCCCCGGCGGCAGGCGCCGCGCGCTGCCCAGCTCGGCGTAGGTGCCGGCCGCCGTCTGCCAGGCCAGGTAGTAGGCCTGCGCCACCTCGGGCCGCGCCTGCGCCAGGCGCAGCAGGGCGTCGGCCAGCTCGTCGCGCGCCACGCTCTCGCCGGCCAAGCGCAGCAGCTCGCGCATTTCGCGCGGCACCCCGCCCCCCTGAGTGTCGATCAACGCCATGGTCTCCGGGCCTCTCCCGTCTGATATGGTATTTGTACTATATATCTACAGATAAAAACCTATACACATTTCCGAAAATACGATCTATGCTCGGGGCAAGTCATCACAGGGACGTGGTGCCGCAGGTCGTCGATCCGGCCGCGCCGCGTCGATGCACGAACAAGAACAGAGCTAACAATCAGCCAGCGGATACTGTCATGTCGATCTACGAGCAGGGCCTCGCGCCCGCCCCCGTGAACCACGTCGCCCTCTCCCCGCTCAGCTTCATCGAGCGCACCGCCAGCATCTACCCCGACCGCCTCGCCGTGATCCACGGCGCCATCCGCCGCGACTGGCGCGAGACCTACCGGCGCTGCCGGCGCCTGGCCTCGGCGCTGGCCGGGCGCGGCATCGGCCAGGGCGACACCGTGGCGGTGATGCTGCCCAACATCCCGGCCATGCTCGAGGCGCACTTCGGCGTGCCGATGGTCGGCGCGGTGCTCAACACCCTCAACGTGCGCCTGGACGCCGAGGCCATCGCCTTCATGCTGCAGCACGGCGAGGCCAAGGTGCTGATCGCCGACCGCGAATTCCACGAGGTGGTGCACGCCGCGGTCGGCATGCTCGGCCGGCCGCTGCTGGTGATCGACGTCGACGACCCCGAGTACGGCGAGGGCCAACCGACCAGCGAACTCGACTACGAGGCCTTCCTCGCCGAGGGCGACCCGCAGTTCGCCTGGCAGGGCCCGGACGACGAGTGGCAGGCGATCAGCCTCAACTACACCTCCGGTACCACCGGCAATCCCAAGGGGGTGGTCTACCATCACCGCGGCGCCTTCCTCAACGCCATGGGCAACCAGATGACCTGGGCGATGGGCCATCACCCGGTCTACCTGTGGACCCTGCCGATGTTCCACTGCAACGGCTGGTGCTTCCCGTGGACCATCACCGCGCTGGCCGGCACCCACGTGCTCCTGCGCCGGGTCGACCCGCAGAAGATCCTCACCCTGATCCGCGAGCACCGCGTCACCCACCTGTGCGGCGCGCCCATCGTGCTCAACGCGCTGGTCAACATGCCCGACTCGGCCAAGGCCGCCATCGACCACCCGGTCAACGCCATGGTCGCCGGCGCCGCGCCGCCGGCCAAGGTGATCGGCGCGGTGGAGGAGATGGGCATCAAGGTCACCCACGTCTACGGCCTCACCGAGGTCTACGGCCCGGTCACCGTGTGCGCCTGGCACGAGGAGTGGGACGCCCTGTCGCTGGACGAGCGGGCGCGCATCAAGGCGCGCCAGGGCGTGCGCTACCCGACCCTGGAAGGGGTGATGGTCGGCGACCCGAAGACCCTCGAGCCGGTGCCGCGCGACGGCGAGACCCTCGGCGAGATCTTCATGCGCGGCAACACGGTGATGAAGGGCTACCTGAAGAACCCGACCGCCACCGAGGAAGCCTTCGCCGGCGGCTGGTTCCACACCGGCGACCTGGCCGTGTGCCACCCGGACGGCTACGTGGAGATCAAGGACCGTCTCAAGGACATCATCATCTCCGGCGGCGAGAACATCTCGACCATCGAGGTCGAGGGCGTGCTGTACCGCCACCCGGCGGTGCTGGAGGCCGCGGTGGTGGCCCGCCCGGACGAGAAGTGGGGCGAGACGCCCTGCGCCTTCGTCACCCTCAAGCAGGGCCACGCGGCCAGCCAGGCGGACATCGTCACCTTCTGCCGCGAGCACCTGGCGCACTTCAAGGTGCCGAAGACCGTGGTGTTCGACGCCCTGCCGAAGACCTCCACCGGCAAGATCCAGAAGTACGTGCTGCGCGACTGGGCGCGGGCGCTCTAGCCCGCCCTCCGGCCCGCCCCTCCCCGCCCAGGATCACCACGCGGCGGCGCCTCGCGCGCCGCCGTGCAGGGTACGGCTACAACAACAACTCGGAGCCCGCTCATGGACCTCAGCGTTACCCGTCATGCCCAGAGTTACGACCAGATCCGCAACAACCCCAAGTTCCGCCAGCTGGCGCAGAGCCGTTCGCGCCTGGCCTGGTCGCTGAGCGCCGCGGTGCTCGGCACCTACTTCCTGTTCATGGCCACCGTGGCCTTCGCCCCCGAACTGCTGCACCGGCCGCTGGCCGAGGGCAGCCCGCTGACCGTCGGCCTGCCGGTCGGCGCCGCAGTGATCGTGCTGTCCTGGCTGCTCACCGGCTGGTACGTGCGCTGCGCCAACACCCGCTTCGACGCCCTCAACGCCGAACTGATCGAGGAGAGCCGGCAATGAACGCACTGCGCACCCTCGGCCTCGCCGCCCTCGCCCTGCTGCCCGCCGCCGCCCTCGCCGGCCCCGGCGTCGCCGCGGCCGAGAAGCAGCCGCTCAACCTGCACGCCATCGGCATGTTCTTCGTCTTCGTCCTCGGCACCCTGGCGATCACCTGGTGGGCGGCGCGGCAGACCCGCTCGACGTCCGACTTCTACACCGCCGGCGGCGGCATCAGCGGCTTCCAGAACGGCCTGGCGATCGCCGGCGACTACATGTCCGCCGCCACCCTGCTCGGCCTGTCCAGCCTGATGTTCGCCAAGGGCTACGACGGCTTCGTCTACACCGTGGCGTTCTTCGTCGGCTGGCCGCTGATCACCTTCCTGATGGCCGAGCGCCTGCGCAACCTCGGCCGCTTCACCTTCGCCGACATCGTCTCCTACCGCCTCGACCAGACGCGCATCCGCACCTTCGCCGCGTTCGGCTCGCTGACCGTGGTGTGCTGCTACCTGGTGGTGCAGATGGTCGGCGCCGGCCAGCTGATCAAGCTGCTGTTCGGCCTCGACTACCCGGTGGCGGTGGTGGTGGTCGGCCTGCTGATGCTGGTCTACGTGATCTTCGGCGGCATGATCGCCACCACCTGGGTGCAGATCATCAAGGCCGTGCTGCTGCTCGCCGGCGGTACCACCCTGGCGTTCCTGGCCATGGCCGAGTTCGGCTTCAGCTACTCGGCGCTGGCCGAGCGCGCCATCGACACCCATGCCATCGGCAAGGCGATCATGGGCCCGGGCAGCATGCTCGCCGACCCGTTCAACGCCGCCTCGATGTCGCTCGGTCTGGTGTTCGGCATCGCCGGCCTGCCGCACATCCTGATGCGCTTCTTCACCGTGCCCAACGCCAAGGAAGCACGCAAGTCGGTGTTCTTCGCCACCGGCTTCATCGGCTTCTTCTTCCTGGTGGTCGCCACCCTCGGCTTCTCCGCCATCGTCATCGTCGGCAGCGACCCGCAGTACTTCGTCGGCGGCGACACCAAGGGCGCGCTGGTCGGCGGCGGCAACATGGTGGCCATGCACCTGGCCAAGGCGGTCGGCGGCAACCTGTTCCTCGGCTTCCTCTCCGCCGTGGCCTTCGCCACCATCCTCGCCGTGGTCGCCGGCCTGGCCCTGGCCGGCGCCTCGGCGATCTCCCACGACCTGTACGCCACCGTGCTGAAGAAGGGCCAGGCCAGCGAGCGGGACGAGATGCGCGTGACCCGCATCGCCACCGTCGGCCTGGGCATCGTCGCCATCCTGCTGGGCATCCTGTTCGAGAAGCAGAACGTCGCCTTCCTGGTCGGCCTGACCTTCGGCGTCGCCGCCTCGACCAACTTCCCGGTGCTGATCATGGCCATGTACTGGAAGGGCCTGACCACCCGCGGCGCCCTGTGCGGCGGCATCGCCGGCCTGGTCAGCGCCATGCTGCTGGTGATCCTGTCGCCGGCGGTGTGGGTCACCGTGCTGGGCAACGCCAAGGCGATCTTCCCCTACGACCACCCGGCGCTGATCTCCATGCCGCTGGCCTTCCTGGTCATCGTGGTGGTCTCCAGGCTGGACCGCAGCGCCCGCGCGATGCGCGAGCGCGCCGCCTTCGACGACCAGTTCGTACGCGCGCAGACCGGCCTCGGCTCGGCCGCCGCGGTCGCCCACTGACCCCACAGCAACAGCGCCCCGGCCGTCCGCGGATGGCCGGGGCGCACGAATCAGCGGGCGCCCGCGCGCCCTGATCCATCGAGGTTCCGACATGCCCGAGTTCAACGCCCCCCTGCGCGACATGCGCTTCGTCCTCCATGAAGTCTTCGCCGCCCCGGCCCTGTGGGCGCGCCTGCCGGCGCTCAGCGAGAGCATCGACGCCGACACCGCCGACGCCATCCTCGAGGAGGCCGCCAAGGTCACCGGCCAACTGCTCGCCCCGCTCAACCGCAGCGGCGACGAGGAAGGCGCGCGCTTCGACAACGGCGCGGTGGCCACCCCAGCCGGCTTCCGCGAGGCCTACGCCACCTACATCGACGGCGGCTGGGTCGGCCTGTCCGGCAACCCGGCCTACGGCGGCCTGGGCATGCCCAAGATGCTCGCCGTGCAGTTCGAGGAGATGCTCTACGCCGCCGGCTCCAGCTTCGCCCTGTACTCGGCGCTGACCTCCGGCGCCTGTCTGGCCATCGACGCCCACGCCAGCGAGGAACTCAAGCAGACCTACCTGCCGCGCCTGTACAGCGGCGAGTGGGCCGGCACCATGTGCCTGACCGAGCCCCATGCCGGCAGCGACCTCGGCCTGTTGCGCGCCCGCGCCGAGCCGCAGGCCGATGGCAGCTACGCCATCAGCGGCACCAAGATCTTCATCACCGGCGGCGAGCAGGACCTCACCAAGAACATCGTCCACCTGGTGCTGGCGCGCCTGCCCGACGCCCCGGCCGGTTCGCGCGGCATCTCGCTGTTCCTGGTGCCCAAGTTCCTGGTCGAAGCCGACGGCAGCCTCGGCGCGCGCAACCCGGTGAGCTGCGGCTCCATCGAACACAAGATGGGCATCAAGGCCTCGGCCACCTGCGTGATGAACTTCGACGGCGCCCGCGGCTGGCTGGTCGGCGAGCCGAACCGCGGCCTGGCGGCGATGTTCACCATGATGAACTACGAGCGCCTGTCGATCGGCATCCAGGGCATCGGCTGCGCCGAGGCCTCCTACCAGAGCGCCGTGGCCTACGCCCGCGAGCGCCTGCAGGGCCGCGCGCCGGGCGGCGCCGTGGCGCCCGAGAAGAGCGCCGACCCGATCCTCGCCCAGCCCGACGTGCGGCGCATGCTGCTGACCATGAAGGCGCTCACCGAAGGCGGGCGCGCCTTCGCCTGCTGGGTCGGCCAGCAGCTCGACCTGGCCAAGTTCGCCAGCGACGCGCAGGAGCGGCGCGACGCCGAGGCGCTGGTCGCCCTGCTCACCCCGGTGGCCAAGGCGTTCTTCACCGACACCGGCCTGGAGAGCTGCGTGCACGGCCAGCAGGTGTTCGGCGGCCACGGCTACATCCGCGAGTGGGGCCAGGAGCAACTGGTGCGCGACGTGCGCATCGCGCAGATCTACGAGGGCACCAACGGCATCCAGGCCCACGACCTGCTCGGCCGCAAGGTGCTGGGCGGCGACGGCGCCGGCCTGCGCCTGTTCGCCGCCGAGATCCGCGCCTTCGTCGACAGCCCGGCCGGCAGCGCCCAGCCGTTCTCCGGCGAACTGCTCGCCGCCCTCGACTGCCTGGAGCACTGCGGCGACTGGCTGCGCCAGCAGGCCGCGGCCAACCCCGCGGAAGTCGGCGCCGCCGCGGTCGACTACCTGCAACTGTTCGGCTACGTCGCCTACGCCTACATGTGGGCGCGCATGGCCGCCGTGGCCCAGGCCAACCGTGGCGCCGACGAGGCCTTCTACGCCGCCAAGCTGGCCACCGCGCAGTTCTACTTCCGCAAGCTGCTGCCGCGCATCCACAGCCTGGAGGCGAGCATCCGCGCCGGCAGCGCGCCGCTGTACGGACTCGACGACGCGCAGTTCTGAACCGCCTTCCCCGTTTCCCGTGAGCCACTTTGCGCGGCGTGCCGTCCTGCGGCCGTCGCGTTTTTTTCTTCCGCGTGGCAGCCTGACTGCCTGCCGCGCCGCTGCGCGCAGCAAAACAACAACAAGGAGCCCCCATGCGTACCCTGACCACCCTGTCCGGCAACAGCCAGAAACTCGACGGCGGCGCCATGTTCGGCAACGCCCCGCGCGCCCTGT
Organism: Pseudomonas sp. OF001; assembly: GCF_904426495.1. Classification (NCBI taxonomy): domain Bacteria; kingdom Pseudomonadati; phylum Pseudomonadota; class Gammaproteobacteria; order Pseudomonadales; family Pseudomonadaceae; genus Pseudomonas; species Pseudomonas sp. OF001. The sequence continues at coordinate 104,004 of NZ_CAJGBM010000005.1, read as the reverse complement.
GGGAGCGCTGGATGCCGGCCGACGAGCTGCACCGCATCGATCTCGGCTGCCGCGCCCTGCTGGTGCGCGAGGACGAGCGCAACGTGCTGGTGGAAACCGGCATCGGCGCCTTCTTCAGCCCCGAACTGAAGGAACGCTTCGGCGTGCAGGAAAGCCGCCACGTGCTGCTCGACAACCTGGCGAAGCTGGGCCTGTCCGACGCCGACATCGACGTGGTGGTTCTCACCCACCTGCACTTCGACCACGCCGGCGGCCTGCTCGCCCCCTGGGCCGAGGGCCAGCCGCCGCGCCTGCTGTTCCCCCACGCCCGCTTCGTCACCGGCCGCCGCCAGTGGCAGCGCGCCCTGGCGCCGCACGCCCGCGACCGCGCCTCCTACATCCCCGAGCTGCTCGAACTGCTCGAAGCCAGCGGCCGCCTGGAACTGCTCGACGACGGCGAGACCTCGCCGACCCTCGGCCCCGACTGGCGCTTCCACGTCAGCGACGGCCACACCCCCGGCCAGTTCCTCCCCGAGGTGCAGATGCCCGGCGGCCCGGTGGTGTTCGCCGGCGACCTGATCCCCGGCGCACCCTGGGTGCACCTGCCGATCACCATGGGCTACGACCGCTTCCCGGAAGGGCTGATCGAGGAAAAGACCGCGCTGCTCGAGGACCTGCTGGCGCGCAATGGCCGGCTGGTGTTCACCCACGACCCCAGGGTGGCGATGGGCCGGGTGGTGCGCGATTCAAAGGGCAAGTACGGGTTGAGCGAAGGCTGTGCGGAGGTGGTGGGGCTGGTGGAGTGACCGATCGCGCCTGACGCCGCCTCAGTTGCCGCCAACCACCTGCAACCCCAGCCCCAGCTCCGCCGCAATCGACAGCGGCAGCAGCAGGGTGTCCAGCAACGCGCTGGCCGGCAGGTCGAGCCCCGGATATTTCGGCGCCTCGGCGCCGAAGCGGTCCAGCGGGCAGCAGCCGCCGTTGAGGGCGTACCAGTCCAGGCGGGTGCCGGAATAGATCAGCGGCGCGCCAGGCTTGGCGGCATCGAGGGTGCGCACGCTGGCGCAGCCGCTCAGCAGCAGCGGCGCCAGCAGCAGGAGCGCCGGGGCGAATCTGTTCGCCTTCGCGGCGAGGCCGGCGAATGAATTCGCCCCTACAGGTTCACTCATCGGGGCTCACCCGGTGGTGCTCGCCCCAGCGCGGCAGCATGTCCTGGGGGATGTTCAGCTGGTTGAGGATGCGCGCCACCACGAAATCGACCAGGTCGTCGATGGTCTGCGGCTGGTGGTAGAAGCCCGGCGCGGCAGGCAGGATCACCGCGCCCATGTTGGACAGCCTGAGCATGTTCTCCAGGTGGATGGTGGAGAACGGCGCCTCGCGCGGCACCAGGATCAGCTGGCGGCGCTCCTTGAGCGCCACGTCGGCGGCGCGCTCGATCAGGTTGTTGCAGGCGCCGGTGGCGATGGCCGACAGCGAGCCGGTCGAGCACGGCACCACCACCATGGCCGCCGGGGCGCTGGAGCCGGAGGCCGGCGGCGCCATCCAGTCGTCCTGGCCGAACACGCGGATCTGCCCGGGCGCGGCGCCGGTGTACTCGGTGAGGAACGCCTGCATCGCCCGCGGCCGCGGCGGCAGGGCGACGTCGGTCTCGGTGGCCATCACCAGCTGCGCCGCCCTGGAGATCAGGAAGTGCACCTCGCGCTCCTCCTGCACCAGGCAGTCGAGCAGGCGCAGGCCGTACTGCGAGCCGGACGCGCCGGTCATGGCCAGGGTGATGCGTTCGGGACCGCTCATCGCCATCCTCCTTATTCGGCCAGCGCCTTGGCCAGCTTGCCGTGCAGGCCGCCGAAGCCGCCGTTGCTCATGATCACCACCTGGGTGCCCGGGGTGGCGCTGCCCTTGACCGCGGCGATGATGCCCTCCAGCGAGTCGCACACGGTGCTCGGCACCGTGGAGCCGGCCACGCTGGCGGCCAGGTCCCAGCCGAGGCTGGCCGGCGCGTACCAGATGGCGCGGTCGGCCTGGCTCACCGAGTCCGCCAGCCCCTCGCGGTGGGCACCGAGCTTCATCGAGTTCGAGCGCGGCTCGATCACCGCGATGATCGGCGCGCTGCCGACGCGCTTGCGCAGGCCGTCGAGGGTGGTGGCGATGGCGGTCGGATGGTGGGCGAAGTCGTCGTAGAGGGTGACGCCCCTGACCTCGGCGACCTTCTCCATGCGCCGCTTGACGCTCCTGAAGCTCGACAGCGCCGCGCAGCCCTGCGCCGGAGTGACGCCGACGTGACGCGCCGCGGCCAGGGTGGCCAGGGCGTTGGCGACGTTGTGGCGGCCGGTCAGCTCCCACTCGACGCTGCCCTGCACGGCGCCCTCGAACAGCACCTCGAAGCGCGAGCCGTCCTCGGCGAGCAGATGGGCCTGCCACTGGCCGCCGTGGCCGGTGGTCTGCACCGGGGTCCAGCAGCCCATCTCCAGCACGCGGCCGAGCGCCTCCTCGGCGGCCGGGCGGATGATCAGCCCCTCGCCCGGCACGGTGCGCACCAGGTGGTGGAACTGCCGCTCGATGGCCGCCAGATCCGGGAAGATGTCCGCGTGGTCGAATTCCAGGTTGTTGAGGATCGCGGTGCGCGGGCGGTAGTGGACGAACTTGCTGCGCTTGTCGAAGAAGGCGCTGTCGTACTCGTCGGCCTCGACCACGAAGAACGGCGTGCCGCCCAGGCGCGCGGACACGCCGAAGTTCTGCGGCACCCCGCCGATCAGGAAGCCCGGGCTCATCCCGGCATCCTCCAGCACCCAGGCCAGCATGCTGCTGGTGGTGGTCTTGCCGTGGGTGCCGGCCACCGCCAGCACCCAGCGGCCCTGCAGCACGTGGTCGGCCAGCCACTGCGGGCCGCTGACGTAGGGCAGGCCGGCGTTAAGCACGTGCTCCACCGCCGGGTTGCCGCGCGACAGGGCGTTGCCGATCACCACCAGGTCCGGCGCCGGGTCGAGGTGCGCCGGATCGTAGCCCTGCATGAGTTCGATGCCCTGGGCCTCGAGCTGGGTGCTCATCGGCGGGTAGACGTTGGCGTCGGAGCCGGTGACGCGGTGGCCGAGTTCCTTGGCCAGCACCGCCAGCGAGCCCATGAAGGTGCCGCAGATGCCGAGAATGTGGATATGCATGGGTGTCCTCGAATACGGGCGGGCAGGGCCCGGAAAACTGTCGCGCAGGTTAGCACAGCCCCCGGTGGACCACAGGCGCGGCCGGCAATTCCGCGAACCACTGCCTTGCCCCCGCGGCGCCGGCGGGCCACCCTTGCCGGCATGCGCAACCGACCCGAGGACCGTCCGATGACGGCACGCCCGCCCCGCTGGCGCCGCACCCTGCGCCGGATGGCGCTCGCCCTGCCGCTCGCCGCGCTGGCTGCCGCACTGGCCGCGGCCGGCTACGCCTGGCAGTGGTGGCTGCAGGTGCAGCAGGAACAGGGCATCGTCGGCCTCGACTGGCACGGGCTGCAGGTGTCCCGCCACGGCCTGCGCCTCGAACGCCTGGAGCTGCAGCAGCTGGCCGCCGACGGCCGCCGCCTGCAGCTCGCCGCCGACACCGTGCAGCTCGACTGGCGGCTGCAGCGCACCGCGTCATACCTCGAGCGCCTGCACGTCGCGCACCTGCAGCTCGACTGGCAGGCGCCGGCCGCGCCCGGCGGCGAGGCCAGCCGCCTGCCCAGCGCCGACGCGCTGGCCGGCCTGCTCGCCTGGCTGCCGCGCGAGCTGCAGGTGCAGCGCATCGACGCCCGCCTGCCCTGCCCCGCCGCTCCCTGCCGGCTGCGCGGCAGCCTCGCCCTGCAGCAGCCCGGCGCCGTCCTGCTGCCGGCCAGCCTGAGGCTGGACCTGGAGGAAGGCGAGCACCGCCTGCGACTGGCCGGCAGCCTGGACGGCCGCGCGGACGACGCCCGCCTGCAGCTGGCGCTGGAACTGGACGGGCAGCCGCACCTCGCCCTCGCCGCCCGGCTCGGCGACGCGTCCGGCCAGCGCAGCCTGCAGGGCAGCCTGCAGCTGCCGCCGCGGCCCCCGGCGCCCTGGCTGCGGCAGTGGCTGGCGTCGATGTTCGGCGCCGCCGCCGAGCCGCTGGCCCGCCTGCCGGACGACCTGCAGCTCGACGCCGACTGGACCCTGCAGCTGCCGGCCGGCTGGCGCCCGCAGGACGGCCTGCCGGCCGCGGCCAACCTGCAGCAGGCGCGCCTGCAGGCCCGGCTGCCGCGCCTGCGCCTGGAGTCGTTCGAACTGCACGAGGTCCGCGCCGACCTGGCGCTGGCCGGCCAGTGGCAGGAGGAGGCGCTGCAACTGGAACTCGCGGCGGACGCGCACCTCGCCGCACGCCGCCTGAGCGGTGCCGACGGCCTGCGCCTCGACGCCCCGCGCCTCGGGCTGGCCGGCCTGCAGCTGCGCCGCGAGGCGGACGGCAGCGTGCAGCTGGCCGGCCCGCTGAGCCTGCACGGCGCCCGCCTGCAGCAGGCCGCCCTGCAGCCGCAGGGCTGGCGCTGGCAGGGCCGCGTCGAGGCGAACGCGCAGGCGCTGCGTCTCGACGGCCGCCTGGACAACGACGCCGGCCTGGCGCTCGACCTGCAGCTGCAGCGCCCGGCCGACGGCAGCCTGGCCCTGCGCGGCCGCCTGGCGGAGCTCGACCTGGCCGCCGGCAACCCGCTGGCCGCGACCCTGGCCGCCTGGCCGGCGCCGCTGGAGCTGACCAGCGGCCACCTCGCCGCCCACGCCGACCTGCAGCTGCCCGCGGGCAAGGCCGCGCCGCGCGGCGAACTCGAGCTGCAGCTGAAGGCCGTCGGCGGCATCCTCGAGCGCAGCGAACTGCTCGGCCTGGACGGCAGCCTGCACGCCGAACTGCACGAGCGGCAGCTCGCCGTGGAGCTGCCCGCCCTGCGCCTTCAGCGCCTCAATCCGGGCATTCCCCTCGGCCCGCTGCAGCTGCGCGCCAGCTACCAGGCCGCGCAGGCGACGCCGTTGGCCGGGCGCCTGCAGCTGTGGCAGGCCGAGGCCGGGCTGCTCGGCGGCCAGCTGGCGGCCGAGCCGGCGCGCCTCGACCTGGCCCGCCCGCCGCAGCGCCTCGCCGTGCAGGTCCGCGGCCTGGAACTGGCCGAACTGCTGCGGGTCTACCCCGCAGAGGGACTCTCCGGCCGCGGCACCCTGGACGGCCGCCTGCCGCTGCGCCTCGACGCCGAGGGCCTGCACATCGTCGAGGGACGGATCGCCGCGCGCGCCCCGGGCGGCGCGCTGCAGCTGCGCTCGGAGCGCATCCGCGCCTTCGCCCGCAGCAACCCCGCGTTGCAACTGGCCGCCACGGCGCTGGAGGATTTCCGCTACGATCGCCTGGAAAGCGAGGTCGACTACGCGCCCCGCGGCCAGCTGCTGCTGGCCCTGCGCCTGCACGGCCAGAACCCCGCGCTGGAGGGCGGCCGGCCGGTGAATCTCGCCATCAACCTGGAAGAGAACGTGCCCAGCCTGCTGACCAGCCTGCAGCTCTCCGGGCGGGTCAACGAAGCCATCCAGCGCCGCGTGCAGCAACAGCTGCAGCGGCGCGACTGACACGGGAGACCGCACCATGCGCCTGCGCCACCTCGCCACCCTCCTGACGGCGAGCCTGCTGCTCGGCCTGCTGGGCGCCTGCACCCCCACGGTGCAACTGGCCGCCCCCAAGGAGCCGATCAACATCAACCTCAACGTGAAGATCGAGCACGAGATCTACATCAAGGTGGACAAGGCGCTGGACAACATCCTCGACGAATCCAGCGGCCTGTTCTGAGGAGCCCGACATGACCCTTCCCAAGCGCATCGCCACCCTGCTGCTCGCCTTCGGCTTCAGCCTCTCGGCCCTGGCCCTCGACCTGCCCGGGGCGATGACCGCGCTGCCCGCCGCCAAGGCCGCCGGCCAGCTCGGCGAGCAGACCGACGGCTATCTCGGCGTGGTCGCCCCCGGCGGCCAGGCGGCCGAGATCGCCCGCCTGATCAACCAGGCGCGGCGCGCCGAGTACCAGCGCCTGGCCACCCAGAACGGCATCCGCCTCGCCGACGTCGAAGCCCTGGCCGGCAAGAAGGCGGTGGAGAAGACCCCGCCCGGCCAGTTCATCCGCCTCGACGGCCAGTGGCGGCGCAAGTAGCCCGTCCCCCTCCCGCGAAGTGGCGCCGGGCCCCACACCCCGGCGGCGATGGCTTACAATCGGCCATCGCCTGCCGCCCGAGGGAGTCTCTGCCGTGTTCTTCCGCAACTGGCGCCGCCGCCGTCTGCTCGCCCGCCATCCCCTCGACCCGCAGCTATGGGCCGCGGTGTGCGCCGACCTGCCGCTGCTCGCCGGCCTCGACGCCGGCGAGCGCCAGCGCCTCGGCGAGCTGTGCCTGCTGCTGCTCCACGACAAGCAGCTGACCTGCCTGCCCGGCGTCGAGCTGGACGATGCCGCGCGCCTGCGCCTGGCCGCCCAGGCCTGCCTGCCGCTGCTGCACCTGCCCGACCTCGACTGGTACCAGGGCTTCCACCAGCTGCTGCTGTATCCCGACGACTTCCTCAGCCCGCAGCGCCACCGCGACGAGGCCGGGGTCGAGCACGTCTGGGACGACGAGCGCAGCGGCGAGGCCTGGCAGCAGGGCCCGGTGATCCTCGCCTGGCCGGGGGTGCAGGCCAGCGGCACCCTGGACGGCTACAACCTGCCGATCCACGAGCTGGCGCACAAGCTGGACATGCTCAACGGCGACGCCAACGGCCTGCCGCCGCTGCACGCCGACATGCGCATCGCCGAATGGGCCGACGCCATGCAGCAGGCCTTCGATGCGCTGAACGCCGAACTGGACCGCGACCCCGACGCCGAGACCGCCATCGATCCCTACGCCGCCGAGAGCCCGGCCGAGTTCTTCGCCGTGGCCAGCGAGTACTTCTTCAGCGCCCCCGACCTGCTCGACGCCGCCTTCCCGGCTGTCTACGCGCAGCTGCGCCTGTTCTATCGCCAGGATCCGCTGGCGCGCCTGGGCGAGCGCCTGCAGGAGCTGTCCGCGCCGAACGGGAACGCCTGCCCGCACGGCCTGCCCGACGCCCGGGCGCCGCGCCACTGACCCTCACGCCACCCCGAGCAGCCGACGCGGGTTCGGCGACTGCCCGCCCGAAGGAGCCCCAGATTGCCCAACCGCACGGCAGACCAACTCGCTCGCCCACAAGGCCAGTCCATTCCCCGCCTGCAGCGCCGGCTGCAGCGCCTGCTCGCCATCGGGGTGGCGGCCACCACCTGCCTGGTCGGCCTGGCCACCAGCCTGCCGATGTACCTCCAGCTGAGCAACAAGATCGACCTGCACGCCGAACTCGACGTGCAGGTCCGCGCGCTGGCCAGCAGCCATCTGCTCGAACACATGGCCGATACCGCCATGCAGCTCACCTCGCGCTCGGAAATCCGCCGCATGCTCGAGCGCTACAACGCCGGCGAGATCGAGCTCGCCGAGCTGCAGGCGTTCACCGCACCGCGCCTGCGCGAACCCCTGGCGCAGGCGGCGGACGTGCTCGGCCTGGTGCGCCTGGACGCCCGCGGGCAGCCGGTACTCGCCCTGCGCCAGCCCGTGCCCAGGGAGCACTGGCCGATCCCCGCAGCCGATCAGCAGCTGCCCCGCCTGGTGGGGCCGCTGCTGATCGGCGACACCCCGGTGCTGCTGGTCGGCGCCCCCATCCTCTCCCCCGACGGCCGCCGTGCCGGCACCGACATCGCCGCCTTCACCCTGGACAGGCTGCGCGACCTGCTGCCGATGACCGACGGGTACAGCGGCGACATGCAGATCCACCTGATCAACGTGGCCGAACGGCGCGCCGTGCATGTCCACGATGCCGACACCGCGCTGCTGGCGACGCCGGACTGGCATCCGCTGTTCGCGGCCCTGCGCCAGGCGAGCGACCTGCCGCTGCATGCCGTGCGGCTGCCCGAGCACGAGCGCCTCGGCGCCCTGGTCGCCTTCGCCCGCCCGCTGCCGGAGCACGGCGACTGGGCCATCGCCCTGCTCTCACCGCGCGACGTGCTGTACGCCGGCGCCCGCGCGGAACTGCTCTGGCCGCTGCTCGGCATCCTCCTGCTGGGCCTCGCCGGCGGCGGGCTGATCTTCATGCTGGCGCGCCCGCTGCTGCAGCGCATGCTCGAGCAGTCGCAGAGCCTCGGCCTGGCGGCCAGCGTGTTCGAGCACAGCAACGAGGGCATCCTGCTGCTCGACGAGCGACAGCGCATCATCGGCCTCAACCCCGCCGGCAGCCGTCTGCTGCGCTGCCGGCTCGCCGAGCTGGAAGGCCGGCGCGCCTGCGAGGCCCTGCTGCTCGACACCAGCGAAGCGGACTGTGCCGCCATGTGGGCCCAGGTCAGCCGGACCGGCAGCTGGCAGAGCGAGGTCACCCTGCTGCGTGGCGACGGCGAGGCCTTCAGCGCCTGGCTGTCGCTGGCCGCGATCTACGACGAGCAGCGCCGGCCGAGCCACTTCACCGGCCTGTTCACCGACATCAGCGCCGCCAAGGAGGAGCAGGAACGCATCCTGCAGATGGCCTACCACGACCGCCTCACCGGGCTGCCCAACCGCAGCCTGGTTCGCGACCGCCTGACCCAGGCGCTGCGCCAGGCCAGGCGCCAGGGCAGCCTGCTGGCCGTGCTGTTCCTCGACCTCGACCGCTTCAAGCCGGTCAACGACACCTTCGGCCATGCCGTCGGCGACCTGCTGCTGCGCGCCGTCGCCGAGCGCCTGGCGCAGACCGTGCGCGACAGCGACACCGTGGCGCGCCTGGGCGGCGACGAGTTCCTGATCGTCCTCGAGGACCTCGACGACGTCGCCATGGCCGAGCGGATCGCCGGCCGCCTGGTCGAGGCGCTGCAGCAGCCCTTCCCGATCGACGGCCACGTGCTGCACATCGGCACCAGCATCGGCATCGCCCTGTATCCCGACGACGGCAGCGACGCCGCCGAACTGGTGCGCAAGGCCGATGCCGCCATGTACCGGGCCAAGGACAACGGCCGCAACCGCTACGCCTTCCATGACCAGCGACAGCGGACCCTGACCGACTGACGCACGGCAGGCTGCGGCAACATGGCGCATCCGCCCGAATACGCCTATAATCCGCGCCAATTTTTGGCCCTGACCCTCGGAGTCACCCATGAGCTACAGCAAGATCCCGGCCGGCAAGGACCTGCCGAACGACATCTACGTCGCCATCGAGATCCCGGCCAATCACGCGCCGATCAAGTACGAGATCGATCACGACAGCGACTGCCTGTTCGTCGACCGCTTCATGGCCACCCCGATGTTCTACCCGGCCAACTACGGCTTCATCCCGCACACCCTGGCCGACGACGGCGACCCCCTCGACGTGCTGGTAGTGACCCCCTACCCGGTCGCGCCGGGCTCGGTGATCCGCGCCCGTCCGGTCGGCGTGCTGAACATGAGCGACGAGGCTGGCGGCGACGCCAAGCTGATCGCCGTACCGCACGACAAGCTGACCGTCCTGTACAAGGACGTGCAGAACTACACCGACCTGCCGGCCCTGCTGATCGAGCAGGTCAAGCACTTCTTCGAGAACTACAAGGATCTCGAGAAGGGCAAGTGGGTGAAGGTCGAAGGCTGGGGCGACGCCGAAGAGGCCCGCCAGCTGATTCTCAAGGCGGTGGCGGCTTACCAGAAGTAAGCCGGACCCGCTTCGGAAAGCCCGCCCACAAGGCGGGCTTTTTATTGCCTGTCGTTTTAAGCGGGATTTTCCTGTGCGACCCTTTCCGCTAATGTGTCGGGCTTCACAGCAGGACTCGTCCGCGCCATGCCCCTCGACCCCTTGCCCGGCCTCTTCGCGCTGCTCGGCCTGCTGCCGGCGGTCGGCGGCATCCTGCTGATCGCCCGCCAGCGCCGCCTGCGCCGCCGCCTGGCCGCCCTCGGTGCGGTGGCCGAGGCCTTCACCGCCGGCGACAGCCTGGCCCGCGCCGCGCCCGGCGAGGATTGCGCCGGCCAGCTGGCCCGGCACCTCAACCGCATGCTCGGCCAGCTCGCCGACGAGCGCCGCGCCCTGCAGGGCAGCGAGCAGCAGCTGCGCAGCCTGATCGAGGCCGCCCCGGTGGGCATGCTGGTGCTCGACGCCCAGGGCCGGGTCGACTCGGCCAACCCGGCCGCCGGGGCGCTGTTCGACTGCCCGCCGGCGACCCTGCGCGGGCGCCGGATCGACGAGCTGCTGATCGGCGACGGCTGGAGCCGGCTGCTCGCCCAGCCCAACCGCAACCTCGAGTTCGCCGCCCGCCGCGGCACCGGCAGCTTCCCGCTGGAGGCCTCCTGCACGCCCTTCCAGCGCGGCGGCCAGCCGCTGCAGCTGCTGCTGGCGCGCGACATCGGCGACCGCAAGGCCGCCGAGAACCGCCTGCACTACCAGGCCCACTTCGACACCCTGACCGGCGCGGCCAACCGCACCCAGCTGCAGGCGCGCATCGAACTCGGCCTGCAGTGCGGCGAGGCGCAGGCCCTGCTGTTCATCGACCTCGACCACTTCAAGCGGATCAACGACACCCTCGGCCACGAGATCGGCGACCAGCTGCTGTGCGCAGTGGCCGAGCGGCTGCGCCAGTGCGCGCCGCCCGGCGCCATGCTCGCCCGCCTCGGCGGCGACGAGTTCATCCTGCTGCTGCCCGGCGAACTCGCCGGCCAGGCCGACACCCTCGCCGAGCGCCTGCTGCAGGCCTTCCGCCAGCCGTTCCAGGTGCGCCAGTACGAGCTGTTCAGCAGCCCGAGCATCGGCATCGCCCACCAGCACGGCGGCCAGGCCAGCGCCGCGCAGCTGCTCAAGGAAGCCGACCTCGCCCTCTACCAGGCCAAGGGCCACGGCCGCAACCGCCTGGCCCACTTCGACCGGCGCCTGGCCGAGGAGGCCGAGCAGCGCCACCGGCTGGAGGCCGAACTGCGCAACGCCCTGACGCGCGGCGAGTTCGAGCTGTACTACCAGCCGCAGCTCGACCGCCAGGGCCGCCGGCACAGCTTCGAGGCGCTGCTGCGCTGGCGCTCGCCGCAACGCGGGCTGGTCAGCTCGGCGCAGTTCATGCCGGTGCTGGAGGAGACCGGGCTGATCCTCGACGCCACCCGCTGGATCTTCCGCCAGGCCTGCCGCCAGTTGCGCCAGTGGCAGGACGAGGGGCGCGACTGGGGCATCGCGGTCAACCTGTCGCCGCTGGACTTCCGCCAGGCCGACCTGGCCGGCACGCTGCTGGCGATCCTCGCCGAGGAACGCCCGCCGGTGCAGCGCCTGGAGCTGGAGATCACCGAGACCACCCTGCTGGATGCCGACCAGCAGGTGCAGGACACCCTGCATGCCCTCAAGCAGGCCGGCCTGACCCTGTTCCTCGACGACTTCGGCACCGGCTACGCCTCGCTGGCCTACCTGCAGTTCTTCCCCTTCGACGGGGTGAAGATCGACCGCCAGTTCGTCAGCGGCCTGCCCGACTGCCGCCAGTCGGTGGCGCTGGTGCGCGGCATCCTGGTGATCGCCGAACAGCTCGGCATGCAGGTGGTCGCCGAGGGCGTGGAGAACCAGCGCCAGGCCGACTTCCTGCGCCGCAACGGCTGTCACCGCCTGCAGGGCTACCTGTTCGGCCGCCCGCAGCCGGCCGACGCCTGCGCCGCCGCGGAGTCGCCGGCCCGCGTCTGAGCCCGGCGCCACTCTCCCCGCGCCGCCGCGACCTGCTAAGCTGGTGCACCATTTTTGTGCGGAGCCCGCCATGCCCCTGTCCGACCTGCTCCTGCTGCTGCTCGCCGGCCTGGCCGCCGGCGGCATGAACGCCCTGGCCGGCGGCGGCACCTTCTTCTCCTTCCCGGCGCTGCTGGCCGCCGGCCTGCCGCCGGTCACCGCCAACGCCACCAACGCCGTGGCCCTGTGGCCGGCGAGCATCGCCGGGGCCTGGGCGGCGCGCGGTTCGCTGCGCCCGCTGGGCAGCTACCTGCGGCCGCTGCTCGCCGCCGGCCTCGCCGGCGGCCTGGGCGGCGGCCTGCTGCTGCTGGCCGGCGGAGACGAGGTGTTCCGCGTGCTGATTCCCTGGCTGCTGCTGGCCGCCACTGCGCTGTTCGCCGCCAGCCCCTGGCTGAGCCGCCTGCTCGCCGCCCGCCGCGGCACCGCCAGCGCGGTGCCGCCGCACGGCCCGCTGTCGCTCGGCGCCCACTCGCTGGTATCGATCTACGGCGGCTACTTCGGCGCCGGCATGGGCATCCTGCAGCTGGCCGCCTTCGCCATCGAGGGCCACGCCCTGGCCCGCGCCAACGCGCTGAAGAACCTGATCTCGGCGGTGATCTACAGCGTCGCCAGCCTGACCTTCGTCGTCGCCGGCCGGGTCAGTTGGGCGGAACTGGCCGTGCTGCTCGCCGGCGCCACCCTCGGCGGCTACGCCGGCGGCGCGCTCGGCCAGCGCCTGCCGGCGCGCTGGCTGCGCGCCTTGGTGATCGTCGTCGGCAGCGGCATGACCCTCTACTACTTCTGGGCCACCTACGGGCGCTGAGCGGCCCATGGTGCGCACGGCGCACCCTACGCATCGCACCGTCTCCGTAGGGTGCGCCATGCGCACCGGGACAGGCGCCCCAGCCGCCTGGATGGCGTTTGCCCACACGCCGCGGCTCTGCTAGTGTCGCGCCCGTTTTTCCGCCGTCCGAGAGCGCCGCCATGGCCCGCAAGAAAACCGCCCCCGATTTCGAGCAGTCGCTGAGCGAGCTGCAGACCCTGGTCGAGCGCCTGGAGAGCGGCGAGCTGTCCCTCGAGGACTCGCTGGCCGCCTTCGAGCAGGGCATCCGCCTGACCCGCGAGTGCCAGGGTGCGCTGGGCCAGGCCGAGCAGAAGGTGCAGATCCTCCTCGGCCAGGACGGCCAGACCGCCCCCTTCGACGCGGAGGGCGAGGCGCAATGAGTCTCCAGCAGTACCAGGCCGCCTGCCAGGCACGCGTCGACGCCGCCCTCGACGCCCTGTTCGTCGCTCCCCGTCCCGAACTCGAGCGCCTCTACCGGGCCATGCGCTACAGCGTGATCAACGGCGGCAAGCGCGTGCGCCCGCTGCTCGCCTACGCCGCCTGCGAGACCCTCGGCGGCGCGGCCGAACGGGCCGACGGCGCGGCCTGCGCGGTGGAGCTGATCCATGCCTACTCGCTGGTCCACGACGACCTGCCGGCGATGGACGACGACGAGCTGCGCCGCGGCCAGCCGACCACCCACATCGCCTTCGACGAGGCCTGCGCCATCCTCGCCGGCGACGGCCTGCAGGCGCTGGCCTTCGAGGTGCTCGCCGACGCCGGGCGCAACCCCGCCGATGCCGCCACCCGCCTGGACATGGTCGTCAGCCTGGCCCGCGCCGCCGGACCGGCCGGCATGGTCGGCGGCCAGGCCATCGACCTCGGCTCGGTCGGCGTGCAGCTCGACCAGACCGCCCTGGAGACCATGCACCGGCACAAGACCGGTGCGCTGATCGAGGCCAGCGTGCGCCTCGGCGCCCTGGCCAGCGGCGGCAGCGACGCCAGCAGCCTCGCCGCGCTGCAGGACTACGCCCGCGCCATCGGCCTGGCCTTCCAGGTGCAGGACGACATCCTCGACGTGGAGAGCGACACCGCCACCCTGGGCAAGACCCAGGGCAAGGACCAGGCCCACGACAAGCCGACCTACCCGGCGCTGCTCGGCCTCGACGCCGCCAAGGCCTACGCCCTGGAACTGCGCGATCTGGCGCTGGCGGCCCTGCAGCCATTCGACGAGCGCGCCGACGCCCTGCGCCAGCTGGCCTGCTACATAGTCGCACGCACGCACTGAGTTCCCCGGTCCGGACCCGGCCGCCACGGCGGAAAATCGCGGCGCGAATTTTCCACGGGGTGGCCATCCCCCCTGCGCCGGCTCCACTCGACCTTCGCTTGCTTGGGCACCCCGGCCGCTTCGGGTAAACTCGCCCATCTTTTTCCGACTGCCGAACCCGTCCGATGCCCAAGACGCTGCACGAGTTTCCCCGCCAGCGGCCCGACACGCCCCTGCTCGACCGCATCGACAGCCCCGCCGCGCTGCGCGACCTCAGCGAGGCCGAGCTGGACACCCTGGCCGACGAGCTGCGCCAGTACCTGCTCTACACGGTGGGGCGTACCGGCGGGCACTTCGGCGCCGGTCTGGGCGTGGTCGAGCTGACCATCGCCCTGCACCACGTCTACCACACCCCCGAGGACCGTCTGGTGTGGGACGTCGGCCACCAGGCCTACCCGCACAAGATCCTCACCGGCCGCCGCGAGCGGATGGCGACCCTGCGCCAGAAGGGCGGCCTGGCCGCCTTCCCGCGGCGCAGTGAGAGCGCGTACGACACCTTCGGCGTCGGCCACTCCAGCACCTCGATCAGCGCCGCGCTGGGCATGGCCCTGGCCAACCGTCTGCAGGGCAGCGAGCGGCGCACCGTGGCGGTGATCGGCGACGGCGCACTGACCGCCGGCATGGCCTTCGAGGCGCTCAACCACGCCTCGGAAACCGCCGCCGACATGCTGGTGGTGCTCAACGACAACGACATGTCGATCTCGCGCAACGTCGGCGGCCTGAACAACTACCTGACCAAGATCCTCTCCAGCCGCACCTACGCCAGCATGCGCGAGGGCAGCAAGAAGATCCTCTCGCGCATCCCCGGCGCCTGGGAGATCGCCCGCCGCACCGAGGAGCACGCCAAGGGCATGCTGGTGCCCGGCACCCTGTTCGAGGAGCTGGGCTGGAACTACATCGGCCCCATCGACGGCCACGACCTGCCGACCCTGATCGCCACCCTGCGCAAGATGCGCGAACTCAAGGGCCCGCAGTTCCTCCACGTGGTGACCAAGAAGGGCAAGGGCTTCGCCCCGGCCGAGGAAGACCCGATCGGCTATCACGCCATCGGCAAGCTGGAGGTCGGCAGCAGCGCCGCGCCCAAGGCCAGCGGACCGAAATACTGCGAGGTGTTCGGCCAGTGGCTGTGCGACATGGCGGCCGTCGACGAGCGCCTGATCGGCATCACCCCGGCGATGAAGGAAGGCTCCGACCTGGTGGCCTTCGCCGAGCGCTTCCCGGAACGCTACTTCGACGTCGCCATCGCCGAGCAGCACGCGGTGACCCTCGCCGCCGGCCTGGCCTGCGAGGGCGCCAAGCCGGTGGTGGCGATCTACTCGACCTTCCTGCAGCGCGCCTACGACCAGCTGATCCACGACGTCGCGGTACAGGACCTCGACGTGCTGTTCGCCATCGACCGCGCCGGCCTGGTCGGCGAGGACGGCCCGACCCACGCCGGCAGCTTCGACCTCTCCTACCTGCGCTGCATCCCCGACATGGTCGTCATGACCCCCAGCGACGAGAACGAGCTGCGCCTGCTGCTGACCACCGGCTACCGGCATGTCGGCCCGGCGGCGGTACGCTACCCGCGCGGCAGCGGCCCCAACGCTCCGATCTCTCCGGCGCTGGAGGCAGTCGAGATCGGCAAGGGCGTGGTCCGTCGTCACGGCGCCGGCCAGGTCGCCCTGCTGGTGTTCGGCGTGCAGCTGGCCGCCGCGCTGGAGGTGGCCGAGAAGCTCGATGCCACGGTGGTCGACATGCGCTTCGTCAAGCCGCTCGACGCCGCACTGATACGCGAGCTGGCCGCCAGCCACGCGCTGCTGGTGAGCGTCGAGGAGAACGCGGTGATGGGCGGCGCCGGCAGCGCGGTGGCCGAATTCCTCGCCGCCGAGGGCATCGTCATGCCGCTGCTGCAGCTCGGCCTGCCCGACCGCTACGTCGAGCACGCCAAGCCGACCGAGATGCTCGCCGAATGCGGCCTGGATGCCGCCGGCATCGAGTCCGCGGTGCGCGCGCGCCTGGCGCTGCTTGAGAAAAACTCATCCCGAGTCGTCTGAAAGCTGCTTGAGTTTCACCACGCCGCGCACTAAGGTGCGCGGCGTTTTGCTTTTCGTCAGGGTGCGCAGGCTAGGGCCTGCGTTAAACGGGAAGCCGGTGCGTCCTCGGACAAGGCCGGCGCTGCCCCCGCAACGGTAATCGACCGCAGACCTCGGTCTGCACGCCCGTTCAACAGCCACTGGGAATGTCCCGGGAAGGCGAACCGGCGCGTCGACAGCCCGGAGACCGGCCCCGACGGATTCGACAGGTGTTGCGGAGGGCCGCACCGTCAGTCGCGCGCCCGTCCTGTGGGCGCGTTTCTGTCTTCTGCCCTCCTCGAAAGTCTGCCTTCACTTTTGAGGATTTCCTGATGAAGCTTTCCCGTCTGGCGCTGGCCGTGGCCCTCGCCCCGAGCCTGACCCTGGCCGCCGAGCCGGCCAGCGACGACATCGCGCCCCTGGTCATCACCCGCGCCACTCCGCTGGAGCAGCCGGCGCCGGCCAGCGTGCGGGTGATCAAGCGCGCCGAGATCGAGCGCAGCGGCGCCCACAACCTGATCGACGTGCTGCGCGGCCAGGCCGGCGTGCAGCTGCGCGACATCATCGGCGACGGCAGCCGCGCCACGCCCAGCCTGCGCGGCTTCGGCGAGAACGCGGTGAACAACACGCTGATCCTGGTCGACGGCCGCCGCCTCAACCAGCCGGCGATGGCCGGCGCCGACCTCAACAGCGTGCCGCTGGCCAACATCGAGCGCATCGAGATCCTGCGCGGCGCCGGCACCGTGCTGTACGGCGACCAGGCGGTCGGCGGGGTGATCAACATCGTCACCCGCACGCCGCGGCGCAACGAGGCCTACGTGGAGACCAGCCGCGGCAGCCACGACCTGGAAGCCTATCGCGGCCATGTCTTCCAGCAGCTCGGCGGCGGCTTCTCGGTGTACGCCAGCGGCGAGGCCCGCCACACCGACAACTACCGCGACCACAACGCCGCCGACTACGGCAACGCCTTCGGCCGCCTGCGCTACGACCACGCCCGCGGCTGGGCGCTGTACGAGTACCAGACGGTGGACGACGAGCTGCTCTATCCGGGCGCGCTGAGCCTCGCCCAACGCCGCAGCGACCGCAAGCAGAGCCAGTCCACGGACTGGAACGACAGCAATACCCAGGTGCACCGCTTCGCCGTCGAGCAGCGCCTCGACGAGATCTGGACCGCCAACTTCGACTACAGCCACAGCGACCAGGATGGCGTGGGCTCGTTCTTCGGAGGCGGCTTCAGCCAAGGCACTCGCATCGAAAGCTTCAGCCCGCGCCTGACCGCCCGCTGGGACACGGCGCGCGGCCACAGCGAATGGCTGCTGGGCCACGACCACATCACCAGCGACTACCAGGCCTCCTGGGGCAGCGACTTCCGCCAGACCCTGCGCGACTGGTACACCCAATTCAGCCAGCCGCTCGGCCACGACCTGACGCTGAGCCTCGGCTACCGCGCCAGCGAGGCCGAGGACCGCGACCACAGCGCCGGCAGCAACCACACCGACCGCGAGGGCAGCAGCAGCGTCGGCCTGTCCTGGCAGGCCGACGCGCAGACCCGCGTGTTCCTCAAGCGCGAGGACGTGCTGCGCTGGGCCAACGTCGACGAGAACGGCTTCGTCGGCCCCGGCGTCGAGTTCCTCAAGCCGCAGACCGGCGCATCCTGGGAAGGCGGCGTGGAATGGGACGACGGCGCGCAGCGCTACCAGCTGAGCGTCTACCGCCTCGATCTGGACGACGAGCTGATGTACGACGCCACGGCCACGGGCCCCTTCGGTCCCGGCACCGGCGCCAACGTCAACCTGGACAAGACCCGCCGCGATGGCCTGCTGCTCGAGGCCCGCCGCCAGCTGACCGAGCGCCTCGCCCTCGGCGGCCAGTACAGCTTCACCGACTCCGAGTACCGCACCGGCCCCTTCGCGGGCAACGAGGTGCCCGGCGTATCGCGCCACAGCGCCAGCGCCCACCTCGACTACCTGCTCCTGCCGGGACTCAACGGCCGCCTGGAGGCCCTGTACACCGGCGGCTACTACCTGTACAGCGACGACGCCCACAGCCAGCCGCGCGAGGGCGGCTACACCCTGCTCAACGCCGCACTGAGCTACGACTACCGCCAGCTCACCGCCAGGCTGCGGATCAACAACCTGACCGGCAAGCAGTACGACACCTATGCCAACCCCTTCGGCCGCTACCCGGCGCCGGAAGAGGACGTGCAGCTGAGCGTCGGCTACCGCTTCTGATCCGGACGCCGGAAACGACGAGGCCCCGCCTAAGCGGGGCCTCGTCGTTTCAGCCGCGCAGACTCAGCGCGCCCTGTCCAGCAGCTCGCACAGCTTCGCCGTGGCGGCGAGCATCTGGAAGCTGGGCCGCTCGATGCCCTCGTCCGGCACCTCCCACACCTGGCCACGGCGCACCGCGGTCAGTTGCGGCCAGGCCTGCCAGGCGCCGGCCTGGCCCGGCTCGCCGACCAGGATCACCGCCGGGTCGCGGGCCAGCACCGACTCGACGCCGACCTGCGGCGCCGGCAGGGCAAGGTCCTCGAACACGTTGCGCGCGCCGCACAGGCGCAGGGCGTCGCTGATGATCTGCCGGCCGCCGAGGGTGTACATGGGCCGGTCCCACACTTGGTAGAACACTGCCAGCGGCGCGCTGCCCGCGTAGCGCGCCCGCAGCGCGGCGATGCCTGCGCGCATGCGCGCGGCGAGGCGCTCGCCCTCCGCGCCATGGCCGACCGCGGCGCCGATCGCCGCCAGTTGGCCGGCCAACTCGTCGAGGTCGTGCGGCTGCGCCTCGATCAGCGGGATGCCGAGGGTCCTGAGCTGCGCATGCATGGCCGGGCCGACGCTGTCCGGCCAGAGCAGGACCAGGTCCGGCTGCAGGCTGAGCAGCACCTCCAGGTTGAGCTGGCCGTGGCGGCCGAGGGATGGCAGGTGGGCCAGCGCCGGCAGGCGCGGGCCGCCGTCGAGCACGCCGACCAGACGCTCGGCGGCGCCCAGCTCGACCATGATCTCGCTGAGCGAGGGCGCCAGCGCCACCACCCGCCGCGCGTCCGGCTCCGTGGCCTGCGCCAGGGCGGCGCCGAGCAGCAGGACGGCGAGCAGCAGGCGGCGCATCAGCCGAGCTGGCGTGGCAGGCGATAGAGCAGCGCGATCACCAGGCTGGCGAACGCCAGCAGCAGCACCGGCACCGCGTGCAGGTCGGCCAGCCGGCCGACAGCGGCGATCCAGGCCGGCAGCAGGGCGCCGAGCAGGCCGTGGCGCTGGGTCCGGGCGAACACGGCCCAGGCCGCATCCTCATCGGGAGTGTCGAGGGCGCGGGCGGTGGCGATCAGGCCATGCTTGAAGCGGCGGAACAGCGGCAGGCCGACGAACATCGACAGCAGCGCGGCGACGAACAGCGGCATGGCCAGGCTGTCCGGCAGCAGCGCACGCTCCGGGCCGAAGGCGCCGAGCAGGATCAGCGGCAGCCAGGCCAGGGCCAGCATGCCCCACCAGCGGCGGGCGAACGCCGGCCGCTGCAGCGCCACCGCACTCATTCGCCTTCGTTCTCGGCCTGGTGCAGGTTGCCGAGCAGGTGGCCGAGCTTGCCGGCCTTGGTCGCCAGATAGTGCCTGTTGTGCGGGTTGAGGCCGCTGTGCAGCGGCACGCGCTCGGCCAGGCGGATGCCGTAGGTTTCCAGCGCCTTGAGCTTGCGCGGGTTGTTGGTCATCAGCTTGAGCTCGTGGATGCCGAGGTGGTCGAGCATCGGCCGGCACATGGCGTAGTCGCGCTGGTCGGCGCCGAAGCCCAGGCGCTCGTTGGCCTCGACGGTGTCGGCGCCGGCGTCCTGCAGCTCGTAGGCGCGGATCTTGTTGAGCAGGCCGATGCCGCGACCTTCCTGGCGCAGGTAGAGCAGCACGCCGCGGCCTTCGGCGGCGATGGCGCGCAGCGCCGCCTCGAGCTGGGCGCCGCAGTCGCAGCGCAGGCTGAACAGCGCATCGCCGGTCAGGCATTCGGAATGCAGGCGGCCGAGCACCGGGCGACCGTCGGCGACGTCGCCCAAGGTCAGGGCCACGTGCTCCTTGCCGGTGGCCTCATCGAGAAAGCCATGCATGGTGAACACGCCAAACGGGGTTGGCAGCTTCGAGGCGGCGACAAAGACGACGGACACCGGGACACTCCTGCGGGACGTAGGGCACCGATTGTAGCAGCAAGCATGGCCGAGGCGGCCAGTCGGGATTGGCCGCCGCCGTCGCCCGCCCGGCCCGCGCTCAGAGCTGCTCCAGGCAGCCCGCCAGGCCGTCGCCGAGGTTCTCCAGCAGCTTCTCGTAGCCGCCGGCCCCGGCCTCGAGGTCGAAGCCCAGCGCATCCAGTTCGGCGAGATGCACCGGCAGGCCGTCGCTGAGGGTCTGCGCCAGGCGCGGACGCAGCGGCGGCTCGCTGAACACGCAGCTCGGCCCGGCGGCCTTGAGCTGCTCGCGCATGGCGGCGACGTGGCGGGCGCCCGGCTGCACCTCGGCGCTCACCGCGAACACCCCGGCGTGCTGCAGGCCGTAGGCTTCCTCGAAGTAGTCGAAGGCCTCGTGGAAGACGAAGAACGGCTTGCCCTTGAGCGGCGCCATCCGCGCCCTGAGCTTGTCGTCGGTGGCGGCCAGGCGCTGCTCGAAGGCGGCCAGGTTGGCCCGGTAGCGCGCGGCGTTGGCCGGGTCGACCCGGGCCAGGTCGGCGGCCATGCGCGCGGCGATCACCCGCGCGTTGGCCGGCAGCAGCCACAGGTGGGCGTCCAGCGTGCCGGGGCGATGGGCGTGGTCGTGGCCCTGGTCATCACGGGCGGCATGCCCGTCGTGTCCGTGCTCATCGTGTTCCCCGTGCGCGGCGTGCTCCTCGTCCGCGTGCCGGTGCTCCTCGCCGAAACGGCGCAGGTGCAGGCCGGACAGCGACTGCACGGCCAGGCTGGGCGCCTCGCGCCCTTCCAGCACGTGCGACAGGAACACTTCGAGGTCGGGGCCGATCCAGTAGACCAGCGCGGCCTCGTGCACCCGGCGGATATCCGAGGGACGCAGCGCGTAGTGGTGTGGCGAGGCGCCCGGCGGCAGCAGCACCTCGGGCGTGCCGGCGCCGTCCTGCACGGCGGCGGCGATCAGCTGCAGCGGCTTGATGCTGGTCAGCACGCGCACTTCGGCCAGCGCCGGGCTGGCCAGCAGGGCCGCCAGCAGGGCGGCGGGCAGCAAAGAAGACAGACGGGGCACGGGAAGCTCTCTCCGGGGAAACTGAATGGTTATATAATAACGTCCCTTTGCCCGGGAGTGTCGCCATGTCTTCCACGCCGCTGGCCTGCCATCCCCACGACCACAGCCACTGCGTGAGCGCGGCGCTGGCCGCCGCCGACGCCCTGTGCGCGCGCAGCGGCGCGCGCCTCACCGCCCTGCGCCGCCGTGTGCTCGAGCTGGTCTGGGCCAGCCACCAGCCGCTCGGCGCCTACGACATCCTCGGCGTGCTCAGCGCCGAGGACGGCCGCCGCGCCGCGCCGCCCACCGTGTACCGCGCGCTGGACTTCCTCCTCGAGCACGGCCTGATCCACCGCCTCGCCTCGCTCAACGCCTACATCGGCTGCAACCATCCGGGGCACAGCCACCAGGGCCACTTCCTGATCTGCCGCCAGTGCAACGCCGCCATCGAGGTGGAGCAGCCGGCCATCGGCGCGGCCATCCAGGCCGCGGCCACCGAGGTGGGCTTCGCCGTGGAGGGGCAGATGGTCGAGGTGGTCGGCCTGTGCGCGCGCTGCCGGGAGGCGGCATGAGCGAGGCGCTGCTCCGCCTCGACGGGGTCGGCGTCGAGTTCGCCGGCAACGCCGTGCTGCAGGACGTGCAGCTGGAGCTGAAGTCCGGCGAGATCGTCACCCTGATCGGCCCCAACGGCGCCGGCAAGACCACCCTGGTGCGCGTGGTGCTCGGCCTGCTCGCCCCGCACACGGGCAGCCTGTGGCGGCGCGAGCGGCTGCGCATCGGCTACATGCCGCAGAAGCTGCACGTCGAGCCGACCCTGCCGCTGTCGGTGCTGCGCTTCCTGCGCCTGGTGCCGGGGGTCGACCGCGCCCGCGCCCTGGAGGCGCTCGGCGAGGTGGGCGCGGCCAAGGTGATCGACAGCCCGCTGCAGAAGATCTCCGGCGGCGAACTGCAGCGCGTGCTGCTGGCCCGCGCCCTGCTGCGCAAGCCCGAGCTGCTGGTGCTCGACGAGCCGGTGCAGGGCGTCGACATCGCCGGGCAGAGCGAGCTGTACCGGCTGATCGGCCGCCTGCGCCAGCGCTACGGCTGCGGCGTGCTGATGGTCTCCCACGACCTGCACCTGGTGATGAGCGCCACCGACCGGGTGGTCTGCCTGAACCACCATGTGTGCTGCTCCGGGCATCCCGAGCAGGTCAGCAGCGACCCGGTGTTCCGCGAGCTGTTCGGCAACGACGCGCGCAACCTGGCGATCTACCACCACCAGCACGACCACCAGCACGACCTGCACGGCAGCGTGGTGCTGCCCAGGCAACCCCACGTCCACGGCCCCCACTGCAAGCACTGACATGCCCGAATTCCTGCTCAACGCCCTGCTCGCCGGGCTCGCCCTGGCGCTGGTCGCCGGCCCGCTCGGCTCCTTCGTGGTCTGGCGGCGCATGGCCTACTTCGGCGACACCCTGGCCCACGCCGCGCTGCTCGGCGTGGCGCTGGGCTTCCTGCTCGACATCAGCCCGACCCTGGCGGTGACCGTCGGCTGCATCGTCCTCGCCGTGCTGCTGGTGGCCCTGCAGCAGCGCCAGCCGCTGGCCGCCGACACCCTGCTCGGCATCCTCGCCCACAGCACCCTGTCGCTCGGCCTGGTCACCGTCAGCCTGCTCGACGAGGTGCGCGTCGACCTGATGGCCTACCTGTTCGGCGACCTGCTGGCGGTGGGCACGGCGGACCTGCTGTGGATGGTCGCCGGCAGCGCGCTGGTGCTCGGCGTGCTGGCCTGGCTGTGGCGTCCGCTGTTGGCGCTCACCGTGCACGAGGAGCTGGCCCGGGTCGAAGGCCTGCCGGTCGGCGCCCTGCGCCTGACACTGATGCTGCTGATCGCCGTGGTGATCGCCGTGGCGATGAAGATCGTCGGCGTGCTGCTGATCACCTCGCTGCTGATCATCCCCGCCGCCGCGGCGCAGCGCCATGCGCGCAGCCCCGAGCAGATGGCCGCCGGCGCCAGCCTGGTCGGCCTGCTCGCGGTGTGCGCCGGCCTGGCGCTATCCTGGTACCAGGACACCCCGGCCGGACCGTCCATCGTGGTCAGCGCCGCCGGCCTGTTCCTGCTGAGCTTCCTGCTGCCGCGCCGGGCGGTGTAGAATTGCCTACTTTCTGAACAGTCCGAGGCCTGAGCCATGACCCGTGCCCTTCGCTGCCTGCCGCTGCTCGCCCTGCTGCTGCTCGGCGCCTGCCAGAGCCTGCCGTGGAGCGAGGACGCGCGCGCCCAGGCCCGCGAGCGCCAGCAGTTCGAGCGCCTGCTCGGCGCCGGCGAACTGGAGGCCGCCGGAGTCACCCTCGGCCACCTGCGCGCCCGCGATGCGGCACAGGTCGAGCACTACCAGCGCCTGCTCGCCGACGCCTGGCTGCAGCGCAGCCAGCAGGCCCTCGAGCGCGGCGACCTGAACGCCGCCACCACCGCCCTGGCGCGGGCCCGCGCGCTGATGCCCAAGGCGCCGGCGCTGACCAACGGCCTGGGTGGCGCGCTGCAGCCGACGCCGCCGGCGGATGTCGGCGGCGAGATCGCCGAATAGAGACTCCCGTTCGATCAGCTATATCGATAGTCTTTCAAAGCATTTTCCGCACTAAAAGCGGGCCGCTAGACTCTGCCGCCAGGGCCCGTTCCCTCACCCACAAGGTTTTCCCGTGATCCACTTCGACAACGTCCACAAGGCGTACCGGGTCAATGGCCGCGACATTCCCGCCCTGCAGCCCACCTCCCTGCAGGTCGGCGCCGGCGAGATCTTCGGCCTGATCGGCCACTCCGGCGCCGGCAAGAGCACCCTGCTGCGCCTGATCAACCGCCTCGAGGAGCCCTCCGGCGGGCGCATCCTGATCGACGGCACCGACGCCACCGCCCTCGACGCCGCCGACCTGCGCCGCCTGCGCCAGCGCATCGGCATGATCTTCCAGCACTTCAACCTGCTGGCCTCGAAGACCGTCGCCGACAACGTCGCCCTGCCGCTCAGGCTGGCCGGCGAGCTGCCGGCCGCGGCCATCGACGCCCGCGTCGCCGAGCTGCTGGCCCGCGTCGGCCTCACCGAGCACGCGCACAAGTACCCAGCGCAGCTCTCCGGCGGCCAGAAGCAGCGCGTCGGCATCGCCCGCGCGCTGGCCCTGGAGCCGAAGATCCTGCTGTGCGACGAGGCCACCAGCGCCCTCGACCCGCAGACCACCGGCCAGGTGCTGCAGCTGCTGGCCGAGATCAACCGCGAGCTGAAGCTGACCATCGTGCTGATCACCCACGAGATGGACGTGATCCGCCGCGTCTGCGACCGCGTGGCGGTGATGGACGGCGGGGTGATCGTCGAGCAGGGCGCGGTGGCCGACGTGTTCCTCCATCCGCAGCACCCGACCACCAAGCGCTTCGTGCTGGAGGACGAGCACGTCGACGCAGACGCCCAGCAGGACGACTTCGCCCACGTGCCCGGGCGCATCCTGCGCCTGACCTTCCGCGGCGAGGCCACCTACGCCCCGCTGCTCGGCCAGGTCGCGCGCGACACCGGGGTCGACTACAGCATCCTCGCCGGACGCATCGACCGCATCCGCGAGACCCCCTACGGCCAGCTGACCCTGGCCCTCACCGGCGGCGACCTGGACGCCGCCCTGGCGCGCCTCGATGCCGCCGACGTGCATGTCGAGGTACTGCGCTGATGCTGGAGAAACTGCTGCCCAACGTGTTCTGGCCGGAGATCTGGCAGGCCAGCCTCGATACCCTGGCGATGCTCGGCGGATCCTTGCTGTTCACCGTGCTGCTCGGCCTGCCGCTCGGCGTGCTGCTGTTCCTCAGCGGCCCCCGCCAGCTGTTCGACAACCCGCCGCTGTACCGCCTGCTGTCACTGGTGGTCAACGTGCTGCGCTCGGTGCCCTTCGTCATCCTCCTGATCCTGATGATCCCGCTGACCGAGCTGATCGTCGGCACCTCGCTGGGCGCCGTCGGCGCCATCCCGCCGCTGGTGGTCGGCGCCACCCCGCTGTTCGCCCGCCTGGCCGAGACCGCGTTGCGCGAGGTCGACCGCGGCATCATCGAGGCGACCCAGGCGATGGGCGCCAGCACCCGGCAGATCATCCTCGCCGCGCTGCTGCCCGAGGCGCGCCCCGGCCTGCTCGCCGCGGTCACCGTCACCGCCATCACCCTGGTGTCCTACACCGCCATGTCCGGCCTGATCGGCGGCGGCGGCCTGGGCGATCTCGCCGTGCGCTACGGTTACCAGCGCTACCAGCCGGACGTCATGGCGGTCACCGTGATCCTCCTGCTGGTGCTGGTGCAGGTGCTGCAGAGCGCCGGCGACCGCCTGGTGATGCGCTTCTCGCGCAAGTAATCCGACCGGGCCGGCCACATCCGCCGGCCCGGCGTTCCATCCCACAAGGAGCCCCCTGAATAATGAAAAGCATGAAAAAACTGCTGGCTGCCGCGACCCTGTTCGCCGCCTTCTCCGCCACCGCCCAGGCGCAGACCCTCAACGTCGCCGCCACCCCGGTGCCGCACGCGGAGATCCTCGAAGTGGTCAAGCCGATGCTGGCCAAGCAGGGGGTGGAACTGAAGGTGCGCGTGTTCACCGACTACGTGCAGCCCAACCTGCAGGTGCAGCAGGGCAACCTCGACGCCAACTTCTTCCAGCACCAGCCCTACCTCGACGAGTTCAACGCCAGCCGCAAGACCTCGCTGGTCAGCGTGACCGGCGTGCACATCGAGCCGTTCGGCGCCTACTCCAGCAAGTTCAAGAAGCTCGACGAGCTGCCCGAGGGCGCCAGCGTGGCCATCCCCAACGACGCCACCAACGGCGGCCGTGCCCTGCTGCTGCTGGCCAAGGCCGGGGTGATCACCCTCAAGGACGGCGCCGGCATCACCGCCACGCCCAAGGACATCGCCGCCAATCCGAAGCAGATCCAGGTGCGCGAACTGGAAGCGGCCACCCTGCCGCGTGTGCTCAAGCAGGTCGACCTGGCGCTGATCAACACCAACTACGCCCTGGAAGCCGGCCTGACCCCGACCAAGGACGCCCTGGCCATCGAGGGCAACGACTCGCCCTACGTCAACATCCTGGTCAGCCGCGCCGACAACAAGGACAGCGAAGCCATGCAGAAGCTGGCCAAGGCCCTGCACAGCCCGGAAGTGAAGGCCTTCATCGCCGACAAGTACAAGGGCGCGGTGGTGCCGGCGTTCTGAGCGCCTTCTCCAGCCAGCCGATAAACAACGAAGCCCCCGCACCTGCGGGGGCTTCGCGTTTGTGGCCTGAACCGACCGAAGTCCTCAGCCCTGAGGCGCGGCCTCCGGATACAGGCCATGCACCCGCGCGAACAGCCGCGTCAGGCCGAGCAGGGCATCGATGTTCGGTGTCTCGACGCCCACGCGCCGGCCGATCTCCTGCACCGCGCCGACGATGCCGTCCAGCTCGATGGCGCGTCCCGCCTCGGCGTCCTGCAGCATCGAGGTCTTGAACGCGCCCAGCTTGCGGGTCACCGCATGGCGCTCGTCGGGGCTCTGGGTCACCTCGCAGCCGATCAGCCGGCCGATGGCGGCGGCCTCGCGCATAGCCGCCGAGCAGAACTGGCGCACCAGCTCGTCGTCCAGCAGGCGGTCGATGGTGGCGCCGGTGATGGCCGAGACCGGATTCATGGTCAGGTTGCCCCACAGCTTGTACCAGATGTCGTAGCGGATATCGGCGCTGACGGTGACGGCGAAGCCGGCCCTTTCCAGCAGCCCGGCCAGCTGCTGCACCCGCGCCGACGTGCCGCCGGCCGGCTCGCCGACGATCAGCCCGTTGCCCATCACGTGGCGCACCAGCCCCGGCTCCGGAGCGGTGCAACTGGCGTGCACCACGCAGCCGACGACCCGCTCCAGCGGGATGGTCCGCGCGATGGCGCCGCTCGGATCGACGCTGGCCAGCGGCGCCTCGAAGCCCGGCAGGCCCTGGCAGAACCACCAGGGCACGCCGTTCATCGCCGGCAGCACCAGCGTCTCGGGCCCGATCAGCGGCGCGAGGCGCGGCGCCAGATCGGCCAGTGCCTGGCCCTTGACCGCGATGATCAGCAGATCCTGCACGCCGAGCGCCTCGGCCTGCTCCTCGGCCGCCGCCAGCGGCGCCTGCAGCAGGCCCTCGCCGGTTTGCAGGCGCCAGCCGTGGCGGCGCAGCGCCTGCAGGGTGGCGCCGCGGGCCAGGGCGCTGACGCTGGCGCCCGCCGCGGCGAGCTTGCTGCCGAGGAAACCGCCGATGGCGCCGGCGCCGACAATACAGACCTTCATGCTCGATTCTCCTGTGAGGCCAAGGGAGCCTTATATGACCGTCGGCGGGCGCTCGACAAGAGCCACCGGGCAAAGGCCCCCGGGAGCGCCGACTCCCGGGGCGCCGCGGCGCACTCAGTGACGGTAGCCGGGATCGACGCGCTCGATCAGCCGGGTGAACGCGCAGAAGGCATCCTCGCCGGCGCCGTACTTCGGATCGAAGTTCAGCGAGTCGGCCACGCACTTGCGCAGCACCTGCTCGGGGATCATCCGCGCCTTGCCCATCGAGCGGGTCGCCAGCTGCACCTCGCAGGCGCGCTGCACCAGCCACATCAGCGAGAAGGCCTGCGCCAGGGTTGCACCGATGACCACCGGGCCGTGGTTGCGCAGCAGCAGCACCGGCTTGCCCTGGGCACTGTCGAGGATGCGCTCGCCCTCGCCGGCATGCACGGTGATGCCCTCGAACTCGTGGTAGGCGATCTTGCCGAACAGCTGCGCGGCGTAGAAGTTGCTGAACTCCAGGCCTTCCTCCAGGCAGCAGACGCCCATGGTCGGCGTGGTGTGCACGTGCATCACGCAGTGCCCATCGGCCACACGGTCGTGGATCACCCCGTGGAAGGTGAAGCCGGCCGGGTTGATCGGCCAGTCCGAGTGGCCGATGACGTTGCCCTGCACGTCGACCTTGACCAGGTTGGAGGCGCACACCTCGGAGTAGTGCAGGCCGAAGGGATTGGTCAGGAAGTGCTTGTCCGGGCCCGGCACGCGCAGGGAGATGTGGTTGTAGATCGACTCGGACCAGCCGAGATGGTCGAAGATCCGGTAGGCGGCGGCCAGTTTGACCCGCGCCTGCCACTCCGCTTCGCTGAAGCGCTGCGGACGCTCGTAGTAGTTGTTGCTCATGCTTCTCTCCTCCTGAAGGGGTCTTGTCGGGGGTTCAGCGCGCCGCCTGGGCCTGCGCCGTCAGGGCACGCGCGGCGTCGAGCAGCGCCTGGCCGTCGATGCCCTTGGCCGCCGCCTCGGCGACCCACTGCTGCTCGACCGGGCGCAGGCGCTCGAGCACCTGGCGGTAGTCGTCCTCGGCCAGGCGATGGACCTCGTGGCCCTCCTTGATGACCTTCTGTCGCGTCGCCTCGCCGGCCTCGTCCCACACCTGGCCGAAGCGCTCGACCAGGGCCAGCCCGCTGTACTGGTCGACGATCAAGCGCAGGTCGGCCGGCAGGCGGTCGTAGGTGCGCTGGTTCATCAGCATCGCCAGCACGGTGGCGCCCAGCACCGGCTGGTCGGCGGGGGTGTCGAGGTGATTACGGGTGATCTCGTCCATCTTGGTCGGCGCCAGCACTTCCCAGACCGCCGAAGCGCCATCCACCACGCCCTTGGACAGCGACTCGGTGACCAGCGCCGGCGGCATCGCCACCGGCACCACGCCGAGCGCCTCGAGGGTGCGCGAGATGGTGCGGTTGGGCGCACGCAGGCGCAGCCCCTGCAGGTCGGCCGAGCTGCGCAGCGGACGGCTGGTGGTGTGCAGGTTCATGCCGCCGTCGCCGTGCAGGGCCAGTACCTTGTAGGCCGCGTACTCGTCGGTCAGCTGCTGCTGGTAGAAATTCCAGATCACCCGCCCGGCGGCCAGACCGCCCTGCGGCAGCACGCCCGGCAGCTCCAGTGCCTCGGTCTTCGGGAAGCGCCCGGCGGCATAGCCCGGCGCCGTCCACACCACGTCGGCCACCCCCTGGCGGACCTGGTCGGCCAGCTTGGCCGGGGTGCCGCCCAGCTGCATGGACGGATAGATCTGGCAGACCAGGCGGCCGGCCGAGGCCCGCTCGAGTTCGTCGCACCAGGGCTGGATGACCTTCTGCTGGGCGCTGGAGGTACTGGGCAGGAAATGCGCGACCTTGAGGGTGACGGGAGCGGCCAGGGCGGAACCGGCCGCGCAGGACAGCGCCAGGGACACGGCCAGGCGCGTGAGCACGGGCTTCATGGGGAACCTCGCAGATTGTTGTTCTTGTAGGCGCCGCGCGGGGCGCGGCGGTCAGGCAGGTATATCCTGGCCGAGCGCGCTGCGCAGGCCTATCCACATCCGGCCGTGGCTGTCCGGATCGGGCGGGAATCGCTCAGGTGCTCAGATACGGCGCAGCGTCGCCGAAGGCGCCTCGCCGAAGCGGCGCAGGTAGTCGCCGGCGAAGCGGCCGAGATGGCCGAAGCCCCAGTGCAGGGCGATGCTCGACACGCTCTCGTCGGCGCGGGCCTGCTGCAGGTGGCGGCGCACCGCCTGCAGGCGCTGCTCGTGCAGCCAGCGCATCGGCGTGGTCTGGCGGAACTGGCGGAAGCCCGCGGTGAGGCTGCGGATGCTGGTGCCGCTGGCCTCGGCGATGGCCGCTAGGGTCAGCGCCTCGCCGAGATGGCCGCGCATGAACTCCTCGGCGCGGCGCACGTGGCGGGGCGCCGGCAAGGGCGGGGCGGCCTGTTCCAGGGCTGCATGGTTGTGCGGCTGCTCGGTGAGCAAGAGGAGCATCGCCATCTCCTCCAGCGGGCCGAGCAGCGCCGGCGCCGAGGGCGTGCCCAGCTGGCTGGTCACCAGGCGCAGCAGCGCCAGCCAGCGCTCGTGCAGGGCGCTGTCCTGGGCGATGGCGGGATGGAAGTGCATCGGCCCGTGCAGGGGGCGCTCGTAGAGGCGCTCGAACAGGCGTTCGATGGCCGGGCGGCCGATGCGCAGGTTGAGCCGCCAGCTGTCCGGGCTGAAGCGCTTGGTCACCGGCGCCTCCGGCGAGTCGACGACGATCAGCCCGGCGGCGCCCTGCACCTCGTCGGCGCGGGTGCGGACCTGCGAGTGGCCGCACAGTTGGGTGGTCACCAGCACGAAGTCGGTGGTCCAGGCCTGCTCCAGCTCGACCTCGGTGCCGAACGACAGGCAGCTCAGCTCCAGGCTACCCAGCGGCTGGCGCGCCAGGCGCATCTCGAAGGCCGCCGGGTCGCCGTGCAGGTGCATGCGGTGCGGGCTGTAGCTCTCGTGCAGGCCGCTCGAGGCCTGCACGGGGTCGCGGGTGCTCAGCCGCCACTGCGCCGCCTGGCGCAGCTGTTCGGCGCGCTGACTCAGGCTGTCCAGCTCGGCGAGCAGCGGGGCGGCGGCAGGGGACATCATGGGCGGCGAACTCCGGCGAACGTGCCTGCCATCTCTAGCACGCAGGCCGGCACTCGCCAAGCCGCCGGCCGTCGTGCCCTCAACCGAAGAACCAGTAGCACACGCCGATCGACGCCAACACCCCGGCCAGGTCGGCGAGCAGCGCGCAGCCCACCGCGTGGCGGGCGCGCTGGATGCCGACCGCGCCGAAGTACACGGCGAGCACGTAGAAGGTGGTTTCGGTGCTGCCCTGCATGGTGGCGGCGACCAGCGCCGGGAAGCTGTCGACGCCGTGGCTCTGCATGGTCTCGATCAGCATGGCGCGCGCCGCGCTGCCGGAGAACGGCTTGACCAGCGCGGTAGGCAGGGCGTCGACGAAGCGGGTGTCCCAGCCGAGCGCCTCGATCAGCCAGCGGATGCCGTCGAGGCCGAACTCCAGCGCCCCGGAGGCGCGCAGCACGCCCACCGCGCAGAGCATGGCGACCAGGTAGGGCAGCAGGTTTTTCGCCACCTCGAAGCCTTCCTTGGCTCCTTCCACGAACGCCTCGTACACCGGCACCCGCTTGAGCGCGCCGAACAGCAGGAAGGCGAGGATCAGGCCGAACAGGGTCAGGTTGCCGAGCAGCGAGGACAGCGAGGACAGCGCGGTGGCCGACAGCCCGGCGAGGAAGGTCATGAATGCACCGAGGGCCAGCGCGCCGGTGCCCAGCCAGGCCAGCACCACTGGGTCGTGCAGGCGCAGGCGCTGCATGAAGGCCACCGACAGCAGGCCGGCGAGGGTCGAGGCGCTGGTCGCCAGCAGGATCGGCAGGAACACCAGGGTCGGGTCCGCGGCGCCCTGCTGCACCCGGTACATGAAGATCGACACCGGCAGCAGGGTCAGCGACGAGGCGTTGAGCACCAGGAACAGGATCTGCGCGTTGCTCGCCGTGGTCTGGCTGGGATTCAGCTCCTGCAGCGCGCGCATGGCCTTGAGACCGATCGGCGTCGCCGCGTTGTCCAGGCCGAGGGCGTTGGCGGTGAAGTTGAGGGTGATCAGGCCCAGCGCCGGGTGGCCGCTCGGCACCTCCGGCATCAGCCGGCGGAACAGCGGCGCCAGCAGCACGGCGAGGCGCTCGACCAGCCCGGCGCGCTCGGCGATGCGCAGGAAGCCCAGCCACAGGGTCAGGGTGCCGAACAGCACGACCATCACCTCGACGGAGAGCCTGGCCATGGCGAACAGGCTCTCGACCATGGCGGCGAACACGCCGGCATCGTCGCCGACCAGCCAGCGACCGAAGGCGGCGACGGCCGCGATGACGAAAAAGCCCAGCCACAGGCCGTTGAGCATGGTGAATCTCCCCCGGATCAGGCGACCGATGATAGCGGCCTGCAGCGGCCAGGGTCACCCGCCCGCTGGTACGGCGGGCGCAAAGACCTTGCGTTCCGTGCGTGGTCGGCCCCACCGCGCTGTGGCACCATCGCCCGACAGGATGGGGGGATTTCCACATGGCCAGGTTGTCGCGCACGCCGTTCATTCGTCTGGTGACGCTGAGCTACTGCCTGCTGGGACTCGGCTGGATATTCCTGTCCGACAACCTGCTGGCGCTGTTCACCGACCGCGACGCCCTCCTGCTCGCCTCGAGCTGGAAGGGCGGCCTGTTCGTGCTGAGCACCACAGTGCTGCTGTACCTCGCCCTGCGCGCGGTGCCACCGCCGACGGCCGATGGCGTCGCCGCGCAGCTCGACCGCCTGGCCATCGCCGCGACGCCACGACGGCGGGGCTGCGTCGCCTGCCTGTTCGCCGTGGCCCTCACCCTGGCCACCCTGGGCCTGCGGCAGAGCCTCGACGGCCTGCTCGACGGCCGCCCGCTGCTGATCCTGTTCATCCTGCCGGTCGCCCTCAGCGCCCTGCTCGGCGGCCTGCGCTCCGGCCTGCTGGCCACCCTGACTGCCGCGCTCGGCCTGGCCTTCCTGTTCCTCGCTCCGGCCGGCGAACTGGCCGTCGACTCCCAGGCCGAGCGCCTGCAGCTGTTCTTCTTCGTGCTGATCGGCGCCGCGCTCAGCGTGATCATCGAGCAGCTCAGGCGCACCCGCGAGGGCCTGGACTTCAACCGTCGCCTGCTCGACGCCATCGTCTCGGGCACTCCGGACGCCATCTTCGTCAAGGACCGCGCCGGCCGCTACCTGCTGACCAACCGGGCCGCCGCCACCTTCTTCGGCCGCTCGCCCGCCGAACTGATCGGCAAGACCGACGACCAGCTGTTCTCGACAGCGACCGCCAGGCTGATCGCCCGGCACGACGCCGAGGTGCTCGCCAGCGGCCAGGTGAGCACCTGCGACGAGGCGCTGGAAAGCGAGCAGGGCCGCCGCCTGGTGTTCTCGGTCAGCAGGGGGCCGCTGCTCGACGAGACCGGCGCCGTCTCCGGGCTGTTCGGCATCGCCCGCGACATCACCGAGCGCCAGCGCATCGAACTGGCCCAGCGCGAAGCGGCGGCGCTGTTCGAGTCCAGCTACGAGGGCATCATGGTGCTCGACGGCGAGCGACACATCGTCCGCGTCAATCCGGCGTTCACCCGGATCACCGGCTACAGCCCGGCCGAGGCGCTCGGCCAGCAGCCGGTGTGGCTGGCCGCCGATACCACCAGCAGCGACGATACCCCGTGGCGCAGCCTGCAGACGCAGGGCTTCTGGAGCGGCGAGGTGTGGAGCCGGCGCAAGAACGGCGAGCGCTACGCCCAGCTGCTGTCGCTGTCGGTGGTGCGCGACGACGACGGCAGCGTGCGCCACTACGTCGGGCTGTTCTCCGACATCAGCCCGCTGAAGAACCACCAGGCCGAACTGGACCGCGCGGCGCACTACGACCCGCTGACCGGTCTGCCCAACCGGCGCCTGCTCGGCGACCGCCTGGAGCAGGCCATCGCCCGTGCGGCGCGCTCCGGCAAGACCCTGGCGGTCTGCCAGTTCGACCTCGACGACTTCCGCCAGATCAACGAGCGCCACGGCCACGCCGCCGGCGACCAGCTGCTGCGCGCGGTGGCCGACAATCTGAAGGCGGCGCTGCGCGCCGACGATACCCTGGCCCATCTCGGCGGCGACAGCTTCGCCCTGCTGCTCACCGACATCGACGCCGCGCAGGGCTGCCCGGCGCTCCTCGACCGCGTGCAGGCGGCCATCGCCACCCCGCTGACCGTCGCCGGCAGCCAGCTGCACGCCACGGCGAGCATCGGCGTCAGCCTGTACCCCGAGGACAACGCCGACGGCGACACCCTGCTGCGCCATGCCGACCAGGCGATGTTCCTCGCCAAGGAAGCCGGCAAGAACCGCTACCACCTGTTCGACCCGGAGAGCGACCGCAAGGCCCAGTGCCAGCGCCGCCAGCTGGAGCGCCTGCGCCTGGCCCTGGCGCGCGGCGAGTTCGTCCTCCACTACCAGCCCAAGGTCGACCTCGGCGATGGCCGGGTGATCGGCGTCGAGGCGCTGATCCGCTGGCAGGACCCCGAGCGCGGCCTGCTCGCCCCCGGCGCCTTCCTGCCCTACATCGAGGCCGTCGAGGCCATGGAGCGCGCGCTCGGCGACTGGGTGCTGGCCAGCGCCCTGGCGCAGCTCGAGCAGTGGCTGCACGCCGGCCTGCAGTTCAGCGTCAGCGTCAACATCAGCGCCCACCAGCTGATGCACGCCGACTTCGTCGACGACCTCCAGCGCCTGCTCGAGCGTCATCCGCAGGTGCCGCGCGAGCGCCTGGAGCTGGAGATCCTCGAGACCGCGGCGCTCACCGACCTGCTGCGCGCCATCGCCGTCATGCAGCGCTGCGCCGCGCTGGGCGTGCGCTTTGCCCTCGACGACTTCGGCACCGGCTACTCCTCGCTGACCTACCTGCGCAAGCTGCCGGTGGACACCCTGAAGATCGACCAGAGCTTCGTGCGCGACATGCTGGTCGACCCCGACGACCGCGCCATCGTCGACGGCGTGATCCGCCTGGCCGCCGCCTTCAACCGACACGTGATCGCCGAGGGCGTGGAAACCATCGAGCACGGCCTGGCCCTGCAGCGCCTCGGCTGCCGCCTCGCCCAGGGTTACGGCATCGCCCGGCCGATGCCGGCCGAGCAGCTGCCCGCCTGGCTGCGCGACTGGCAGGCCCAGGCCGCCTCGCGGCGCTTGGTCGCGCAATCCTGAGCGCCTGCTAGGCTGAACGGGCATTCCCCCTGCCTGGAGAGCGGCCGATGAAGAAGATCCTGGTGCTGTACTACTCGATGTACGGGCACATCGAGCAGATGGCCGAGGCGGTGGCGGCCGGCGCCGCCAGCGTGCCGGGGGTCGCGGTGACCCTCAAGCGCGTGCCGGAGACCATGCCCGAGGACCTCGCGCGCAAGGCCGGCGCCAAGCTCGACCAGCAGGCGGCGGTGGCCACGCCGCAGGAGCTGGCCGACTACGACGCCATCCTGTTCGGCACGCCGACCCGCTTCGGCAACATGGCCGCGCAGATGCGCAACTTCCTCGACCAGACCGGCGGCCTGTGGGTCAAGGGCGCGCTGATCGGCAAGCTGGCCAGCGTGTTCACCTCCACCGGCACCGGCGGCGGTGGGGAAACCACCATCACCTCGTTCTGGCACACCCTGGCCCACCATGGCATGCTGATCGTCGGCCTGCCCTACAGCGCCCCGGAGCTGAGCGACGTCAGCGAGCTGCGCGGCGGCTCGCCCTACGGCGCGGCGACCATCGCCGGCGGCGACGGCTCGCGCCAGCCCAGCGCCAAGGAGCTGGCCCTGGCGCGCTTCCAGGGCGAGCACGTGGCCAGGCTGGCGGTGCGCCTGCAGTAGACCGCGGGCCCTAGCGCCGCGGCGCGGCGTGGCGCTTCACCGCCTCGAGCCAGGCCGGGTCGAGACGCGGCTGATCGGGGTCCAGCCCCTGCGCCACCATGGCCGCCTGGTGCGCGTCGATCTCGCGGACCATCTGGCTGAGGCCGCTGGAGTTGCCGTCCAGCTGGTGCATCTGCGTCACGCCCAGGTGGTAGAAGCGCAGCAGCTTCATGGCGGTCGGGTCGCCGGCCGCCACCCCGGCCTGCACGTGGTGCATGACGTTGGTGACGCTCATCAGGCTGCGCTTGAGCTGCCAGCCGTACACCGCCGCGGCCATCCACGGCTGGGTCCAGAACACCCGGCGCACCAGCAGCACGGTGAGCAGCAGGCCGGCGATCACCCCGCCGAGGTTCCAGCGGAAGTTGTCGCCGCCGGGCTCGCCGAACAGCAGCACCGCCAGGCCGGACAGCAGCATGGCCAGAGGGGCGAACACCAGCAGGATGGTCAGGGTGCTGCGGCGGGTCTGCCGGCGGTAGGCTTCCGGGCCGATCGGCTTGATCTCGAACATGGGTTCCCTCGTTGGACGGATGGCAGGCGGCGCATTATCGCCCGGCCGGCTCACGGCCGCAGCCACAGCACGCCGCGCGCCTGGGCGGCGATCTCTTCCGCGTCCAGCGCCATCGGCCGGTAGGCGCCGGCCAGGTAGTCCTGCGCCTGGTCGGCGTAGTGGTCGTCGAAGGGCACCCCGCTCTGTCCCAGCGGAGCGCTGGCCAGCCCCTGCTGCGGCGCGGCGAAATCGACCAGGCGGCGGATCGACGGCCCGTACTCCACCGGCCAGGGCGCCGGGCCGAACTTGTGCGCCAGGTTGTTGGGCACCTCGTGGCTGCCCGGCGCGGCGAACTCGCCGACGTTGAGCAGGCGGTCGAGCGGCGCGACGCGGCCCAGCGGATGGGCGAAGGTCAGGGTGTGCGCCCGCCCCCACTGCCACTGCGCCGGATCGGCGCCGAGCACGCCGCGCAGGTGCGCCAGGCCGGCGCGCCAGGCGCGCGCAGCGATCTGCGCGCGGCCCTCGCGCTCAGGCGTGGCGCGATCGTCCCACCAAGGCGAGCCGGGGTCGGCGGCCAGCGCCACCAGTGCCGGAATGACTCGCCGGGTGCCGAGCAGCGCGGCGAAGAAGTCCCCGCCCAGCTCGTCGGCCATGGCCTCGCGGGCCAGTTGGTAGAGCAGCTGGTTGAACAGCACCGCCGGGCGCGAGTCGAGGCGGTGCTCGCCGTCCCAGGCGGCCAGCTCCTCGAGCAGCGCCAGTTCCTCGCCGTGCAGCGCGGCGCGCAGTTCGCCGAGCAGCGGCGCCAGCAGGCGCTGCGCCAGGTCGCTGCCGCCGTCGAGCTGCAGCGCCTGGCTGTTGTCCACGTCCCAGCGCACCCCGGGGGCGTCGAGGCGCTCGCGCAGGCGCCGGTAGCGCCCGTCCGGGTTGTAGTAGCCGGGCACGGCGAAGCCGGCCGGCGCCTGGTTGGCCGACAGCACGTAGCCGCGCGCCGGGTTCTCCTCGTGCGGGTTGGCGGCGAACGGCAGGTAGCGCGGCGGCGCCGCCTGCGCGCTGCCGCCGTCGAGGACGAAGGCCGCATGGGCGCCGGCCGGTCGCTCGAGCAGGCGCCCGGCCGCCCACCAGGCGATGTCGCCGGAGGCCGAGGCCCAGACGATGTTCAGCCCCGGCGCCGCGATGCCGGCGGCGGCGGCACGCGCCTCGGCCAGGCTGGCCGCGCGGTTGAGGCGGTGGAAGGCGCCGAGGATCGGATTGTGCGCCTCGTGGAACACCCAGCGCAGGGCGATCGGCGTCGGCCCGGCCAGCTCGCCGAGGGCGGCGTTGACGATCGGCCCGTGCGGCGAGCGCTGCAGGGTCAGCTCGACGTCGGCGCCGTCCTTCACCCGGATGACTTCGCGGCGGTTCTCCAGATCCACCCAGCGGCCCTGGTAGCGGACCTGGCCGGGATGGGCCGGATCGACCCGCTCGGCGATCAGGTCGAGGTCGTCGTTCTGGAACATGGTCAGCGACCAGCCGAACTCGCGGTTGTGGCCGAGCAGGGCGAAGGGAATCAGCGCGTGGTGCTGGCCGTACAGCTCGAAGCCGGGCGCCGACAGGTGGGCGCTGTACCAGACCTGCGGCACGCTGAAGCGGATGTGCGGGTCGCCGGCCAAGAGCGGCTTGCCGCTGGCGGTGCGCGCGCCACTCAGCGCCCAGGCGTTGCTGCCCTCGAACTGGCTGAGACCGCGCCCCGGCGCGGCGTCGGCCAGCTGCGCCAGCGCGTGCAGGCCGCGCCAGTCGGCGCCGGCCAGCGCCGGCGCGGGGCCGCCGGCGGCGCCGGCGAGGCCGAAGATCTCCAGGTACCCGGCGCCGAGGCGGTCGCGGACATGGGTCAGCAGCGGCTCGCTGCGCAGGGCGGCGGCGAAGCTGTAGGCCATGTAGCCGATCACCGCGAAGCTGTCCGCGGCGCTGAACGGCCGCGGGCGGATGCCGAGCAGGTCGAACTCCAGCGGCAGGGCGCGGCTGGCCTGGTAGTGGTTGATGCCGGCGAGGTAGGCCTGCAGCGCCTGCCAGGCCGGCGCCGTCTTGTCCTCGGCGGCGGCCATGGCGGCGGCCCGCTCGCCCAGGCGCAGGCTGCGGAACAGCCGGTCGGTATCGACCAGCCCGGCGCCCAGCACCTCGGCCAGTTCGCCGCGCGCCAGGCGGCGCAGCAGCTCCATCTGGAACAGCCGCTCCTGGGCGTGCAGGTAGCCCAGCGCGCGGTACAGGTCGGCCTCGTTCTGCGCACGGACGTGCGGCACGCCCTGGGCGTCGAAGCGCACCGCCACCGGCGCGGCGAGGCCGGGCAACGCCAGCTCGCCGGCGCGCTGCGGCCGCTGCTCGTTCAGGTAGAAGCTGCCGCCGGTCGCGCCCAGCACCAGCAGCCCGCTCAGGGCGGCCAGGACGCGGCGCAGGCGGCGGCGCGGGGGGGACGGCTGGGCATTCGACACGGCGGGACTCCGGCAACCAAAGGGCGGCCATTCTACGCCCTCGGGCGCCGGCGCAACGCCAGCGGAAGACCGCCGGCCGAGCGCCGGGCTTGCCCGCACTTTGTGTGCGCCTATCGCCCACAAGCCGCCGGCGCCGATTGTCCGCCGCCCGGCCGCCGCCCAGCATAGGCCGCGGACCGCAGCCCGCGGACCGTCCAAGCCCGAACAACAACAAGGACAGTCATGGTGAAACCACTACGCACCACCCTCGCCGCGCTCTGCATGGGCGCCAGCCTGACGGCGCTCGCCGCCCAGGAGACCAAGGTCACCCTCAAGGTGCACCACTTCATGCCGCACGATTCCTTCACCCAGCGCGAGTTCATCCAGCCCTGGGCCGACAGGATCAGCCAGGAGTCCGGCGGGCGCATCCGCTTCCACTTCTTCCCGGCGATGCAGCTCGGCGGCAAGCCGGCGCAACTGCTCGACCAGGCGCGCGACGGCACCGCGGACATCGTCTGGGCGCTGCCCGGCTACGCCAGCGGCCGCTACCCGCTGACCGGGGTGTTCGAGCTGCCGTTCATGAACCGCTCCGCCGAGGCCGGCAGCCAGGCCATGTGGGACTTCCTGCAGGCCCACGGCCAGCGCGAATACCAGGGCGTCCACCTGCTCGCCACCCACCTCACCGACAGCGTGCTGCTGCACACCCGCAAGCAGCCGATCCGCAGCATGGCCGACTTCGCCGGGCTGCGCCTGCGCACCGCCAACCCGGTGCAGAGCCGGCTGATCGAGCTGTTCGGCGGCGCGCCGCAGGCCATGCCGATCAACCCGGTGCCGGCGGCGCTGGCCCGCGGCCTGCTCGACGGCGCCGCGGTGCCGTGGGACGTGGTCACCTCGGTCAAGCTGCAGGAGCGGGTCCAGCACCACACCGAGACGGCCGAGGGGATGCCCAAGCTGATGCACGCGGCGCTGGTGCTGGCGATGAACCAGGCGCGCTACGACAGCCTGCCGGAGGACCTGCGCAGGATCATCGACGCCAACAGCGGGCGGGCGCTGTCGGCGCACGCCGGCCGCCTGTGGGATACCCGGGTGGTGGACACCGGCCGCGAGCTGGCCCGCCAGCGCGGCAACCAGATCCACTTCCTCGCGCCCGAGGAGCAGCAGCGCTGGATGGACGCGGCGCGCAGCCTGGACGGCGAGTGGGTGAGCGAGCTGGAGAGCAAGGGCTACCGCGACGGCGCCGGCCTGCTCCGGGAAGCGCGCCAGCGGGTCAGCCAGTACAGCGGCCAGGCGGCGCGCTGAAACGATGCAGCGGCCGGCGCAGGTTCCGCCTGCGTCGGCCGCCAGGGGGACGCCGCTCCGGCTCCCGCACGCGGGAAGCGGAGCGGATGCTTCACAGGCCGATATGCTCCTGGAGCAGCTCGGGCCGCTGCTTGAGCTCGCTGCTCGGTCCGTCGTAGACCACCCGGCCCTTGACCATGATCATGCTGCGCTCGGTCAGGTCGAGCAGCACGCCGACGTTCTTGTCGACCACCAGGGTGGCGATGCCGCTGTCCCTGATCGCGCGGATCACCTGCCAGATCTCCTTGCGGATCAGCGGCGCCAGGCCCTCGGTGGCCTCGTCGAGGATCATCAGCTCGGGGTTGGTCATCAGCGCGCGGCCGATGGCGACCATCTGCTGCTCGCCGCCGGACAGGTTGCCAGTCAGGTGGCCGTAGCGCTCGGTCAGACGCGGGAAGGTCGCCAGCACGCGGTCGAGATCCCAGTCGCGACGGCCGTCGACGCCGGGGCGGGCGGCCATCACCAGGCTCTCGCGCACGGTGAGGTTGGGGAACATGCCGCGTCCCTCGGGGACGAAGCCGATGCCGCGGCGGATGATCCGGCAGGTCGGCTGGGCGGTCATCAGCTCGCCCTTGATGCGCACCTCGCCGCGGCGCGGCGCGGTGAGGCCGAGGATCGAGCGGATGGTGGTGCTCTTGCCCATGCCGTTGCGGCCGAGCAAGGCCAGGGTCTCGCCCGGCGCGATGTGGAAGTCGACGCCGTGGAGGACGTGGCTGTTGCCGTAGTAGGTGTGCAGGCCGCGGGCCTCGACCAGCGGGGTGGCCGCCTCGACGCGGGTGGCCATTGCCGTTGCTGCGCTCATCAGAAGTTCTCCTCGCCGTCGCCCAGATAGGCTTCCTGTACCGCCGGGTCGTTGCGCACCGCATCCAGCGGGCCGCTGGCCAGCATCTGGCCGTTGACCATCACGGTGAGCTTGTGGGCGATGCTGAACACCGCGTCCATGTCGTGCTCGACCAGCACCAGCGAGTACTCCTTCGACAGCCTGGCGAGCAGCTCGACCACCCGCCCCGACTCGTCCTTGCCCATCCCGGCCATCGGCTCGTCGAGCAGCAGGAAGCTCGGCTCGGTGGCCAGCACCATGCCGATCTCCAGCTGGCGCTGCTCGCCGTAGCTCATGGTGCCGGCGATGCGGTCGCGCTTGGCGGACAGCCCGCACAGCTCGAGGCCCCGCTCGGCGCGCTCGCGCACCTGGGCGTAGCTCTCGCTGCGGCGGAAGAAGCGGAACGAGTTCTTCAGCCGCGACTGCGCCGCCAGCCAGCAGTTGTCCAGGCAGGTGAAGGTCGGGAAGATGTTGGTGCGCTGGAAGCTGCGGCCCATGCCCAGGTGCGAGATGCGCTGCGGCGGCGTGCCGGTGATGTCCCGGCCGCGGAACAGGATCTGCCCGTCACAGGGCGGCAGGTGCCCGGACAGCAGGTTGACCATGGTGCTCTTGCCAGCGCCGTTGGGGCCGATGATGGCGTGCACCTCGCGCTCGCCGACCTGCAGGTTGACGCCGTTGACCGCGGTGAGACCGCCGAAGGTCTTGGTCAGGCCGCGGGTTTCCAGAATGATCGCGCTCATCGTGCCGCCTCCTCTTGCACCTTGCCGGCCGCGGCAGCGGCCTTGTCGTTCGCCTGCTTGCGTTCGCACAGCTGCAGCAGCAGCCCGGCCAGGCCGCGCGGCAGCAGCAGCACCATGCCGATCACCACCAGGCCCATCAGCAGCTCCCAGTGCGGGGTCAGCGCGGCGAAGCCGTGGTGCAGGCCCTCGAAGGCGAAGGCGCCGAGGATGGCGCCGAACAGGCTGCCCATGCCGCCGAGGATGACCATCACCAGGGCGTGCGCCGACAGTTCCCAGCCGACCTGGCTGGGGCTGACGAAGCCGTACTGGGTGGCCGACAGCATGCCGGCGTAGCCGGCCAGGGTGCCGGCGATGACGAAGGCGGCGAGCTTGTAGTACAGCGGGTTGTAGCCCATAGCGCGGATGCGCGACTCGTTCTCGCGGATGCCCAGCAGCACCTGGCCGAAGGGCGCGCGCAGGAAGGTGCGCAGCAGCAGGAACACCCCGACCAGCGAGGCCAGCGCCACGTAGAACAGGGTCTGGCGGTTGTCCAGGTCGAGCAGCTGCACGCCGGCGATGCTCACCGCGGGCTTCATGAACAGGTAGGCGCCGTCCGAGCCGCCGGCGAAGGCGCTGTCGTGGAACAGGTAGTAGAGCATCTGCGAGAAGGCGATGGTCGCCATGATGAAGAAGATCCCCGAGGTGCGGATGATCAGCAGGCCCATGACCAGCGCGGCCAGCGCGCTGACGCCCAGGCACAGCGGCAGGGCGACCCAGATGCTGATCGCCTCGTACTCGGGGGCGACCAGCACCAGGGTGTAGCCGGCGATGCCGAAGAAGGCCGCCTGGGCCAGGCTGACCATGCCGCCGATGCCGACCAGCAGGTCGAGGCTCAGCGCGACTATGGCGAGGAGCATGATGCTGGTGAGCTTCTGCAGGTAGAAGTCGTGCTGCTCGCCGGCCAGGGCGGCGCCCAGCAGCGGGTAGAGGGCGAGCAGCAGGGTGCCGAGCGCCAGCAGCAGGCGGATCGGCGTGGGCAGGATACGCATGTCGAAACTCTCCTCAGGCGAACAGGCCGCGCGGCTTGAACAGCAGCACGGCGGCCATCAGCACGTAGACCACCATGCCGGCGAAGTCGGGCACCAGCACGGCGCCCCAGGTGGCGGTCAGGCCGACCAGCAGGGCGCCGAGGAAGGCGCCGCGGATCGAGCCGAGCCCGCCGATCACCACCACCACGAAGGCGATGATCAGCACCTGGTTGCCCATCCCCGGGTACACCGAGGACAGCGGCGCGGCGATCATCCCGGCGAAGGCGGTCAGCGCCGCGCCGGCGGCGAACACCAGGGTGTAGATGCGGCGGATGTCGATGCCCAGGCCCTGGACCATCTCGCGGTTGCTGGCGCCGCCGCGGATGATCATCCCTAAGCGGGTGCGCTGCAGGATCAGGTACATGGCCAGGGCGATCAGGCCGCACAGCGCCGAGACGAACAGCCGGTACACCGGATAGTCGAGGGTGTCGGTGAGGGCGATGGAGCCGGACAGGAACGCCGGGATCGCCACGCTGTGCACGTCGTTGCCCCAGAGGATGCCCTGCAGGGCGTCGAACACCAGGATCAGGCCGAAGGTCAGCAGCACCTGGTCGAGGTGGTTGCGCTTGTACAGCGCCTGCATCAGGAAGCGCTCGATGAGCACGCCGATGGCGACCGCCAGCGGGATGGCGAGGAGGATGGCGAGGAACAGCTGGCCGACCAGCGCGGTCAGCCACCAGGCCAGGTAGGCGCCGACCATGTACAGCGCGCCGTGGGCCAGGTTGATGATGTGCATGATGCCGAAGATCAGGGTCAGGCCGCTGGCGATCAGAAACAGCAGCAGCCCGTACTG
This sequence comes from Pseudomonas sp. OF001, assembly GCF_904426495.1. NCBI lineage: Bacteria > Pseudomonadati > Pseudomonadota > Gammaproteobacteria > Pseudomonadales > Pseudomonadaceae > Pseudomonas > Pseudomonas sp. OF001. Next base: position 61,041 of record NZ_CAJGBM010000005.1, on the reverse strand, counting down.
CAGACCGTTCATGGTCTGGATGAGGATGTTGGCGAAGTCCATGGGATAGCGATCCACGCGATGCAATGCGGGAGGCCCGGACGCCAGCGGCCAGGGGACAGGAGCCGCCGGCGCCCGGGGGCGAACACCGGCGTCCCGGGCGCCGACCGCCCGGGACGCGGTCACTCAGCGCTTGGCGACCTGCTCGAGCTTGCAGCCCGGCGCCGGGTCGCTGAGCGCGGCGCTGGCGACGTCGACCACCACGTTGGCGCCGTTGCGCACCTCGCGCAGGTAGACGTTCTGCACCGGGTTGTGCGCCTTGGAGAAGGTCCACTCGCCGCGCGGGCTGGCGATGCGCGCGTTCTCCATGGCCTGGATCCAGGCGGCGCGGTCCCCGGTGTTGCCGGCCACCGCGGCCAGCGACTGGGCGAGCAGCAGGCCGGTGTCGTAGCCCTGCACCGCGTAGAGGTCGGCCTCCTTGCCGAACTGCTGCTTGTAGTCGCCGCGGAACTTGGCGTTCTGCTCGGTCTCCAGCGAGTCGGCGTAGTGCAGGGTGGTCAGCAGGCCCTCGGCGGCCTGGCCCTGGGCGGCGAGGGTGCCCTCGGTGAGGAAGCCCGAGCCGAGCAGCGGGATCTTGCCCTTGAGGCCGGCCGCGGCGTAGTCCTGGACGAACTTGGCGGCGCCGCCGCCGGCGAAGAACACGAACACCGCATCGGGCTTGAGCGCGGCGATCTCGGTCAGCTGCGACTGGAACTCGACCTCGGGGAACGGCAGGTAGATTTCCTTGGTCACCTTGCCGCCGGCCTGCTCGAAGCCTTCCTTGAAGCCGTCCACCGACTCGGTGCCGAAGCCGTAGCGCCAGGCCACGGTGACGATGTTCTTGTAGCCCTTGTCGGCAGCGATCTTGCCCATCGGGAAGGCGGTCTGCCAGGAGGTGAACGAGGTGCGGAAGACGTTGGCCGCGCACAGCTGGCCGGTGGCGGCGTTGAAGCCGGCGTTGGGGATGATCAGCGGCACGCCGGTCTCGCGGGCGACCTTGACCGCGCCCATGCCGACGCCGGAGTGCACCGGGCCGACCACCACGTCGACCTTGGCGCCGGACACCAGCTTCTGCATGTTCTGCACCGCCTTGCCCGGGTCGGCCTCGCTGTCGACCACCACGAACTCGACCTCGCGGCCGCCGAGCTTGCCGCCCTGCTGCTCGATGGCCAGCTTGAGGCCGTTGTGGGTGGCCTCGCCGAGGGCGGCGAAGGTGCCGGTGAACGGCAGCAGGATGCCGACCTTGACCGGCTCGGCGGCCTGGGCGAGGCCGGCGAGTGCCGTGGTCAGCGCCAGGGTCAGGGCACGGGTGGCAAACAGCTTGCGCGGGGAAGTTGCGCGGATCGGAAATGCTTTCTTGTTGTTGTGCATTGCGTTCTCCAGAACCAGCCAGATGACAGTGGATGAAACTACCTTCAATGAATCAGTTGTCTTTCTATTCCTTGCGGCAACTCGAGATGAAACTTCAAATTGTCTTTCTGCGGACGCGACCCTGCCTTATTCCGCAAACCGGCCAGTTGCCGGGCGAAACTTCAAACAAGGCCATTCGTGTTCCAGGCTAAAAAGGCCCGCCTTGCGGCGGGCAAGCCCCGTAAAACTCGTTAGTGCGCCGGACCGGCGCCGAATCAGAAGATCGCCAGGTTGTAGCTGATGATCAGCCGGTTCTCGTCGATGCTGGCGCGATAGTTGGAACGCGCGGTGACGTTGCGCACGCGCACGCTGACGTTCTTCAGCGGACCGCTCTGCACGGTGTAGCCGAGATCCAGGTCGCGCTCCCAGTCCTTGCCTTCCTCGGCGGTGCCGGTGTCGACGTTGTCGCCCTTCACGTAGCGCACGGTGCTGACCAGGCCCGGAATGCCCAGGGCGGCGAAGTCGTAGTCGTAGCGCGCCTGCCAGGAACGCTCGTCGGTGGAGGCGAAGTCGAAGGTCGGCAGCTCGTTGGCCAGCGGCGTCACGTTGCCGAAGATGCGCACCATGCCGTGGTCGCCGGACAGGTTCTGGTAGCCGACCTGGAAGGTGTGGCCGCCGCGCTTGGCCGACAGCATGGTGTAGAAGGTCTGGTTGTCGATGGCGCCGGCCAGCTCGTCGCCGTCCTCGCTGGAGTCGAAGTAGCCGAGGTTGGCGCCCAGGGTCCAGCTGCCCACCGGCTCGCTGTGCTTGAGGCTGAAGAAGCGCTGGTTGTAGACGTCCTCCAGCTGGGCGTACCAGGCGCCCACGCTGGTGCGGTTCTGGTTGAAGGCGTAGTCGGCGCCGGCGTAGTTGAAGCGGTCGCTGGTCACCGCCAGCACCGCGCGGCGGCCGATCCACGGCGACATCGGGCCGTCGCCGGCCTCGTCGCGCTGGCTCATCGAGCGCATCTGGCCGCCCTGCAGGGTCAGCCCGGCGAACTCCTGGGAGACGATGCTGGCGCCCTGGAAGGTCGGCGGCAGCAGGCGGATGTCGGAGAACACCAGCACCGGCAGGTTGGGCTGCAGCTCGCCGACCTTCAGCTCGGTCTTCGACAGCCGGACCTTGAGCGCCGCGCCGGCGCGGCTGTACTCGTCGGCCGGCTCGCCGTCCTGCTGGCGCGGCATCAGGCCGGTGCCCAGCGCGCCGGCGCGGTCCGCGCTGCCGTCGAGCTTGATGCCGAGCAGGCCGATGGCGTCGACGCCGAAGCCGACCGGGCCCGGGGTGTAGCCGGACTTGACGTTGAGGATGAAGCCCTGGGCCCACTCCTCCTGCTTGGACTGGGCGGCGGCCGGCACGTCGCGGAAGTCGCGGCTGAAGTAGTAGTTGCGCGCCGTCAGGGTCGCGGTGGAGTCCTCGACGAAGCCGCCGGCGACTGCCAGGGTCGGCAGGGCCAGGCCGCTGCAGGCCATCACCAGGAGGGGAAACTCTGCTTTCTTCTTCATGTGCTCACTCTTTTTATTATTGGGATTCTATTGCCGGTAAACACCGCCGCCACGCAACGACCGGACAGGCGATGCCACTTCGGCGCAATGCCGAAAAGACCTTGTTCAAGCCATTTCCGAATCGACAACTCGCGGACAATCAATGCCGCGCCACCCTGAAGATAACGCGCAACAACTTGCGATCAATCTTCTATCTTTTCCCGAATAACACAACATCGCTGCGACTTATCTGTGCGCTAATCGCACACTTGCCAACTACCGGGAAATGGCGAATTGAAAACTGACGCGCGGAATACGGGCAGCAGAAATCCTTTCCGGGCAATTGCCCGGAAAGCACTCCACGACAGGTATCCGCGGTTGCGCGTCGTCTCCCGTCCTGTGCGGCCAGCGGCCGGGCGACGCGGATCGCGCCACCCGGCACTGCCGGTCAGACGGCCGGATCGGCCAGGCGCGCCGCCGCCGGCTCGCGGCCAGCGAGGGAGAAGACCACCATGGCGATCGCGGCGATGGCGCCGGGGATGGCAAAGGCCATGAAGTTGAGCTGCAGCGGCAGGTTGATGCCGAGCAGCGCGCCGCCCAGCAGCGGGCCGACGATGGCGCCGTTGCGGCCGATGCCCGAGGCCCAGCCGAGGCCGGTGGAGCGGATCGACAGGCCATAGAACTGCGCGGCCAGGGCGTACAGCAGGATCTGCGTGCCGATGGTGGTGGCGCCGGCCACGGCGATCAGCCCGTAGAGCACCGGCGTCGGGCTCTTGAAGCCGAGCAGGCTGATCGACACCGCGGCGATCACGAAGAAGGCGATCAGCACGCGCGGCAGGTTCATGCGGTCGCCCAGCCAGCCGCCGAAGATGGCGCCGAACACCGAACCGCAGTTGAGCGCGACCAGGAACGACAGGCTCGAGCCCAGGCTGTAGCCGGCGTTGGCCATCAGCTTGGGCAGCCAGGAGCTCAGCGCGTAGACCATCAGCAGGCAGCAGAAGAACGCCACCCAGATCGACAGGGTGCGCACCGCGCGGCCCTCGCGGAACAGCTCCAGCGCGGCGACGCCCTTGCCCTTGACGTCGGTCATTTCCAGCACGTCGTCGCCTTGCAGCTTGCGCGCCGGATCGACGCGCTCGAGCAGCGCGCGGGCTTCGGCGCTGCGGCCCTGGCGCACCAGGAAGCCGACCGACTCGGGCAGGAACAGCATGATCACCGGCAGCAGCAGCAGCGGCACGGCGGCGGCGAAGAACATCGCCTGCCAGCCGAAGGCCGGCAGCATGTAGATGCCGATGCCGGCGGAGAGCATGCCGCCCACCGCATAGCCGCTGAACATGATGGCGACCAGGGTGCTGCGCAGGCGCTTGGGCGCGTACTCGTTCATCAGCGCCACCGCGTTGGGCATCAGCCCGCCGCAGCCGAGGCCGGCGACGAAGCGCAGGATGCCGAACTCGGTCGGTCCGCTGGCGAAGCCGTTGAGCACGGTGGCGCCGCTGAACAGCACGAAGCAGATGGCGATGCCCTTCTTGCGGCCGATCTTGTCGGCCAGGGTACCGAAGGCCAGGGCGCCGAACATCATGCCGAACAGCGCGTAGCTGCCCAGTGCACCGGCCTGCAGCGGGGTCAGCCCCCACTCCTTCATCAGCACCGGCAGCACCACGCCGTAGATGAACAGGTCGTAGCCGTCGAAGATGAGCAGCAGGGCGCACAGGCACATCACCATCCAGTGGAAGCGGGTGAAGGGCGCGTTGTCGATGATCTGGTGGACGTCGATCTTTTTCATGGCTTTTCTCTTGTTCTTATTTGCAGCACGGAAAAAACCCGCTGCGGGCGGTCGCAGCGGGTGGGGGGAGGATCGCGATCAGCCGAGGTCGCCACCACCGACCGGCAGGGTCACGCCGGTGATGTAGGAGGCCTCGTCGGAGGCGAGGAACAGGATCGCCGCGGCCTGCTCGTCGATGCTGCCGTAGCGCTTCATCAGGCTGCTGTCGATGGTCTGGTCGACGATCTGCTGGTACCAGACCTTCTCCTGCTCGCTCTGCTCGGCGGCGTTGCGCGGGATGCGCCGCGGCGGCGCCTCGGTGCCGCCCGGCGCGGTGGCGTTGACGCGGATGCCGCGCTCGGCGTTCTCGAAGGCCAGGCAGGCGGTCAGCGCGTTGACGCCGCCCTTGGCCGCGCCGTAGGGCACCCGGTTGACGCCACGGGTGGCCACCGAGGAGACGTTGACGATGGCGCCGCTGCCCTGCTCGAGCATCTGCGGCAGCGCCGCGTGGCAGCACCACAGGGTGGGGAACAGCGAGCGGCGCACTTCGGCCTCGATCTCGTGCTCCTGGTAGTGCTCGAACGGCTTGGCCCAGATGGTGCCGCCGACGTTGTTGATGAGGATGTCGAGGCGACCGAAGCGCTCCACCGCGGCGGCCATCACCCGCCGGCAGTCGGCGGCCTGCTCGAGGTCGGCGGTGAGGGTCAGCACCTCGGCGCTGCCCCCCAGTTCGTCGGCCAGTTCGTGAACCAGTTCGGAGCGGTCGACCAGCAGCAGGCGGCCGCCTTCGGCGGCCATCCGCTCGGCCACCCGGCGACCGATGCCCTGGGCGGCGCCGGTGATCACCGCCACCTTCTGTTCAAATCGTTTCGTGTGCATGGCATGGCATCCGTGAAAAAAATAGCCCGTGCGGCTCGGCCGGACCACGGGCCCAAGGGACTGTCAGGCACTGGCCGCGAACTTCTCGTAGTAGAAGTTCGCCGGCTGGATTCCGCGCTGGCGCAGATCCTGGTTGACCGCCTCGACCATCGGCGGCGGACCGCAGAGGTAGATGTCGACGTCGCCGTCGTTCAGCTGGCCCGGCGCGATGTGCTGGGTCACGTAGCCCTTGTTGGGGTACTGGCTGTCCGGGTTGGCCACGCAGGCGCCGTAGGTGAAGTTGGGCAGGCGTCGGGCGAAGGCCTCCAGCTTGTCCAGCTCGACCAGGTCGAAGTCGTTGGTGACGCCGTAGATCAGGTGCACCGGCTGCTCGCTGGCAGCGGCCTCGAGCTTCTCGAGCATGGCCAGGAACGGCGCCAGGCCGGTGCCGCCGGCCAGCAGCAGCAGCGGACGCTGTACCTCGCGCAGATAGAAGCTGCCCAGCGGACCGGTCATGGTCATCAGGTCGCCGGCCTTGGCCGCGCCGGTGAGGTAGCCGCTCATCAGCCCGCCCGGCACGTTGCGGATCAGGAACGACACCTTGCCGTCCTGCGGCATCGAGCTGAACGAGTAGGCGCGGGTCTGCTCGCTGCCCGGCACCTGCAGGTTGACGTACTGGCCGGGCAGGAACGCCAGCTTGCCCAGCTCGTCGCCCTCGACGGTCAGGCTGAGGGTGCTGTCGGACAGCGCACGCACCTCGCGGATCGCCGCGCGGAAGCTGCCCTGCTTGATGCGGCAGGCGCTGGAGGACATCGGCACGCGCACCACGCAGTCGCTCTGCGCGCGCATCTGGCAGGTCAGCGCCAGGCCCTGGGCGGCCTCCTCGGCGCTGAGGGCGTCGTCGATGAAGTCCTCGCCGAGTTCGTACTTGCCGGACTCGACCTGGCACTTGCAGGCGCCGCAGGCGCCGACCCGGCAGTCCAGCGGAATGTTGATGCCCTGGCGGTAGGCGGCGTCGGCCACGGTTTCGCTGGCGTTGGCGTCGATGAAGCGGGTGACCCCGTCTTCGAAATTCAGTGCGATCTTGTGCGACATGCTGCACCTCGCTTGGAGCGGTATTCCGCGCCGGCCTCGGCCGTGCGCGCACGCAGGTTGCTGCCGAGCGCTGCGGGCCGCGAGGGCGGCCCGCGCGCTTCTCCTTAGATGTGGTAGATGTCCATCACGTGGCGGACGTAGTCGTTCTTCAGCACCACCTTCTTCTCCTTGACCAGCGGGTTCGGGCCGCGGGTGTCGAGGGTGTAGAAACTGGTGCCGTAGTACTGGTCCACGGTCTTGTAGCGGAAGCTCAGGGTGTGCCAGTTGAAGCGCACCTTGCAGTAGCCCTCGCCCTGCTCGACGATCTCGATGTTGTTGATGTTGTGCGAGGTGCGGGTGTCCGGGATGCTCGCGCTGGAACGCTCGGTACGGATGCGGAAGATGCGGTCTTCCAGGCCGGCGCGGCGGCCGTACCAGATCAGCGAGATTTCCTTCTGCGGATCCTCGGTCAGCTGGTCGTTGTCGTCCCAGGCCGGCACCCAGAAGCTGGCGTCCTCGGCGTACAGCTCGAGCCAGCTGTCCCAGTCCTTGTCGTCGAGGAAGCGGGCTTCCTGGTAGAGGAAATCGCGTACGGCTTCGTAGGAGATGCTCATTGCCCGGCCTCCACGTGGATCAGGTTCTGTTGTTCTTGTTCGACGGCTTTCTGCATGGTGGCCAGCCAGTGACGGTGCTGGACCACGAACAGGCCTTCGTCCTCGGCGCGCGCACCGCTGAGCAGCGGCTTGAGCTGGATTTCCCTGGCGGCCTCGTCGGCGCCCTCGATCCAGTGCTTGGCCCCGCGGGACATGTCGTTCCACGGCGCGGCGCGGCCGTTGAAGCCTTCCTGGCAGGCGCGGAATTCCTCGAGGTCGTCCGGGGTGGCCATGCCGCTGACGTTGAAAAAGTCCTCGTACTGGCGGATGCGGTGGGCGCGGGCCTCGGCGCTCTCGCCCTTGGGCGCGATGCAGTAGATGGTGACTTCGGTCTTGTCGACGGCGATCGGCCGGGCGATGCGCAGCTGCGAGCTGAACTGGTCCATCAGGTACAGGTTCGGGTACAGGCACAGGTTGCGCGAGTTCTGGATCATCCAGTCGGCGCGGGCCTGGCCGACGTCCGCGGCCAGCTGCTCGCGGCGCTCGTACAGCGGACGGTCTTCCGGGTTGTCCCAGCGGGTCCACAGCAGCAGGTGGCCATTCTCGAAGGAGTAGAAGCCGCCGCCCTTCTTGGCCCAGCCGCCGGCGCTCATGGCGCGGATGTCGTCGCCGGCATCCTTTTCCTTGCGGTTGCCCTGGGTGGCCGCGTAGTTCCAGTGGGTGGCGGTGACGTGGTAGCCGTCGGCGCCGTTCTCGGCCTGCAGCTTCCAGTTGCCCTCGAACACGTAGGTGCTCGAGCCACGCAGCACTTCCAGGCCTTCCGGCGACTGGTCGACGATCATGTCGATGATCTTCGCCGACTCGCCGAGGTGCTCGACCAGCGGCACCACGTCGGCGTTCAGGCTGCCGAACAGGAAACCGCGGTACGACTCGAAGCGGGCGATCTTCTTCAGGTCGTGGGAGCCGCTGCAGTTGAAGCTGTCCGGGTAGCCGGCCTCGATCGGATCCTTGACCTTGAGCAGCTTGCCGTTGGTGTCGAAGGTCCAGCCGTGGAACGGGCAGGTGTAGGTGGCCTTGTTGCCGCTCTTGAAGCGGCACAGGGTGGCGCCGCGGTGGCTGCAGGCGTTGATGAAGGCGTTGAGTTCGCCGGCGCGGTTGCGGGCGATGAACACGGGCTGACGGCCCATGGTCACGGTGTAGTAGTCGTTCTTCTCGGGAATCTGGCTCTCGTGCGCCAGGTAGATCCAGTTGCCTTCGAAGATGTGCTTCATCTCCATCTCGAACAGCACCGGATCGGTGAACATCTCCCGCTTGCAGCGGTAGATGCCCTTTTCCTGGTCTTCTTCCAGCAGGGAATTCAGGTACTCGGGTCCCACGGACATGTCTGCGCTCTCCGTTGTTGTTTTTGTACTGTGGAGTGCAGGCTAAGCCCCGGCGGGTCGGGGCAATATCCGCTTTCTGCATGATCGCTATCCGCTTTCTGCACGGCGTGCGGGAAACGGACGGCGGCGGGCCGCGCAGGGCGGCGCAGCAGCAGGAGGACGGGAGGAGGACGCGGCGGGCAGGCACCCGCCGCGGGGCGGGGACTCAGTTGCGGCGGCGCAGGGTGTCGGAGGGCAGCTCGCCGAAGGTGCTCTTGTAGCACTCGGAGAAGCGGCCGAGGTGCAGGAAGCCGTAGTCGAGGGCGATCTCGGTGACGTTGCGCACCGCGGCACGCGGGTCGCTCAGCCGCGCGTGGATCTGCTCCAGCTTGCGCTGGCGGATGAAGTGCTTGGGCGTGGTGCCGGCATGGCGGTCGAACAGCGCGTACAGCGAGCGCTGGCTCATGTGCGCCAGCTCGGCCAGTTGCTCGAGGGTGATGTCCTGCTTGAGGTTGCGCTCGATGAACTCGACCAGCCGCTCGAACGACGGGCAGCCGGCCGCGATCGGCTCGCGGCTGACGTTGCTGCCGGGCAGGCCGAGCAGCTTGCTGGCGATGATCTTGGCGTAGTGCTCCTGCACCTGGGGGATGCTCTGCTCGGCCTCGGCCTCCTGGCAGACCAGGCTCAGCAGGTTGATGAAGCCGTCGAGCTGCTCGAGGCGATGGCGCGGGGTGAAGCGCACGCCCGCGCCGCCGTGGTGCCACTGGTTCTCGCTGCAGGCCTTGTCGAGGAAGGTGGCCGGCAGCTTGACGATGAACTTCTCGCAGTCGTCCGAGTAGGTCAGGTCGACCGGATCGTCGGGATTGATCAGCAGCAGCTCGCCGGGGGTGAAGTGGTGCTCCTCGCCGCGGCCGCGCCACAGGCAGTGGCCGCGCAGCAGGATCTGCAGGTGGTAGAGGGTCTCCAGCGCCGGCGAGGTGACCTGCACGCGGCTGCCGTAGCTGATCTGGCACAGGTCCAGACTGCCGAAGGCACGGTGGTTGAGACTCGCCTCGGGGTGACCGCTGCGCGGCAGGCAGATGCGGTGGGAACCGACATGCTGGTTGACGTAGTCCGACACCGCATGGGGATCGGCCTGGGCGAAAACCAGACTCTTCTCGTTCAGCAGACGACAGTCCATGGCTCACGGTGCTCTTGTAGTTTTTATGGTGACGCTGGGCGGTTGGGACCACGGGGCCGCCCTTGATTCTGCATTGATCCACAAGCCGGCCGCGGCGACAACCACCACGGAGGTCGCATGGCGTCGCGCGCGACGACCGGCAAAGACCGCGCGCACACTAAGGGATTGCCCGGGCGCCGGACAGAGCCGCGGGCGGTAATCGCCCACTTTTCAGCGCAGCAGCTGCGCGCCCAGCTCGCGGCTGGCCGCCTGCAGGGCCGGCAGGTAGCGGCCCTCCAGCTCGGCGCGGGACACCCGCGAGGCATGGCCGCTGACGCTCATCGCCGCCAGCACCCGGCCCTCGCCGTCGTGCACCGGCACGGCGATCGAGCGCAGCCCGGCCTCCAGCTCCTGGTCGATGAAGCACCAGCCCTGCGCGCGCACCTCGGCCAGCCGTTCGCGCAGCGCCTGCGGCTCGCACAGGGTGCGGCTGGTGCGCGCCGCCAGGGTGGCGCCGGCCAGGTACTCGTCCAGGCAGGCCTCGTCCAGCGCGGCGAGCAGCACCTGGCCCAGCGAGGTGCAGTAGGCCGGCAGGCGGGTGCCGACGCGGATCTCCACCGACAGGAAGCGCTGCGCGGTGGCGGTGCAGGCCAGGTAGAGCACCTCGCTGCCCTCCAGGGTGGCCAGGCTGCAGGCCTCGCGCAGCTGCTCGCTGAGGCGGTCAAGGAACGGCTGGGCGCTGACCGCCAGCGGCGTCGACGACAGGTAGGCGTGGCCGAGGGTGAGCACCTTGGGCAGCAGCGCGTAGGTGCGCCCGTCGTCGCTGCCGACGTAGCCGAGCCGGGCCAGGGTGAGCAGGCAGCGGCGCACCGCGGCGCGCGGGATGCCGGTGCGGTGGCTGATCTGCGCGATGGTCAGCTGGCGCTTGCGCTCGTGGAAGGCGTCGATCACCGCCAGGCCGCGCGCCAGCGAGGTCATGAAGGTCGGATCGCCGCCCAGCTCCTCGATGCGCTGCGCCGCGGACGGCGGCGGCGACGGGGCCGGCGCGCAAGGGCTGGCGGGGGGTGCAGGCTCGCTCATGGCAGGTTCTCGGTGTCGTTGTCCGGCCCCTCCCTGGGGCGTTGCGCGGAGTATCGACTGAGACTCCGCCCGCTCGCAATCGCCGCCGGCGCGACGGCGCCGCTCTGCAGCGCGCCCTGGCGGGCCTGCCGGGCGATCCGGGGGACAAAACCCGCCGGCGCCGCTAAGCTGTGGCGCCGACACATCCGGTTGCGATTCCTTCCCGTGAGCAGTTCCCCCGCCGCCGGCGCCATGCGCTGGCCCCATGCCGTGCGCGCCCTGCGCCACCGCAACTACCGCCTGTACTTCACCGGCCACCTGGTGTCGATCCTCGGCAACTGGATCCAGCAGGTGGCACTGGCCTGGCTGGTCTACCGGCTGACCGGCTCGGCCGCCCTGCTCGGCCTGACCAGCTTCCTCAGCCTGCTGCCGCAGCTGCTGCTCGGCCCGCTGATCGGCGCCTGGATCGACCGCCGCGACAAGCGCCGCCTGCTGATCGCCAGCCAGGCGGCGCTCGCCGTGCAGGCCGCTCTGCTCGCCGCGCTGACCGCACTGGAATGGATCGGCCCGGCGCTGCTGGTGGCGATGGCCGCGCTGCTCGGCGTGCTCGGCGCCTTCGACACGCCGCTGCGCCAGGCGCTGATGAGCAGCTTCGTCGGCGACCGCGACGACCTGCCCAACGCCCTGGCGCTCAACGCCATGCTGGTCAACGCCTCGCGCTTCCTCGGCCCGCCGCTGGCCGGCCTGCTGCTCGGTCTGACCGGCGAGGCGCTGTGCTTCGCCCTCAACGCGCTGTCCTTCCTCGCCCTGCTGATCGGCCTGCTGCGCATGCGCATCGACGCCCCGCCGCCGGCACGCGGCTCGATGGGTGCGGTGTTCCGCCAGGGCCTCGACTACGTGCTCGGCCAGGCCACGGTGCGCCAGCTGATGCTCGGCGTGATGGTGGTCAACTTCGCCGCCTCCTGCTACGCGGTGCTGCTGCCGGTGTTCGCCAAGGACGTGTTCGCCGGCGACGCCGCCACCCTCGGCTGGCTGTGGGGCGCCGCCGGCGGCGGCGCCCTGCTCGGCTCGCTGCTGCTCGCCAGCCGCCGTTCCACCGCCGGTCAGGTGCAGTTGATCCTCGCCGCCAGCGCGCTGAGCGCCTGCGCCCTGCTGGTGTTCGCCGCCAGCACCGTCCTGCCGCTGGCGCTGGCCGCCATGGCCGTGCTGGGCTTCGGCCTGACCTGCGCCAACGTCGGCACCAACATCCTCATCCAGGGCCTGGCCCCGGACGCGCTGCGCGGCCGCGTGGTGTCCTTCTACATCGCCTGCCGCTTCGGCTTCGAGGCGCTCGGCGGGCTGTGCGCCGGCCTGCTCGCCACCCGCCTCGGCGCCCCCGCCACCCTGGCCGGTGCCGGCGCCCTGCTGTTCGCCTGGTGCCTGTGGCTGCTGCCGCGGCATGCGGCGCTGGGCCGCGCGGTGGGCGCAGCGCAGAAGTCCGCCGAAGAGGAGCGCGCCGCTTCCTGACGGATGGCGCGGCACGCGCGCGCAGGCCCGCCCGCAGCGGCTATATTCGGTTGATCCCCTGCCGCCACGGGGCGAACATAGGCTCCTTCACGCTCCAGGATGCCCCGCCATGAAAGGTCACACCGCCGTCATCGACTACCTGAAGACCCTGCTCAAGGGCGAGCTGGCCGCCCGCGACCAGTACTTCGTGCACTCGCGCATGTACCAGGACTGGGGCTTCACCAGGCTCTACGAGCGGCTCGACCACGAGATGGTCGAGGAAACCGAGCACGCCGACGCCCTGCTGCAGCGCATCCTGTTCCTCGAGGGCGTGCCGGACATGACCCCCGACGCCGTGCGGGTCGGCAGGACCGTGCCGGAGATGCTCAAGACCGACCTGGCGCTGGAGTACGAGGTGCGCGCCGCGCTGGCCAAGGGCATCGCCCTGTGCGAGCAGCACCAGGACTACGTCACCCGCGAGATCCTCGAGAAGCAGCTGCACGACACCGAGGAAGACCACGCCTACTGGCTGGAGATCCAGCTCGGCCTGATCGACAAGCTCGGCCTGGAGAACTATCTGCAGTCGCAGATGTGACCCCCGGGCGCCGCCTGTGCGCGGCGCCTCCATCCTTTCCCCTCCCCTTGTCCGCCGCCCGCTTCTGCCAAGCATTCCCGGAGCGCGGCTGATCCCGGTCAATGCCCGGCCTCCGCGCGGTGTCAGGATGGATGCCAGACGCACCACCACCACCCACCGGGCAGCGCCCGCCCAGGAAGCCCGCCCGTCGCGCCCTCCGGCTGCGGCGCGCCCAGGAAAAGGACAACCGCCATGAGCTTCTTCGACTTCTTCAAGATGGACAGCCACTCCAAGGAAACCGAGAAGGCCAAGCAGGAGGCGCAGGCCGCGCTGATCAAGGCGGCGGAGACGCTCAACATCGACGTCGCCGTGATGGCCCACGACAACTGGAAGCTGCGTCTGGAAACCTACCTGACCGGCAAGTCGCAGGAGGACCTGCGCCCCGAGGTGGTGTGCTGCGACGAGCGCTGCGACCTCGGCAAGTGGATCTACGGCGACGGCGAGGCGCACCTCGGCCAGTACATGACCTTCCAGGACCTCAAGGCCACCCACAAGATGTTCCACTACACCGCCTCCAGCGTGGTGACCCTCAGCCAGGCCGGCAAGCAGGACGAGGCCCACGAACTGCTGCACGGCGAATTCAGCAAGCTGAGCACCACCGTCAAGCGCCGCCTGCACGACCTCAAGGCGCTGCTCTGAAGCACCGGCGCCGGCCCCTGCCGAACGGCGTGGCCGGCGCTGCCCCCCTCGCGGCTGGACAAGCCGCCCCCGGCTCCTAGACTGCCCAGTAGACCCGTCCGCCGCGGAGCAGCCCCCATGAGCCAGGTCATCGCCGAACTCCGGCACGAGCACGACGCCATCCTCGAAGCCCTGCCGGTCCTCGAGCGCATGGCCGAACGGGCCGCGCAGGGCCAGCTGCCGGCCGAGGATGCCGGCGAGTTCCTCGATTTCCTGCGCGCCTTCGTCGACCAGTGCCACCACGGCAAGGAGGAGGCCCTGCTGTTCCCCGCGCTGATCGCGGGCGGCCTCGCCGAGCACGGCGGCTTCATCGACGAACTGCACGCCGAGCACATCCAGGGCCGCGCCCTGGTCCAGGCCATGGCGCAGGCCTGCAGCCGGCGGCCGGGCGCAGACTTCGCCGCCGCCGCCACGGCCTACGCCGGCCACCTGCGCGCGCACATCGGCAAGGAGAATGCCGCACTGTTCTCCATGACCGAACGCCTGCTCGACGAGCCGGTCCTGGCGGCGCTGCAGCAGGCCTTCGCCGCGCACGAGGAAAAGGTCATGGGCACCGGCCGCCACCAGCAGCTGCATGCACGGCTGCAGCAGTGGCGGACGACCTATCTCGGCTGAGCGGCCCCGCCCGTCACAGGGCGAACGGCAGTCCCTGCCCCGGCTCGACCCGCTGGCGCGCCTGCAACAGACGGCGGAACTCCTCGGGATCCTTGACCAGCACGTCGGGCTGGCCGGCGAAGGCCTCGGCGGCGATCAGCCGCGACAGCCAGAAGCGCACGCAGGCCACGCGCAGCATGGCCGGCCACAGCTCGGCCTCGGCGGCGCCGAACGGGCGCAGCGCGGCGTAGCCGGCGAGCAGGGCATTGAGGCGATGGTGGTCGAACTCGCCGCACGGCTCCACGCACCAGTCGTTGGCGGCGATCGCCAGGTCGTAGAGCATCGGCCCGGAGCAGGCGTTGTGGAAGTCGATCACTCCGGACAGGTGGTTGCCGTCGAACAGCACGTTGTCGTGGAACAGGTCGCCGTGCAGGTTGGCCGCCGGCAGCGCCTCCAGGCGCTGCCGCAGACGGCCCAGCTCCTCCAGCGCGCCCTTGAGCAACTGGCGGGCGTCGTCGTCCAGGCGCAGGGCCTGCAGCGGCCCCTCGGCGAGCATCCAGTCGAGACCGCGGTCGCTCGGCCGCTCGATGATCGCGTCGCGGGTGGCCAGGTGCAGGCGCGCCAGCAGCTCGCCGACCGCCCGGCACTGGTGCGCATTGGGCAGGCCGACGTGGTGGCCGGGCAGGCGCGGCTGCAGCAGCGCCGGCAGGCCGGCCAGTTCGCCGATGGCGGTGCCGTCGGCGGTGCGCAGGGCGAAGGGCACCGGCAGGCCGGCGCCGTGCAGCACGTCGAGCAGGGCGACGCTGAAGCCCAGGCCCTCGCGCGGGCCGCGCTCGACCAGGGTCAGCACGTACTCGCCGCGCTCCAGGCTGACGAAGAAGTTGCTGTTCTCGGTGCCGGCGGCGATGCCCTGGAACGCCAGCAGGCGGCCCAGCCCGTAGGGAGCGAGGAAGGCTTCCAGCTCGTGACGCTCAAGCGGGGTGAAGACGGACATGGGGCCTCCTCGATCGGGACTCAGCGGCTTACCAGCGGAAGATCTCCCACTGCGGGATCAGCATGTCCGGGTTGTCCGAGCGGATGAAGTTGCTGTCGCCGTCGGCGCGCACCAGGAAGTACGGCTTGCCGACCTTGGGGGTGACCTTGATGGCGTAGAGGAAGCCGTTGATGCGGTATTCCTGGATGGTCTTGTCGCCTTCCTGGCGGATGGTCACGTCCGGTTCGCCGCTCGGCGCCTCGTCCTGGGCAACGGCGGCCAGCGGGGCGGCGGCCAGCAGGCCAACGAGCAGCAGACGGTTGATTGCGCGCATGGTGGTAACCTTGTCCCTTTGCAGTCATCGATACAGCCATCTTACCCGGTCGCATCGCCGAAGAGTCGATTTCCCCATGAGTCTAGCCCCTCTCGTCCTGGTGGACGGTTCCTCCTACCTGTACCGCGCCTTCCACGCCCTGCCGCCGCTGCACACCTCCGCCGGCCTGCCCACCGGGGCGGTCAAGGGCGTGCTGAACATGCTGCTGTCGCTGCGCCGCCAGTACCCGGACAGCCCGTTCGCCGTGGTGTTCGACGCCAAGGGTCCGACCTTCCGCGACGAGCTGTTCGAGCACTACAAGTCGCATCGCCCGCCGATGCCCGACGACCTGCGCGTGCAGATCGAGCCGCTGCACGCCTGCGTGCGCGCCCTCGGCCTGCCGCTGCTGTGCATCGAGGGCGTGGAGGCCGACGACGTGATCGGCACCCTGGCGCGCTCCAGCGCCGCCGCCGACCGCCCGGTGCTGATCTCCACCGGCGACAAGGACATGGCCCAACTGGTCGACGGCCACATCAGCCTGGTCAACACCATGACCAACCCGCCGACCTACCTGGACCGCGACGGCGTGGTGGCCAAGTTCGGCATCGGCCCGGAGCTGATCATCGACTACCTGGCGCTGATGGGCGACAAGGTCGACAACATCCCCGGCGTGCCCGGGGTCGGCGAGAAGACCGCGCTGGGCCTGCTGCAGGGCCTCGGCGGCGGCCTCGACCTGATCTATTCCAGCCTCGAGCAGGTGCCGGCGCTGCCGATCCGCGGCGCCAAGTCGCTGCCGGCCAAGCTCGAGGAGCACCGCGAGATGGCCTACCTGTCCTACCGGCTGGCGACCATCAAGACCGACGTGGCGCTGGACGTCGCCCTCGACGACCTGCACCCGGGCGAAGCCGACCGCCCGGCACTGATCGAGCTGTACCGCACCCTGGAGTTCAGGAGCTGGCTGGACGAGCTGCTGCGCGAGGCGAAGGCCGCCGGCGTACCGGTGGCCGGCACTCCGGTGGCCGGCACTCCGGCGTCCGGCGCTCCCGCCGAAGGCGGCGCGGCGACTGCCACTGCCACAGAAGCCGCGGCTGCGCCCGAGACCCGCTACGAGATCGTGCTGGAACAGGCGCAGTTCGACGCCTGGCTGGAAAAGCTCGAGGCGGCCGAGCTGTTCGCCTTCGACACCGAGACCACCGGCCTCGACGCCCAGCAGGCCGAGCTGGTCGGCATTTCCTTCGCGGTCAGCGCCTTTGAGGCGGCCTACGTGCCGCTGACCCACAGCTACATGGGCGTACCCGCGCAGCTGGACCGCGACACGGTGCTGGCCGCGCTCAAGCCGCTGCTGGAAGACCCGGCCAGGGCCAAGGTCGGCCAGCACGCCAAGTACGACATCAACATCCTCGCCCGCTGCGGCATCGAGGTGCGCGGCGTGGCCTTCGACACCATGCTGGAGTCCTACGTGCTGGACTCCACCGCCACCCGCCACGACATGGACAGCCTGGCGCTCAAGTACCTCGGCCAGAGCACGGTGAAGTTCGAGGACATCGCCGGCAAGGGCGCCAAGCAGCTGACCTTCGACCAGATCGCCCTCGAGCAGGCCGGCCCCTACGCCGCCGAGGACGCCGACGTCACCCTGCGCCTGCACCAGACCCTGTGGCAGAAGCTGGAAGCCGTGCCGGCGCTGGCGAAGGTGCTGACCGAGATCGAGATGCCGCTGGTGCCGGTGCTGGCGCGCATCGAGCGCCACGGCGCGCTGGTCGACGCCAAGCTGCTCGGCCAGCAGAGCGTCGAGCTGGGCGAGAAGATGCAGCAGCTGCAGCGTCAGGCCTTCGAGCTGGCCGGCGAGGAATTCAACCTCGCCTCGCCCAAGCAGCTCGGCGCCATCCTCTACGACAAGCTCGGCCTGCCGGTGCTGTCGAAGACCGCCAAGGGCCAGGCCTCCACCGCCGAGAGCGTGCTCGCCGAGCTGGCCGAGCAGGGTTTCGAACTGCCGCAGGTGCTGATGGACTACCGCAGCGTCAGCAAGCTGAAGAGCACCTACACCGACAAGCTGCCCGAGCAGATCAACCCGCGCACCGGGCGCATCCACACCAGCTACCACCAGGCGGTGACCGCCACCGGCCGGCTGTCCTCCAGCGACCCGAACCTGCAGAACATCCCGATCCGCACCGCCGAAGGGCGGCGCATCCGCCAGGCCTTCGTCGCCGCGCCGGGCTACCGGCTGGTGGCCGCCGACTACTCGCAGATCGAGCTGCGCATCATGGCCCACCTGGCCCAGGACGCGGGCCTGCTGGACGCCTTCCGCCACGGCCGCGACGTGCACCGCGCCACCGCCGCCGAGGTGTTCGGCGTCGAGCTGGAGCAGGTCAGCTCCGAGCAGCGGCGCAGCGCCAAGGCGATCAACTTCGGCCTGATCTACGGCATGAGCGCCTTCGGCCTGGCCAAACAGATCGGCGTCGAGCGCAAGCAGGCGCAGGCCTACATCGACCGCTACTTCGCCCGCTATCCCGGCGTGCTGGCCTATATGGAACGCACCCGCGAGCAGGCCGCGGCGCAGGGCTACGTCGAGACCCTGTTCGGCCGCCGCCTGTACCTGCCGGAGATCCACTCGAAGAACGGCGCCATGCGCAAGGCCGCCGAGCGCACGGCGATCAACGCGCCGATGCAGGGCACCGCGGCGGACATCATCAAGCGCGCCATGGTGGCGGTGGACGCCTGGCTGCAGGAGTCCGGGCTGGATGCGCGGATGATCCTCCAGGTGCACGACGAACTGGTGCTGGAAGTGCGCGAGGACCAGGTGGAGGAACTCGAGGCCGGCCTGCTGCCGCGCATGAGCGGCGCCGCGCAGCTGGATGTGCCGCTGCTGGTCGAGGCCGGGGTGGGCAGCAACTGGGACGAGGCGCACTGAGCCGAGCCGACCAACGGCTGAACTTTGTCGCGCAGGCCGCGGTCAATTGTTCTGAGTGGTTGGCAGACCCCTCATGGGTTTCCTTGCAGAACCCTGTGTTGGCAGAACGCCCGCCTGCCCCGCCCTGGCAGCCGGGCTCGATGACCGACCTTCCATCCCCCCAACGGAAGGTCGGTTTTTTTTGCCTGCGCGAAACCTCAGGCCTGCTCGGCGACCGCCTCGTCTTCCTCCAGCAGGCCCATCCAGCCGGCCAGCACGGCCTGCGCATCCTCGATGCCCTGGCGCTTGGGCGCTGAGAACAGCTGCACGCTGGCCACCTCGCCCCAGCCCTGGCGGATCTCCTTCTGCACCTTGAGCAGGGTGTTCTTCGCCGCGCCGAAGGTCAGCTTGTCGGCCTTGGTCAGCAGGATGTGCATGGGCAGGCAGCTGGCCTTGGCCCAGTCGAGCATCAGCAGGTCGAACTCGGTGAGCGGATGGCGGATGTCCATCAGCAGCACCACGCCGACCAGGCTGTGGCGGCTGCCCAGGTAGGCCTCGAGGTGGCGCTGCCAGTGCTGCTTGAGCGGGATCGGCACCTTGGCGTAGCCGTAGCCGGGCAGGTCGACCAGGCGGCGCTGGTCGTCGAGGCGGAAGAAGTTGATCAGCTGGGTACGCCCCGGGGTCTTCGAGGTGCGCGCCAGGCGGGCATGGGTCAGGGTGTTCAGCGCGCTGGACTTGCCGGCGTTGGAGCGCCCGGCGAAGGCCACCTCGAAGCCCTCGTCCGGCGGACACTGGTCGACCTGGGCGGCGCTCTTGATGAAGGCGGCCTGCTGACACAGACCGAGGATGGGATTCTTGACGGACATGGCGAGGGCCTGTTCTGCGCCTGCGCAACAACGCGTTGCAGGCTGGGGCTGGTAGGTGCTGCGACAAAGTGTCGCTGACGGCGGTTCCGTTTCCGTTTTGACGTCGCCTGTATATAATGCCACGGATTTTGTGTGCGCTTTATTCCCAAGTTCAGTGTCCACGCGGACGGACCCCGCCGGCAGAGCGACGGGCCGTTTTCCCCTGATGTAGAAGAGGTCGACCATGAAGAAACTGTTGCTTGCTGTGTCGCTCGTTGCTGCCGCCGCCTCCGCGCAGGCCGCCCAGGATCCGGAAGCGGTGTTCAATCGTGCCTGTGCCGCCTGCCACAACGGCGCACTGCCCATGGCACCGCTGAAGGGCGACAAGGCCGCCTGGGAACCGCGTCTGGCCAAGGGTATGGATGCACTGGTCGCAAGCGTCACCAACGGCTTCAATGCCATGCCGCCGCGCGGCATGTGCATGGACTGCACCGCCGAGGACTACAAGGCCGTCATCGAGTGGATGAGTGCCTCCAAGTAATCCCGATAC
This sequence comes from Pseudomonas sp. OF001, assembly GCF_904426495.1. Taxonomy (NCBI): domain Bacteria; kingdom Pseudomonadati; phylum Pseudomonadota; class Gammaproteobacteria; order Pseudomonadales; family Pseudomonadaceae; genus Pseudomonas; species Pseudomonas sp. OF001. The sequence continues at coordinate 41,328 of NZ_CAJGBM010000005.1, read as the reverse complement.
CCCCCTTACCTTTAGCCGTAGCTGGATTAGCTGATGAACAAACTACTCGTGAGTCTGCTGTTGACCCTGGGCGTGACCGGTGTGGCCCATGCCGCCGGCGATGCCACCGCTGGACAGACCAAGGCAGCCGTCTGCGGCGCCTGCCACGGCCCGGACGGCAACAGCGCAGCGCCCAATTTCCCGAAACTGGCTGGCCAGGGCGAGCGCTATCTGCTCAAGCAGATGCAGGACATCAAGGGTGGTAAGCGTACCGTGATCGAGATGACCGGCCTGCTCAACAACCTGAGCGACCAGGATCTGGCCGACATCGCCACCTACTTCGCCAGCCAGAAGGGCAGCATCGGCCAGGCCGATCCCAAGCTGGTGGCGCGCGGCGAAGCGCTGTTCCGCGGCGGCAACCTGGAACTGGGCATGCCGGCCTGCACCGGCTGCCACGCTCCGGACGGCCGCGGCAACGACCTGGCCGGCTTCCCGCAGCTCAACGGCCAGCACGCCCAGTACGTGACCAAGCAGCTGACCGACTTCCGCGAAGGCAACCGCACCAACGACGGCGACGCCATGATCATGCGCTCCATCGCCGCCAAGCTGAGCAACAAGGACATCGAAGCGGTGTCCAGCTACATCCAGGGCCTGCACTGAGCGATCCCGCAGTAGCCTGCAACATAAAAAGGGCGGCCATGGCCGCCCTTTTTTTTGCCCGTCTCGCCTACAATCGCGTGGAATTCGCCAGCGGCCGCCGGTGTCCAACCGCCTGCCGCCCCACGTCATCCTGTCCAGGAGTCAAGCATGCGTAACCTGATTCTCTCGGCCGTTCTGGCCGGCCTCAGCCTGTTCGGCGCCACCGCTTCAGCCGAGGAGATCCAGGCCGGCAAGCAGTACGTCCAGCTGAGCAGCCCGGTGCCGGTCGCCCAGCCCGGCAAGATCGAGGTGGTCGAGCTGTTCTGGTACGGCTGCCCGCACTGCTACCAGCTCGAGCCGACCATCCAGCCGTGGGCCGAGAAGCTGCCGGAAGACGTCAACTTCGTGCGCATCCCGGCGCTGTTCGGCGGCCTGTGGAACGTCCACGGCCAGATGTTCCTGACCCTCGAGGCCATGGGCGTCGAGGCCAAGGTGCACGACGCGGTGTTCGCCGCCATCCACCGCGAAGGCAAGAAGCTCGCCACCCCGGAGGAGATGGCCGAGTTCCTCGCCGGCCAGGGCGTGGACAAGGACGCCTTCCTCAAGACCTTCAACTCCTTCGCCGTGAAGGGCCAGATGGAGAAGGCCAAGAAGCTGGCCATGGCCTACCAGATCACCGGCGTGCCGGTGCTGGTGGTCAACGGCAAGTACCGCTTCGACCTCGGCACCGCCGGCGGCCCGAACGGCGCCCTCCAGGTCGCCGACCACCTGATCGCCAAGGAACGCGCGACCCAGCAAGCCCCCGCCCAGTAACGGCGGCGGCCATGCTCAGGCGCTGGACCACCCCGCGCGCGCCCGGCATCCGGGCCGCGCGACACAATCCGCAGGCCGGCGAAGTCGCTGTCGGCGAAACCCTGCGCCTGCTCAGCTTCAACATCCAGGTCGGCATCAGCACCCGCCGCTACCATCACTACCTGACCCGCAGCTGGCAGCACCTGCTGCCGCACCGCGAGCGGGCGGTCAACCTGCAGCAGATCGGTGCGCTGCTCGGCGACTTCGACCTGGTCGCCCTGCAGGAGGTCGACGGCGGCAGCCTGCGCTCCGACTACGTCAACCAGGTCGAGCACCTCGCCCAGCTCGGCAACTTCCCCTACTGGTACCAGCAGCTCAACCGCAACCTCGGCGCGCTGGCCCAGCACAGCAACGGCCTGCTCAGCCGCCTGCGCCCGCAGCAGCTGGAGGACCACCCGCTGCCTGGCCCGCCCGGCCGCGGCGCCATCCTGCTGCGCTTCGGCGAAGGGTCGGAGGCGCTGGCGGTGGTGATGATGCACCTGGCCCTCGGCGCGCGCGTGCGCACCCGCCAGCTGGCCTACATCCGCGAACTGATCCACGGCTACCGCCACTGCGTGCTGATGGGCGACATGAACACCCACGCCGCCGAACTGCTCGAGCACTCGCCGCTGCGCGGCCTCGGCCTGGTCGCCCCGCAGACCTGCGCCACCTACCCCAGCTGGCAGCCGCAGCGCTGCATCGACCACATCCTGCTCAGCCCGCAGCTGACCCTGGAGCGCATGGCCGTGCTGGATGCGCCGATCTCCGACCACCTGCCGGTGGCGGTGGACATCCGCCTGCCCGCCGGCCTGCGCCAGCAGCCGCTGGTGGTGGCGCCCGGATAAACCCGCTCACATCTCGAGCGTCCGCCCCGGCGCGCCGGCAGGCTATGCTGGGCATCCGCTCCACCGCACCCGGCACCGCGCCATGAAGATCCTGCTCCCCCTCGCCCTCACCCTGCTGCTCGCCGGCTGCGCCGGCGGCCTGCGCTTCGACGACAGCCAGCGCTCGGTCGACCACAGCAGCCGGGTCGAATTCATCGTCATCCACTACACCTCCAGCGACCTGCCGCGCTCGCTGAAGACCCTCAGCCACGGCGGCGTCAGCGCCCACTACCTGCTGCCGGCCGACGGCAGGAAGATCTACCGCATGGTCGACGAGAGCCGCCGCGCCTGGCACGCCGGCGACAGCCAGTGGCGCGGGCGCACCTGGCTCAACGCCAGCTCGATCGGCATCGAGATCGTCAACCCCGGCTATACCGATGGCCCGGACGGGCGCACCTGGCATCCCTACCCGCAGGCGCAGATCGACCGCCTGATCGCCCTGCTCAGGGACATCCAGGCCCGCCACGGCGTGGCGCCGGTCAACATCGTCGGCCACAGCGACATCGCTCCGCAGCGCAAGGTCGACCCCGGCCCGCTGTTCCCCTGGCGCCAGCTCGCCGCCGCCGGACTGATCCCCTGGCCCGAGGCCGCCGTGGTGCAGGGGAAGCTGCGCCAGCTGGACGGCCGGGTGCCCGAGGTGGCCTGGTTCCAGCACCAGCTCGAACGCATCGGCTACGCGGTGCCGCAGCATGGCCAGCTGGACGAGGCCACCCGCAACGTGCTCGCCGCCTTCCAGATGAAGTACCGCCCCGAGCGCCACGACGGCCAGCCCGACCTGCACAGCGCCGCGCTGCTGCTGGCGCTGTAGCCTCCCGGAGCGCCGCGACCTTCTACACTCTGCGCAGGGTTTTCCGCCGCGTTCGGCGGAAGCGCTCGCGTTTGCAGGTAAACTTGCCGGTCTGCCGCCGATCCACAAGCACGCCGGCAGATCCAACAAACAGAAGAAGGAAGCACCTCCATGAAAGGCAAAACCTTGGCATGGGCCCTGTCCGCAACCCTGGCAGGCCTCTCTCTGGGCGGGACCGTTCAGGCACAGGACAAGTTCGTCACCATCGGCACCGGCGGCCAGACCGGCGTCTACTACGTGGCCGGCCAGTCGATCTGCCGGTTCCTCAACCGCGGCGCGGCCGAGCACCAGATCAAGTGCAACGCCCCGGCCAGCGGCGGCGGCGTGGCCAACGTCAACGGCATCCGCAGCGGCGAATTCAACTTCGGCATCATGCAGTCCGATCACCAGTACAAGGCGATGAAGGGCGAGGCGCCATTCCAGGCCGAAGGCCCGATGGAGGACATCCGCGCGGTGTTCTCCCTGCAGAGCGAGGTGTTCACCATCCTCGCCCGCCGCGACGCCAGGATCGCCGGCTTCGACGACCTCAAGGGCAAGCGCGTCAACATCGGCAACCCCGGCTCCGGCCAGCGCGACACCCTCGACGAGATCCTGCGCGTGAAGGGCTGGGACAAGTCGGCCTTCGCCCTCGCCGCCGAGCTCAAGCCGGCCGAGCAGGCCGCCGCGCTGAGCGACAACAACATCGACGCCATGACCTACTTCGTCGGCCACCCCAACGGCGCGATCCAGGAAGCCACCACCACGGTCGATGCGGTGCTGGTGCCGGTCACCGGCCCGGACATCGACAAGCTGCTGGCCGAGAAGAGCTACTACACCAAGGCCGAGATCCCCGGTGGCCTGTACAAGGGCAACGACGCGGCGACCCCGTCGATCGGCGGCAAGGCGGTGCTGTCCACCAGCGCCAAGACCGATCCCGAGGTGGTCTACCAGCTGGTCAAGTCGGTGTTCGACAACCTCGAACGCTTCCAGCGCCTGCACCCAGCGTTCCAGGGCCTCAAGGCCGAGGACATGATCAAGGTCGGCCTGTCCGCCCCGCTGCACGAGGGCGCCGCGCGGTACTACAAGGAGCGCGGCTGGCTGTAACGCCGCCCCGCCTCCCCCGGCGCTGCTACGCTGCTAGTAGCGCCCGCCATGCCGCTTCCACCCGGAACCCGCGTGCCGCGAGGCCGCGGGTTCCGGCGTTATCCGTTTTCCGCTGCAGGTTCATCCCATGCATGACAAGCAACTCTCCACCGAGGAGCTGATCGCCCAGGACGTCGGTGCGCGCACCCCGCCGGGCGCGATGGCCGCGGTGATCACCGGCCTGGCCCTGGCCTGGTCGCTGTTCCAGCTGTGGATCGCCTCGCCGCTGCCGTTCGTGTTCGGCATCGGCGTGTTCAACGACACCGAGACCCGCTCCATCCACCTGGCCTTCGCCCTGCTGCTGGCCTTCCTCGTCTACCCGGCGTTCCGCCGCTCGCCGCGCGACCGCGTGCCGCTCACCGACCTGGCCATGGGCCTGGCGGCGGCGGCCAGCGCCGCCTACCTGTTCATCGCCTACGAGCAGCTGGCGCAGCGCCCGGGCAACCTGACCACCCTCGACCTGGTCACCGCCTGCGTCGGCATCCCGCTGCTGCTGGAAGCCACCCGCCGCGCCCTCGGCCCGGCGCTGGCGGTGATCGCCCTGCTGTTCCTGGTCTACAGCGTCGCCGGCCCGTGGATGCCCGACCTGCTGGCGCACCGCGGGGTCAGCTTCACCGCGCTGGCCAACCACCAGTGGATCACCACCGAAGGGGTGTTCGGCATCGCCCTCGGCGTGTCGACCAGCTTCGTGTTCCTCTTCGTGCTGTTCGGCGCCCTGCTCGAGCGCGCCGGCGCCGGCCACTACTTCATCCAGCTCGCCTTCAGCCTGCTCGGCCACCTGCGCGGCGGCCCCGCCAAGGCGGCGGTGGTGTCCTCGGCGCTGACCGGGGTGATCTCCGGCTCGTCGATCGCCAACGTGGTCACCACCGGCACCTTCACCATCCCGATGATGAAGAAGGTCGGCTTCTCCAAGGAGAAGGCCGGTGCGGTGGAGGTGGCCTCCTCGGTCAACGGCCAGATCATGCCGCCGGTGATGGGCGCCGCCGCCTTCCTGATGGTCGAGTACGTCGGCATGCCCTACGTGGAGATCATCAAGCACGCCTTCCTGCCGGCGGCGATCTCCTACATCGCGCTGTTCTACATCGTCCACCTCGAGGCGCTGAAGCTCGGCCTGCAGCCGATCGGCAGCCGCCAGCCGAAGCCCTGGCTGCGTCGCCTGACCGGCTTCGCCTTCGGCGTCGCGCTGATCTCCGGCCTGTCGCTGGCGGTCTACTACGGCCTCGGCTGGCTCAAGCCGGCGCTCGGCGACTACGCCCTGCCGGGCATCGGCGTGCTGCTCGCGGCGGCCTACCTGGGCCTCTTGAAGATCGCCGCGAGCAACCCGCCGCTGCCCGCCGAGGATCCGGACAAGCCCATCGACGCCCTGCCCGAGACCCGCGCCGTGCTGCTCTCCGGCCTGCACTTCCTGCTGCCGGTGGTGGTGCTGGTCTGGTGCCTGATGATCGAGCGCCTGTCGCCCGGCCTGTCGGCGTTCTGGGGCAGCGTGATGCTGATGGTCATCCTGCTCACCCAGCGTCCGCTGCTCGGCTGGCTGCGCGGTGACGGCGGCAGGACCCACGGCAGCTTCATGGACGGCTGCGTCGACCTGCGCGAGGGCCTGATCGCCGGCGCGCGCAACATGATCGGCATCGGCATCGCCACCGCCGCCGCCGGCATCATCGTCGGCGCGGTGTCGCAGACCGGCGTCGGCCTGGTGCTGGCCGACCTGGTCGAGCTGCTGTCGATGGGCAACCTGCTGTTGATGCTGCTGCTCACCGGGGTGTTCAGCCTGATCCTCGGCATGGGCCTGCCGACCACCGCCAACTACATCGTGGTGTCCAGCCTGCTGGCGCCGGTGATCGTCACCCTCGGCCAGCAGAACGGCCTGATCGTGCCGCTGATCGCCGTGCACCTGTTCGTGTTCTACTTCGGCATCATGGCCGACGTCACCCCGCCGGTGGGCCTCGCCTCGTTCGCCGCCGCCGCGGTGTCCAAGGGCGATCCGATCAAGACCGGCCTGGTGGCGTTCTTCTACAGCCTGCGCACCGCGGCGCTGCCGTTCCTGTTCATCTTCAACACCGACCTGCTGCTGATCGACGTGAGCTTCTGGCACGGCGTGCTGATCTTCGTCGTCGCCACCGTGGCCATGCTGGTCTTCGCCGCCGCCACCATGGGCTTCTTCCTGGTGAAGAGCCGCTGGTACGAGAGCCTGCTGCTCCTGCTGGTCGCCTTCAGCCTGTTCCGCCCGGGCTTCTGGATGGACATGCTGCACGACCCCTACCGCGAGGTGCCGCCGGCCCAACTGGCCAGCGCGCTCGGCGAGGTCGAGACGGACAGCAGCCTGCGCCTGCGCATCCAGGGCGAGGACGCGATCGGCGACCCGCGCGTCTTCACCGTGCTGCTGCCGGTGCCGGACGGCGCCAGTGGCGAGGAGCGCCTCGGCAAGCTGGGAATCCAGCTCTACGAGCAGGACGGCAAGACCCTGATCGACAACGTCGCCTTCGGCAGCCCGGCCGCCGACCTCGGCCTGGAGTTCGACCAGCAGATCCTCGACGTGCGCGCACCCACCCAGCGCTGGCCCAAGGAGCTGATCTGGCTGCCGGGCTTCGCCCTGTTCGGTCTGGTCTGGCTGCTGCAGAGCCGTCGGCGCCGCGCCGCGACCTGAACCCGTGCAGTCTGAGGTAGTCTGAAGCAGCATCCGGCGGCGCCCAGCGGGCGCCGCTTTCTTTCACCAGCAAGGAACCGCTGATGACCCTGCATATCCGCATCTGGGACCTGCCCACCCGCGTCTTCCACTGGAGTCTGGCGCTGTCCGTCGCCGCCGCCCTCGCCACCGGCTGGGTCGGCGGCAACTGGATGGTCTGGCACGGCCGCCTGGGCCTGCTCATCGCCGGCCTGCTGGCCTTCCGCCTGGCCTGGGGCGTGCTCGGCTCCACCTACGTGCGCTTCGGCCAGGTGCTGCACCTGCCGCAGAGCCTGCCGGCCTATCTGCGCGGCGCGTGGCACGGCGGCGGCCACAACCCGCTGGGCTGGCTGTCGGTGCTGGCCATGCTCGCCGCCCTCGGTTTCCAGGTCGCCAGCGGCCTGGTGGCCAACGACGACATCGCCTTCACCGGCCCGCTGTACCGCCTGGTCGACAGCGCCACCAGCAGCAGGCTGACCGGCCTGCACCGCCAGGGCCTGTGGCTGGTGGTCGCGCTGATCGTCCTGCATCTGGCGGCGCTGCTGTTCTACCGCCTGGTGCGCGGCGAGAACCTGGTCGAGGCCATGCTGCACGGCAAGCGCCGGGTGCCGGCCGCGCGGCCGGTCAAGCCGGCCAGCGGCGGCAGCCTGCCGGCGCTGGTGGTCGCCCTGGCCTTCGCCGGCGCCACCGTATGGGCGGCCAACGGCAGCTGGATTCCGACGCCTCCGCCGCCACCGGCGCAGAGCACTCCGGCCTGGTAACGAAAAGGGCGACCCGCGGGTCGCCCTTTTCATGTCAGCCGTGCGTCGGTCATTCGTCCATGCGGAACTTGTCGTGGCAGCCCTTGCAGCTCTTGCCCACCTCGCCGAAAGCCTGGGCGATGGCAGCCTTGTCGCCGCCGGCGGCGACCTTGGCCAGGTTGTTGGCGGCCTGGTTGAAGGCGATGGCCACCTTGGCGACCTCCTCCTTCTGGGTGAAGAACTCCGGCTTGACGCGGGTCTTCTGCGCGCCCACCGACTGCTCGGTGCCCGGGCCGTACAGCGCACCCATGCCCGAGTTGGCGATGCCGGCGATGGCGTTGGCGGCGGCGGCGACCTGCGCCTGGTCGTAGGGCACCGAGCCCTCGACGACCTGCGCCTTGATCTTGCCCATGTTCCACGACATGAAGCTGTAGCCGGCCTTGCGGAACTCGATCTGGTCTTCCGGGCTGACCTGGGCCACGGCCAGGCTGGCGGTCCCCGCCAGCAGCAGACCGGCGGTGCAGGCCATCAGTTTGTTCATCATCGGTGTTCTCCCTTTCCTTGCGGCATGATCACGAAGTGCCGGCCCCGGGCCGGCAGAGGCTCTAGAGTAGCCGCTGCGGGGGCAACAGGCAGCCCCGCCGGGTTCACACCCGGCGACTTTCGTACCAGCGATACAGGCCCATGCCGGCCAGCATGGCGATGACGAACGGCAGGATGGCGGCGTTGCCGCTGCCCAGCACCACCACCGCCGGCCCCGGGCAGATGCCGGCGATGCCCCAGCCGATGCCGAAGATCAGGCTGCCGATCACCAGCTGGCGGTCCGGCTCGCGCTTGCTCGGCAACTGCATCGGGCAGCCGGTCAGCGACTGCTGGCGACGCTTGGCCAGGGTGAACGGCAGCAGCGCGGCAGCGATGCCGCCGCCCATGACGAAGGCCAGCGACGGATCCCAGCTGCCGGCCAGGTCGAGGAAGGCCAGCACCTTGGCCGGGCTGGCCATGCCGGCCAGCAGCAGGCCGAGGCCGAACAGCAGGCCGGCGAGGAAGGCGGTCAGACGGTTCATGCTCAGGCTCCGATCAGGTGGCGGACGACGAAGACGGTGGCGAAGCCGGTGCCCATGAAGCACAGGGTGGCGATCAGCGAGCGCGGCGACAGCCGCGACAGCCCGCAGATGCCGTGGCCACTGGTGCAGCCGGAGCCGAGGCGCGCGCCGAAGCCGACCAGCAGGCCGGCCAGCAGCAGACCCGGCACGCCGGCCTGCATCTCGATGGCCGGCAGCGCGGCGAACGCCTGCCACAGCCAGGGGGCGAGCAGCAGGCCGCCGACGAACAGCAGGCTGTCCAGCCGGCCGCTGGCCTTCGGGTTGAGCAGGCTGCCGAGCAGGCCGCTGATCCCGGCGATGCGGCCGTTGGCCAGCACGAACAGGCCGGTCGCCAGGCCGAGCAGGATGCCGCCGGCGAGGGCGCTCCAGGGGGTGAAGTGGGCCCAGTCGATGGTCATTGTCGTTCCTCCGAGCAGAACTGCAGGTACAGGGTGTGGATCAGCGCCAGGGCGGCGGGACTGGCGATGCGGTAGTGGATCTGCTTGCCGTCGCGGCGGGTGGCCACCAGCCCCTCGCGGCGCAGCACGCCGAGCTGCTGCGACAGGGTCGGCTGGACGATGCCCAGCGCATCCTGCAGCTCGCCGACATTGCGCTCGCCTTCGGCCAGCTGGCACAGCAGCAGCAGGCGATCCGGGTTGGCCAGCACCTTGAGCAGCTGGCTGGCGGCATCGGCATTGGCGCGCAGGCGGGCGAAATCGGTCGCGGCGAGGGGCATGGCGGCTCCATACAGTTAGCCGAAAAACAATATATATCAATATAAACTGTAAAGCAAACCGTCCGCCCGCCTACTACCTTCGGCTGAAAAACCCATCATTTCGGCCAAAGTCGACTTGCAATTTTCGTCTCAACTCACTCCAAAACAGTTGAACGACAACCGCCACCCCGGCACAATCCGGCGCCATATAGCCCCGCCAGAGGTCCGCGCAGCGCGCGTCGACCCCTCTAGCCAGCGGATCTGGCGTCCTGCGGGAGCAACGAACAACAACAATTTCGCTTGCCAATGGAGAGATTTGCTCATGCAAATCGGTATACCGCTCGAAACCCACGCCGGGGAAACCCGCGTGGCCGCCACGCCGGAAACGGTCAAGAAACTCGTCGCCCAGGGCCACCAGGTCGTCGTCCAGTCGGGAGCCGGCGTTGCCGCCAGCGTCCCGGACGACGCCTATGTCGCCGCCGGCGCGCGCATCGGCTCGGCCGCCGAGGCCCTCGGCGCCGGCCTGGTGCTCAAGGTCGCCGCGCCCGACGCCGACGAGCTGCAGCTGATGCAGCCCGGCGCCGTGCTGGTCGGCATGCTCAACCCGTTCGACAACGCCAACCTGGCGCGCATGACCGAGCGCGGCATCACCGCCTTCGCCCTCGAGGCGGCGCCGCGCACCTCGCGCGCGCAGAGCCTCGACGTGCTGTCGTCGCAGGCCAACATCGCCGGCTACAAGGCGGTGATGCTCGCCGCCAACCACTACCCGCGCTTCATGCCGATGCTGATGACCGCCGCCGGCACGGTGAAGGCCGCCCGCGTGCTGGTGCTCGGCGCCGGGGTGGCCGGCCTGCAGGCGATCGCCACCGCCAAGCGCCTCGGCGCGGTGATCGAGGCCTCGGACGTGCGTCCGGCGGTGAAGGAGCAGATCGAGTCCCTCGGCGCCAAGTTCGTCGACGTGCCGTTCGAGACCGACGAGGAGCGCGAATGCGCCCAGGGCGTCGGCGGCTACGCGCGGCCGATGCCCAAATCCTGGATGGAGCGCCAGGCCAAGGCAGTGCATGAAAAGGCCAGGCAGGCCGACATCGTCATCACCACCGCGCTGATCCCCGGCCGTCCGGCGCCGATCCTGCTGCACGAGGACACCGTGGCGGCGATGAAGCCGGGTTCGGTGGTCATCGACCTGGCCGCGGCGCAGGGCGGCAACTGCCCGCTGACCGTCGCCGACCAGGTGGTGATGCGCCACGGCGTGACCATCGTCGGCCACAGCAACCTGCCGGCGCTGGTGCCGGCCGACGCCTCGGCCCTGTACGCGCGCAACCTGCTGGACTTCCTCAAGCTGGTCATCGACGGCGAAGGCAAGTTCCAGCTCAACCGCGAAGACGACATCGTCGCCGCCTGCCTGATGTGCGAGGGCGGCCAGCTGGTCCGTCGCAACGCCGCCTGATTGCTCCCCAGATTACAAGGACAACAACCATGGACCCGATCTCCGACGGTCTCTACAACCTGATCATCTTCGTGCTGGCGATCTACGTCGGCTACCACGTGGTGTGGAACGTCACTCCCGCCCTGCACACCCCGCTGATGGCGGTGACCAACGCCATTTCCGCCATCGTCATCGTCGGCGCCATGCTGGCCGCCGCGCTGACCGAAACCGGCCTGGGCAAGACCATGGGCACCCTGGCCGTGGCGCTGGCCGCGGTCAACGTGTTCGGCGGCTTCCTGGTCACCCGGCGCATGCTGGAAATGTTCAAGAAGAAAGACAAGCCGGCCAAGGCGGAGGCGCACTGAGATGAGCATGAACCTGATCACCGCCCTCTACCTCGTGGCGTCCGTCTGCTTCATCCAGGCGCTCAAGGGCCTCTCGCACCCGACCAGCTCGCGGCGCGGCAACCTGTTCGGCATGGTCGGCATGGCCATCGCCGTGCTCACCACCGTCGGCCTGATCTACAAGCTCGGCGCGCAGATGGGCGAAGGCGCCGGCATCGGCTACGTGGTCCTCGGCCTGCTGCTCGGCGGCACCGCCGGCACGATCATGGCCAAGCGCGTCGAGATGACCAAGATGCCCGAGCTGGTCGCTTTCATGCACAGCATGATCGGCCTGGCCGCGGTCTTCATCGCCGTGGCCGCCGTGGTCGAGCCGCAGTCGCTGGGCATCGTTGCGCAGCTGGGCGACGCCATCCCGGCCGGCAACCGCCTGGAGCTGTTCCTCGGCGCAGCCATCGGCGCCATCACCTTCTCCGGCTCGGTGATCGCCTTCGGCAAGCTGTCCGGCAAGTACAAGTTCCGCTTGTTCCAGGGCGCCCCGGTGACCTTCGCCGGCCAGCACTGGCTGAACCTGGCCATGGGCCTGGCCATCCTCGGCCTCGGTCTGGCCTTCACCTTCAGCGGTGACCTGACCGCCTTCGCCGTGCTGGTGGCGCTGGCCTTCGTGATCGGCGTGCTGATCATCATCCCGATCGGCGGCGCCGACATGCCGGTGGTGGTGTCGATGCTCAACAGCTACTCGGGCTGGGCGGCGGCCGGCATCGGCTTCTCGCTGAACAACTCGATGCTGATCGTCGCCGGTTCGCTGGTCGGTTCCTCGGGCGCGATCCTCTCCTACATCATGTGCAAGGCGATGAACCGCTCGTTCTTCAACGTGATCCTCGGCGGCTTCGGCGCCGAAGCCGGCGCGGCCGTGGCCGGCAGCCAGGAGCAGCGCCCGGTGAAGAGCGGCTCGGCCGACGATGCCGCGTTCCTGCTCGGCAACGCCGACAGCGTGATCATCGTCCCCGGCTATGGTCTCGCCGTGGCCCGTGCCCAGCACGCGCTGATGGAGCTGACCGAGAAGCTGACCCACCGCGGCGTGACCGTGAAGTACGCGATCCACCCGGTGGCCGGGCGGATGCCGGGGCACATGAACGTGCTGCTGGCCGAGGCCGAGGTGCCCTACGAGCAGGTGCACGAGATGGAGGACATCAACCCCGAGTTCGGCCAGGCCGACGTGGTGCTGGTGCTCGGCGCCAACGACGTGGTCAACCCGGCGGCGAAGACCGATCCGAAGTCGCCGATCGCCGGCATGCCGATCCTCGACGCGTACAAGGCGCGCACCGTGATCGTCAACAAGCGCTCGATGGCCAGCGGCTACGCCGGTCTCGACAACGAGCTGTTCTACATGGACAAGACCATGATGGTGTTCGGCGACGCCAAGAAGGTGGTCGAGGACATGGTCAAGGCGGTCGAATAACCCGACGAAATGCACGGTGAAACAACCACTTCCGCTACGCGGAAGTGGTTGTTTCTGCGGCAAAAGGTCGCGACGCCTTGCAAAAACCGTCCGGCGCATTACGACCTTAGTATTAAAGGCGTGACGATAGCGAATCCTTAGACTCGGCGCACTGTGTTCGCCATAGGCCGTATCCAAAGGAACCGCTCAATGTCCCTGTACCCTGATCGTATTCGCCTGCAGTCCCTGACCGACAAAATCACCACCGCCGAAGAAGCGGCCAAGCTGGTCAAGAACGGCAACACCGTCGGCATGAGCGGCTTCACCCGCGCCGGCGAAGCCAAGAAGCTGCCGATCGCCATGGCCGAGCGCGCCCGCCACGAAGAGCTGAAGATCACCCTGATCACCGGCGCCAGCCTGGGCAACGACATGGACAAGCTGATGGCCGAATCCGGTCTGCTGGCCCGCCGCATGCCGTTCCAGTCCGACGCCGGCCTGCGCAAGGCGATCAACAAGGGCGAGGTGATGTTCATCGACCAGCACCTGTCCGACACCGCCGAGCAGCTGCGTGCCGGCAGCCTGCCGAAGGTCGACGTGGCCATCATCGAGGCCTGCGCCATCACCGAGAACGGCGGCATCGTGCCGACCACCTCGGTGGGCAACTCCGCCAGCTTCACCGAAGCCGACGTGGTGATCGTCGAGCTGAACCTGGCCCACCCGGCCGCCCTGGAAGGCCTGCACGACATCTACCTGCCGGCCAAGCGCCCGGAGCGCGGCCCGATCCCGCTGGTCAACGGCCAGGACCGCATCGGCACCCCGTACATTCCGTGCGACCCGGCGAAGATCGCCGCCATCGTCATCACCGACCAGGAAGACTCCTACTCCAGCGTCCTGCCGTCCGACGACGAGACCCAGGCCATCGCCGACCACCTGATCGCCTTCTTCGAGAAGGAAGTCGAGCGCGGCAACCTGAGCCCGAGCCTGCTGCCGCTGCAGGCCGGCGTCGGCACCATCGCCAACGCCGTGATGAGCGGCCTGCTGAAGTCCAACTTCAGCGGCCTGACCATGTACTCCGAGGTGCTGCAGGACTCCACCTTCGAGCTGTTCGACGCCGGCAAGCTGGTCGCCGCCTCCGGCTGCTCCTTCACCCTGTCCGAGAAGATGTGCCACCACGTGCTGGCCAACCTCGACAAGTACAAGGACAAGCTGGTGCTGCGCCCGCAGGAAATCTCCAACCATCCGGAGATCGTCCGTCGCATCGGCATCATCGGCATCAACACCGCGCTGGAGTTCGACATCTACGGCAACGTCAACTCCACCCACGTCAACGGCACCCACATGATGAACGGCCTCGGCGGCTCGGGCGACTTCACCCGCAACGCCCACCTGGCCATCTTCGTCACCAAGTCCATCGCCAAGGGCGGCGCCATCTCCTCCGCCGTGCCGATGATCCCGCACGTCGACCACAACGAGCACGACGTCGACATCATCGTCACCGAGCAGGGCCTGGCCGACCTGCGCGGCCTGGCCCCGCGCGAGCGCGCCCAGGTGATCATCGACAACTGCGTGCACCCGGACTTCCGCCCGGCCATGCAGGACTACTTCGACCGCGCCTGCGCCACCGTCGGCGGCCAGACCCCGCACATCCTCGCCGAGGCCTTCTCCTGGCACATCAACATGCAGCAGACCGGCCACATGCTGCGCCAGCCGGGTCACTGCGGCCTGCTCTGATCGCCTGATCGGCTGACCGCTGCACAACTGCGCCGCCTTCGGGCGGCGCAGTCGTTTCCGGGCCGCGCCCCGCCACGCAGATGCCACGCCGGTCGCAGCGCGGCAGCGCGCGGCTGGCACGCGGCCCTGCGAATCAATACAGTACGCGCCTCGTCCAGAACCACCGGAGTAGCTCCATGCGCCGTACCCTGCTCGCCGCCACCCTCGTCCTGCTCGCCGCCGGCAGCGCCCAGGCACAGACCCTGGTCGCCACCAGCAACATCCTGGTGCGCGCCCTCGAGCGCAGCCTCGACTTCACCTCCGACACCACCACCTCGATCCGCGACATGAAGATCGTCCAGGCCGCCCGCGAGGACGCCGCCAGCTTCGTCGCCAGCGAAGGCGCGATCCGCGGCGCCCAGCTGGAGGCCGCCCTGCAACTGCTGCGCGCGCGCGTACCCGAGGCCCAGGCGGCCAGCGACGCCGAGCTGGCGCAGGCCCTGCTCGCCCTGTGAGGAACTGGCGGGCGGCGCTGGGCGGCCTCGCCCTGCTGCTGGGCAGCCTGACGCCGCCCGCCCACGCCGCCGCACCGGCCGGCCTGCGCCTCGAACTGCAGGGCGCCGGCCTGTCCGCCGCCGAGCGCCAGGCCAGCCAGGCGCTGCTCGACGAGGCACTCGCCGCCCTGCCGCCGCGCCTGCGCCAGCAGCTCGACCGCCGCGTCACGCTGCGCTGGAGCGACGCGCTGCCGGCCGCGGTGTACGGCCGCCTGAACCGCCTCGACGCCTTCGAACTCAACGCCCGCCTGCTGCCCACGCTGGCCGACGGCAGCGCCGCGCGCACGGCGACCGGCCGCCCGCACGGCACCCTGCGCCGCGAACTGCTGGCCACCCTGCTCCACGAGCTGACCCACCTCTACGACCGCGCGCGCGCCTGGCCGGCCGACGAGGCGCGGCTGATCCGCCGCTGCCGGCAGCAGGCCCGCAGTCAGGGCGACATCGGCATGCCGGGCGAGTGCCGCGGGCAGACCGCGCGCCGTTTCACCCTCTCCGACGACCCGCACCTGCTCGACCTGGCCGGCTGGGCGCAGCGCGTCGGCCGCCGCGGCGCGCGCGAGGCCGACAACCCGCAGGAGCTGCGCAGCCCCGACGCCTACGAGCGGAGCAATCCGCGCGAGTTCGTCGCGGTGAATATGGAGTACTTCCTCCTCGACCCGCAGTACGCCTGCCGGCGACCGGGCCTGTACCGCCACCTGCGCAACCACTTCGCCTGGGCGCCGCCGGCAGCCGACTGCGCCGGCGAGCTGGCCTACCTCAACGCCGGCAGCGACTTCGCCCGTCAGCCGCTGGCACGCCTCGACCCCGAGCGCATCTACGCGGTCGACTACCTGTTCGCCGAGGCCAACGACAACTGGGTCAGCCGCTGGGGCCACAGCATGCTGCGCCTGGTGGTGTGCGCCCCCGGCCGGCCGCGCGGCCCGGATTGCCGGCTCGACCTCGACCGGCACCTGGTGCTGTCGTTCCGCGCCTTCGTCGGCGACGTGCAGCTGTCCAGCTGGGACGGCCTGACCGGCGCCTATCCCTCGCGGCTGTTCGTCCTGCCGCTCGGCCAGGTGATCGACGAATACACCAAGACCGAACTGCGCAGCCTCGCCTCGCTGCCGCTCGGGCTGACCCGCGTGCAGATCCGCACGCTGGCCGAGCGCGCCGCCGAGCTGCACTGGAGCCACGACGGCGACTACTGGTTCCTCAGCAACAACTGCGCGGTGGAGACCCTCAAGCTGCTCAGGAGCGGCAGCGCCGACCCGCGCCTGGCCGACCTCGACAGCATCACGCCGAGCGGCCTGCTCGAACTGCTCGAGGCGCGCGGTCTGCTTGAGCGCAGCGTGCTCGCCGATCCGCGCGAGGCGCTGCGCCTGGGCTACCGCTTCGACTCCTTCCGCGAGCGCTACCAGGCGATGTTCGCCGTCGCCCGCGCGCGCCTGGCCCTGCCGCAGGCCACGGTGGAGGACTGGCTGGCGCTGCCGGCCGGCGAGCGCCGCCGCCACTTCGCCGGCGCCGACCTGCGCGCCAGCGCCGCCCTGCTGCTGCTCGAACAGGCCGCGCGGCGCCGCCAGCTGCAGCTGGCCCAGGACGACCTCAAGCAGGCCTACCTCGGCCGCCGCGCCCGCGGGCAGAGCAACGCCGCCGCCGACCGCACCCTCGAGCGGCTGCTGGCCGGCAGCGGCTTCCTCAGCCGCCCGGCCGAGCTGCTCGACGGCGGCTACGGCCTGCCGCAGCCCGGCGAGTGGCAGCGCCTGGAGCAGGAAAGCGGGGCGCGCCAGGCCGAGCTGCGCCAGCTCAGCGACCGGCTCGACGCGCAGCTGCTGGCCCTGCTCGGCAGCGAGCGGCGCCGCGAACTGGACGACGGCGAGGCCAACGTGCGCCAGATCGGCGCGCAGCTGCGCGCGCTGCACAGGGCCGGCGGCGGCCTGCAGCTGCCCTGACGGCGGCGTTTGCCGCTAGACTGCCGACTCCTCCCGTCGGACCTGCGGCGTGCGCCGCCCTGCAACGGAGCTGCCATGTCGCCCCTGCTGCTCGCCCTCTGGCCGCTGTTCGCCCTGATCGTCGCCGGCCACCTGCTGCGCCGTGCCGACTTCCCCGGCGAGGCCTTCTGGCCCGGCGCCGAGCGCCTCAACTACTTCGTGCTGTTCCCCGCCCTGCTGCTCGGCAGCCTGGCCCGCGCGCCGCTGGACAACCCGGCGCTGCCGCGCCTGGCGCTGGCGGTGCTGCTCGGCCTGGCCGCCGGCTGGCTCGGCCTGCTCGCCCTGCGCCGCTGGCGCGGCTGGCCGGCGGCGCGCTTCGGAGCCATCGTCCAGGGCACACTGCGCTTCAACACCTACCTGGGCCTGGCCACGGTGGGCAGCCTGTACGGCGCGGAAGGACTGACCCTGGCGGCGCTGATGCTGGCGCTGATGGTGCCGGCGGTGAACGTGCTGTCGGTGTGGGCGCTGAGCGCCGAGCGCGGCGTCAGCGCGCGCAGCCTGCTGCTGCCGATCACCCGGAACCCGCTGATCCTCGCCTGTCTGGGCGGCGCCCTGCTCAACCTGGGCGGCATCGGCCTGCCCGGCGGCACGGAGCGCCTGCTCGGCCTGCTCGCCGCCGCCAGCCTGCCGCTCGGCCTGCTCTGCGTCGGCGCCGCGCTGCGCCCGCAGGAGCTGCGCGGCGAGGCGCCGGCGCTGCTCGGCAACTGCGCCGCGCGCCTGCTGCTGATGCCGCTGCTGGCCTTCGCCGTGGCGCAGCTGCTGGCCCTGCCGGCGCTGGAGAGCAGCCTGCTGGTGCTGTTCTTCGCCCTGCCCACCGCGCCCACCGCCTACACGCTGACCCGCCAGCTCGGCGGCGACGGCCACCTGATGGCCGGCATCATCACCCTGCAGACCCTGCTCGCCGCCGTCAGCCTGCCGCTGCTGCTGGCGACGCTGGCCTGACCGGAGCTTCGCCATGCACCTGCATCCCTGGTCCCACCTCAGCTCGGCCGGCTTCACCCTGCGCGGCTGGCACAGCGAGCCCTCGGGCAAGCCGCTGCTGCACTTCCTGCACGGCAACGGCTTCTGCTGCCGCGCCTACGAGCCGCTGCTGGCCCTGCTGGCGCGCGACTTCGACCTCTGGCTGTGCGACGCCCAAGGCCACGGCGACAGCGACCACGGCGGACGCTTCCACGGCTGGAACCGCAGCGCCGAGCTGGCGGTGGAAGCCTTGCGCGCCGGCCTCGGCCGCTTCGGCGCGGTGCCGCGCCTGGCCTGCGGGCACAGCTTCGGCGGCGTGCTGAGCGGCCTGATCCTCGCCGGCGAGCCGGCGCTGTTCCAGCGCGCGGTGCTGCTCGACCCGGTGCTGTTTCCGCCGGCGATGATCGGGGTGATGGCGCTGTCCGAGCTGCTCGGCCTGCACGAGCGCCGCGCGCTGGTGCGCCAGGCGCGCGGCCGCCGCGAGCGCTGGCCGGACCGCGCCGCGGCCCGGGCGGGCCTGCATGGCCGGGGGATCTTCCGCGGCTGGAGCGACGCGGCGCTGCACGCCTACGTCGAGCACGCACTGCGCAGCGTCGAGGGCGGGGTGGCGCTCAAGTGCCGGCCGAGCCGCGAGGCGGAGATCTTCGCCTCCTACCCGCGCGGCCTGTGGCGCGCGCTGGCCAGGGTGAGCACGCCGACCCTGGTGCTGCAGGGTGCGGATACCTACCCCTTCGTCGCCCAGGGCGTGGCGCGCTGGTGCGCGCTCAACCACCGGGTCAGCGCGCAGCGGGTGGCCGGCGGCCACTGCTTCATGCAGGAGGATGCGCAGGAGACGGCGCAGCGGGTGCGCGCCTTCCTGCTGGCGAGCGCCGACTGAGCGGCGGACTCAGCGCTGGCGGCGGCGCCAGTCGTCGAGGTTGACCACCCGCTCGGCGTCGTGGTCGTCGTCGGTCGCCGGCTCGCGGAAGGGGTGCGGCGCCAGCTCGATCTGCGCCGGGGTGCGACCGAGCAGCAGCAGCCGTCCCGGGTGGCGCTGCTCGCCGGTGACGGTGAACTCGAAGGCGTACTCGCGGGCCAGGCGCAGGCGGCCGCTGCGGTCGCGCAGCAGGCGCAGGCGGCGGAACGCCACGTTGTCGTCGAGCAGCAGCACGTCCTCGCGCAGGCAGGCCTGGCGCACCAGGCGCAGGGCGTGCTCGTGAACGCCGTGGGCGTGCCACAGCCAGGCACAGACGCCGCCCACCAGCAGCAGCACCGCCAGTTCGCCGAGCGTCAGCATGCGCGCCTCCGGGCGGACTGCGGGCGAAGCGGGTGGCGGTGCGGCATGGACGACCCTCAGTCGTGGTTCATCAGCGCCTTGTAGCGCTCTTCCAGCTCGCGGCGGATCGCGCGGCGCTGTTCGGCCTGGGCGAAGCGGCGCTTCTGCTCGGCGGTCTGCGGATTGAGCGGCGGCACCGGCACGGTCTTGCCGTGACCGTCGACCGCCACCATGGTGAAGAAGCAGCTGTTGGTGTGGCGCACCGTCTGGTTGCGGATGTCCTCGGTGACCACCTTGATGCCGATTTCCATCGAGGTGCTGCCGGTGTAGTTGACCGAGGCGAGGAAGGTGACCAGCTCGCCGACGTGGATCGGCTGGCGGAAGATCACCTGGTCCACCGACAGGGTCACCACGTAGCGACCGGCGTAGCGGCTGGCGCAGGCATAGGCGACTTCGTCGAGGTATTTGAGCAGCGTGCCGCCGTGCACGTTGCCGGAGAAGTTGGCCTTGTCCGGAGTCATCAGGACGGTCATGGTCAGCTGCGAATTGCCGGATTGCATGGGTGTTCCAGGCTCTATTACGGGTGAAGAGGACGCTACTTTAGTCGAATGCACCCCTTCTGTGTGGAGCAATTTCGCCCTGCGCCGAAACCCGCCGAACCCGCACGCGGCGCGGCTTTGCGCAGCTCCGAACGGTCGCGCGGCGATCCGCCGGTCATCGTGCCGCGACCTGCGGCGAAATGTCGCGTTCGACGCATTTTGCCAGGTACGAGGGGCGACCATGGTCGACGATCGCCCCGACTGACGGCAAGGACATTTTCCGTCGGCGCAACAATCCTGCACCGACGCCTCAGGCGTGGCCCAGGTACCAGCGCCAGTCCTGCTCGCCGACCTCGCCCATGAACTGGCGGTATTCCTCCTGCTTGATCGCCAGGTAGACGCGATGGAAGTCCTCGCCGAGCGCCTCGCGCGCCCAGGCCGAGCGCTCCAGGCTGCGCAGGGCGGTCAGCCAGTCGGTGGGCAGGGTCTCGCGCGCCTGCTCGTAGCCGTTGCCCTCGATCGGCGCGCCGGGGTCGAGCCCTTCGCGCAGGCCGCGGTGGATGCCGGCCAGCAGCAGCGCGGCGGCCAGATACGGGTTGGCGTCGGCGCCGCAGATGCGGTGCTCGACGTGGCGGCTGGCCGCCGGCCCGCCCGGCACGCGCAGCGACACGGTGCGGTTGTTCACCCCCCAGCTCCTGGCCAGCGGCGCGTAGCTGTTGGCCTGGAAGCGGCGGAACGAGTTGGCGTTGGGGCAGAACACCGCCAGGCCGTCCTCGAGAGTGTCCAGCAGGCCGCCGATGGCCTGGCGCAGCAGCGGCGTTCCCGTCGGATCCTCGCTGGCGAACAGGTTGTTGCCGTCTTCGTCGGCCAGGCTGACGTGCATGTGCAGGCCGCTGCCGGCCAGCTCGCCGAACGGCTTGGCCATGAAGCAGGCCTGGAAGCCGTGCTTGTGGGCCACGCCCCTGACCAGGCGCTTGTAGCGCACCGCCTCGTCCATCGCCTGCAGGGCGTCCGCGCGGTGCTCGAGGGTGATCTCCACCTGCCCCGGGGCGTACTCGGAGATCGCCGTGCGCGCCGGCAGGCCCTGGGCGGCGCAGGCGGCGTAGAGGTCGTCGAGGAACGACGCCAGCTGCTCCAGCTCGAGCACGCCGTAGACCTGCGGCGCCTGCGGGCGCACGCCATTGGCCTGGCGCGCCGGCTGCGGGCGGCCGGCGGCGTCGCGGGCCTGGTCGAGCAGGTAGAACTCCAGCTCGGCGGCCATCACCGGGTGGTAGCCGTCGGCCTGGAGCCGGGCGATCTGCCGCGCCAGCACGTGGCGCGGGTCGGCGACGCTGGCCGGGCGGCCCTGCTCGGGGTGCATGGACACCTGCACCTGGGCGGTCGGCTGGGCGCGCCAGGTCTGCAGCTTGAGGCTGCCGGGCAGCGGGCAGGCCCAGCAGTCGGCGTCGGCGACCTCCCAGACCAGGCCGGTGGCGTCGACATCCTCGCCGCGGATGGTCAGGCCGAGGATGCTGCTCGGCAGCGGCCGGCCGTTCTGGTAGATGGCGCGCAGCTCCTCGCGGCGCAGCAGCTTGCCGCGCGGCACGCCGCAGGGGTCGATGATGAACAGCTCGATGGCGTTGACGTCGGGATGGGCGGCGAGGAAGGCGTCGGCTTCCGCGAGTTCGGCGAAGCGCATGGGGGAATCCTTGTATGGCGGCGGTGCGTAGGGTGCGCCGTGCGCACCCGGGGCGTGGCGGTGCGCGCGGCGCACCCTACGGGCGGCCATGGGCCGCGCCGGAGGTCAGCCGCGCCCGGGCGCGATGCCGGAAGGATACAGGGCCACGGCTCAGGACTCCCGCGCGCCAGGGATGGCCAGCAGCTCGCTCAGCCCCTCGTCGAGGGTGGCGAGCAGCCGGTCGACGTCGCCGGCGGTGGTCTCCGGGCAGCACAGGGTCATGTTGTGGAACGGCGTGATCAGGATGCCGCGGTTGATCAGGTACAGGTGCAGGGCCATCTGCAGGCTGTCGTGGAACGCCGCCTCGGCCTCGGCGCCGGTCTGCGGCGGCGCGGCGCAGAACTGGAACTCGCAGCGCGCGCCCAGCCCGGTCACCGACCAGGGCAGCCGGTGCCGTTCGATCAGCCCACGGAAGCCCTCGGCCAGGCGCGCCGCCAGCCAGAGCATGTGCTCGTAGGCCGCCGGGGTCATCACCTGCTCCAGGTTGGCGCGCATGCAGTGCATGGCCAGGGCGTTGGCCGACAGGGTGGTGCCCATGCCGCTGTGGCCGTGGCCGTGGCTCAGCTCGCTGGCGTGCTGGCGGGCCAGCTGCATCGCCCGGGCCATCTCCGCGCTGCAGCCGTACACCGAGCAGGGCACCCCGCCGGCCACCGGCTTGCCGAGGGTGAGGAAGTCCGGCTCGAGGCTCCAGGCGCGGGTGCAGCCGCCGGGACCGGTGGAGATGGTGTGGGTCTCGTCGACGATCAGCAGGGTGCCGGCCTGGCGGGTCAGCTCGCGCAGGCGCGCCATGAAGACCGGCTGCGGCAGCACCATGCCGATGTTGGTCAGTGCCGGCTCGCAGAGCACCGCGGCGACGTCGCCGGGGGCCAGCGCCGCTTCCAGCGCGGCGAGATCGTTGAACGGCACCACGCGGCTGTGCTGGGTCAGGTTGCGCGCCTGACCGATCAGTCCCGGACGGTGCACGGTGTGGCCGCCCTTGGCGCGCACCATGGCCTCGTCGACGGTGCCGTGGTAGCAGCCGTCGAACACCAGGATCACCTTGCGCCCGGTGATCGCCCGCGCCCAGCGCAGCACGAAGCGGTTGGCGTCGGTGGCGGTGGTCGCCACCTGCCAGTAGGGCAGGCCGAAGCGCTCGGCGAGCAGCTCGCCACAGAGCACCGCATCCTCGCCGGGCAGCATGGTGGTCAGGCCGTTGCCGGCCTGCTCGGCCAGCGCCGCGGCGACCGGCGCCGGCGAGTGGCCGAACATGCTGCCGGTGTCGCCCAGGCAGAAGTCGACGTACTCGTGGCCGTCGACGTCGAAGAAGCGCGCGCCGCGGGCGCGCTCGACGAACAGCGGCACCGGCGTCGACCAGTCGCTCATCCAGTGCATCGGCACGCCGCCGAACAGCGAGTGCCGCGCACGCGCGGCGAGCGCCACGGATTGGGGATTGCGCTCGAGGAAGCGCTGGCGCTCGCGGGCGCTGAGGGCTTCCACCGCGTGTTCGGCGATTCCGCTGGAATTCATCTTGAACACCTCGTTGCTTATTTCGCACATGGTTGGCGGGCCGGTCGGGAAAAGTCAATGCGGGGCAAAAACGTGCGACAACGCGCGTCGGCCACCACCGCAATACCCATCGGCCAACTATACTTGCCCCCCGTGGCGCCCGCCGCGCCGTTCCTCCCCCTGCTTGCGAAGTCCTCCGCCATGCGCCCGAAATTCCGCACCCTCATTCTCGGTCTGCTGCTCTCATTCACCGGCCTCGCCCAGCCCCTGCTCGCCGCCGAGCCGGGCCGGGCGGCACGCGACCCGGCCCGCCTGGAGCTGGCCTCCAGCAGCGCCATGGTGGTCGACCTGAGCACCGACCAGGTCCTGTTCGCCAGCCACCCGGATGCGGTGGTACCGATCGCCTCGATCAGCAAGCTGATGACCGCCATCGTCACCCTGGATGCCCGCCAGCCCCTCGACGAGGTGATTCCGGTGGCCATCCACGACACCCGCGAGCTGCGCGGCGTGTACTCGCGGGTGCGGGTCAACAGCCGGATCAGCCGCAAGGAGATGCTGCGCCTGGCGCTGATGTCCTCGGAGAACCGTGCCGCCGCGGCCCTGGCGCACAACTACCCGGGCGGCCACGCGCGCTTCGTCGCGGCGATGAACGCCAAGGCCCGGGCGCTGGGCATGAGCCGCACCCACTTCGTCGAGCCCACCGGCCTGTCCGAGCGCAACGTCTCCACCGCCCGCGACCTGGTGCGCCTGCTCAAGGCCGCGCGGCAGTACGCGCTGATCCGCGAGCTGAGCACCACCCCCAACCGCGACGCGCACTTCCAGAAGCCGAACTACGCGCAGAGCTTCTTCAACACCAACCCGCTGGTGCGCAACCCGGCCTGGAACATCGAGGTGACCAAGACCGGCTTCATCAACGAGGCCGGCCACTGCCTGGCGATGCTCGCCCACGTGGGGCAGCGTCCGGTGGCCATGGTGCTGCTCGGTACCTTCGGCAAGCGCTCCCACATCGGCGACGCCAGCCGCGTGCGCCAGTGGCTGGAGACCGGCAAGAGCACGCCGGTCCCGGCGGCGGCGCGCTCCTACAAGCAGCAGCGCATCCAGCAGCTGCGCCTGGCCGGCCAGGCGGGCTGAGCACGCCGTCCGCCGGCTGAAGGGAGGCAGCAGGCACGGACGCCACACACACAAACGCCGCGCACCCTGGCGGGTTGCGCGGCGTTTGTGCGTCTGCGCGACGAGCGTCAGAGATCGGCCTCCTCGACCAGCCGCACGCCCTCGGCGTCGAGGGCGTAGGCGGCGTCGGCCAGCTGGTTGCCGACCTTCTCGATGCGCAGGGTGCCGCTGACCCACAGCGGCGCGTAGATGTCGTCCAGCGCCATCCCCTCGGGGTAGCGCACCAGCACGATCTGGTTCGGCGGCGGCGGCGGCACGTGGATGCAGGCGCCGGGATAGGGCACCAGGAAGAAGGTGTGGAAGCGGCCGTCGGCATCGCTCTCCAGCGGCACCGGATAGCCGCCGAGGCGCACCTCGCGGCCGTCGAAGGCCGCCACGGTGCGCGTCGAGTACATCACCGCCGGCAGATCGGCCTGCTGCCTGAGGCCGCCCTGGCCGTAGAACGGGCTGTCGCCCTCGGCGCCCTGGTGGTCGATCTCCGGCATCGCCTCCAGCGCCGCCAGGTCCTCGGGCGGCAGCAGCTCCAGCCAGTCGGTTTCCGGCGGCTCGGCCGCGTGGCTCAGGGTGGCGATCAGGGTCAGGCAGAGGGCGGACAGCAGGCGCATGCGGGTCTCGCGGCGCCGCACGGGCGCCTCAGGATTTCTTCAGATAGCCGAACACTACCAGCAAGATGACCGCGCCCACCACCGCGCCGACGAAGCCGGCCGCCTGGCCGGCGCGGTAGATGCCCAGCGCCTGGCCGCCGTAGGTGGCGATGACCGAGCCACCGATGCCGAGCAGGATGGTCATGACCCAGCCCATCGGCTGGTGCCCGGGCTTGAGAAAGCGCGCGACCACACCGACCAGCAGGCCGATGAGGATGGTGCCGAGGATGCCCATGGCAGAGTCTCCCGCAGAGGTGAAGTTGCCTTCAGCCTAGCCTGCGGGAGCGCTCGTTGCCGGATCGTGGAAGGCCTCAGCCCTCGATCAGCGCCTCGACGTCCCTGATGCGCGCCTCGAGGGTCGCGCGATCGGCACAGCGCAGGGTGGCGTGGCCGACCTTGCGCCCGGCCTTGAAGGCCTTGCCGTAGTGGTGCAGGTGGCAGTCGGCGACGGCCACCACCTTGTCCACCGGCGGCACTTCGCCGATGAAGTTGAGCATGGCGCTCTCGCCGACCTTGGCGGTCGAGCCCAGCGGCAGGCCGGCGACGGCGCGCAGGTGGTTCTCGAACTGGCTGCACTCGGCGCCTTCGATGGTCCAGTGCCCGGAGTTGTGCACGCGCGGGGCGATCTCGTTGGCCTTGAGGCCGCCGTCGACCTCGAAGAACTCGAAGGCCAGCACGCCGACGTAGTCGAGCTTCTCCAGCACGCGGCCGACGTAGTCCTCGGCCAGCGCCTGCAGCGGGTGCGCGCTGCTGGCCACCGACAGGCGCAGGATGCCGTCGACGTGGGTGTTGTGCACCAGCGGGTAGAAGCGCGTCTCGCCGTCGCGGCCGCGCACCGCCACCAGCGATACCTCGCCGGTGAAGGGCACGAAGCCCTCGAGGATGCACGGCACGCTGCCCAGCTCGGCGAAGGCGCCGGCGACGTCGGCCGGCGAACGCAGGACCTTCTGGCCCTTGCCGTCGTAGCCCAGGGTACGGGTCTTGAGCACCGCCGGCAGGCCGATGGCGACCGCCGCGGCGTCGAGGTCGGCCTGCGACTGGATGTCGGCGAACTCCGGGGTGGGGATGCCGAGGTCCTTGAACATCGACTTCTCGAACCAGCGGTCGCGGGCGATGCGCAGGGATTCGGCGCTCGGGTACACCGGCACGAAGTGGGCGAGGAAGGCCACCGTCTCGGCCGGCACGCTCTCGAACTCGAAGGTCACCAGGTCGACCTCGTCGGCGAGGCGGCGCAGGTGATCCTTGTCGTCGTAGTCGGCGCGCAGGTGCTCGCCGAGGGCGGCGGCGCAGGTGTCCGGCGCCGGATCGAGGAAGGCAAAGTTCATCCCCAGCGGGGTACCCGCCAGAGCCAGCATGCGGCCCAGCTGGCCGCCACCGATTACGCCGATCTTCATGGGTGCTTGCCTCAGATTTCGCGGGGGTCCGAGTTTTCCAGTACCGACTCGGTCTGCTGGGTGCGGAAGGCCTTGAGCGCCTCGTGGAACTGCGGGTGCTTGCCGCCGAGGATGCTGGCGGCGAGCAGCGCGGCGTTGATCGCGCCGGCCTTGCCGATGGCCAGGGTGGCGACCGGGATGCCGCCGGGCATCTGCACGATGGACAGCAGCGAGTCGACGCCGGACAGCATCGACGACTGCACCGGCACGCCGAGCACCGGCAGGTGGGTCTTGGCCGCGCACATGCCCGGCAGGTGGGCGGCACCGCCGGCGCCGGCGATGATCACTTCCAGGCCGCGGCCTTCGGCTTGTTCGGCATACTGGAACAGCAGATCCGGGGTGCGGTGGGCGGACACCACCTTGACCTCGTGGGGGATGCCCAGCTTGTCCAGCATGTCGACGGTGTGGCTGAGGGTGCTCCAGTCGGATTTGGAGCCCATGATCACGCCTACCAGTGCGCTCATCGTCGTGCCTCTAGTTCTGCGCCAGCCTGGCGCGACAAAAACCAACAAGCCACGCCGGGCAACCGCGCGTGGCTTGTCTGCGAATGACAAATGCGGGCCGGACAGCGTGCTCGGCCAAAGAAAGCTGCGGAGTATATCGCAAAGGTTCTGTTGACGGGCAGACCCGCCTATCATCGAACGGGGGCGGCCGGCGGGGCCGCTCCCGAGGAGCCGGCCATGCATGCCATCGCCTTCATCCAGGACCTCGCCGTGCTGATGCTGGCGGCCGGGCTGGTGACGGTACTCTTCCACCGCCTCAGGCAGCCGGTGGTGCTCGGCTACATAGTCGCGGGCTTCCTGATCGGCCCGCACACCCCGCCGTTCGCCCTGATCAGCGACGAACGGAGCATCCGCATCCTCGCCGAGCTGGGGGTGATCTTCCTGATGTTCGGCCTCGGCCTCGAGTTCAGCCTGCGCAAGCTGCTGCGCGTCGGCCCCACCGCCATCCTCGCCGCCTTCTTCGAGATCGTGCTGATGGTCTGGCTCGGCTACCAGATCGGCCGGCTGTTCGCCTGGAGCGCGATGGATGCGCTGTTCCTCGGCGCGATCCTGGCGATCTCCTCGACCACCATCATCGTCAAGGCCCTGGGCGACCTGAAGATGAAGCACGAGCGCTTCGCCCAGTTGATCTTCGGCGTGCTGATCGTCGAGGACATCCTCGGCATCGCCATCGTCGCCCTGCTCTCCGGCATCGCCGCCAGCGGCAGCGTGGCCGCCGGCGAAGTGTTCGCCACCCTCGCCAAGCTGCTGCTGTTCATCCTGGTGTCGCTGCTGGTCGGCCTGCTGCTGGTGCCGCGCGTCCTCGCCTACGTGGCGCGCTTCGGCAGCGACGAGACCCTGCTGGTCGCCGTGCTCGGCCTGTGCTTCGGCTTCTGCCTGCTGGTCACCAAGCTCGGCTACAGCCTGGTACTCGGCGCCTTCCTGATCGGCGCGGTCATGGCCGAGTCGCGCCAGCTGGCGCAGATCGAGCGACTGGTCGAGCCGGTGCGCTACCTGTTCAGCGCGATCTTCTTCGTCGCCATCGGCCTGCTGATCGACCCGGCGGTCCTGCGCGAGCATGCCTGGCCGATCGCCGTGATCAGCCTCGCCGTGGTGCTCGGCAAGATCCTCAGCTGCAGCATCGGCGCCTTCGTCACCGGCAACGACGGACGCACCTCGCTGCGCGTCGGCATGGGCCTGTCGCAGATCGGCGAGTTCTCCTTCATCATCGCCGCCCTCGGCGTGCAGCTCGGCGTCACCAGCGACTTCCTCTATCCGGTGGCGGTGGCGGTGTCGGCGATCACCACCCTGACCACGCCCTACCTGATCCGCGCCGCCGACCCGCTGGCCCAGCGCCTCGCCAGGGCCATGCCGCCCGGCGTGGCGCGGGTGTTCGGGGCCTACGGCATCTGGCTGCGCAACCTGCGCCTGCCCGGCCAGCACGCCCTGCTGGCCAGCCTGATCCGCCGCAGCGTGCTGCACGCGGTGATCAACCTGGCGCTGGTGGCGGCGATCTTCCTCGGCGCCGGCTACTTCGCCGAGCCCATCGGCGCCTGGCTCGGCCGCCAGCAGCTGCCGCTGCCCCTGCACAAGGCGCTGATCTGGGGCGCCGCCCTGCTGCTCTCGCTGCCGCTGCTGATCGCCGCCTACCACCGCCTCAAGGCGCTGTCGCTGCTGCTCGCCGAGCTGGGCACGCGCAGCAGCCGCTCCCGCCGGGTGCGCCGGGTGCTCTCCGAGCTGATCCCGCTGCTGACCCTCGGCAGCTTCCTGCCGCTGCTCGCCACCCTCAGCTCGAGCATCCTGCCGCCGACCGAGTGGCTGCTGATCATCGGCCTGCTCGCCGTGACCCTGCTCGCCCTGCTGTGGCGCTGGTTCGTGCGCCTGCATGCGCGCCTGCATGCCGCCCTGCAGGAAGCCCTCGACCAGCACGAGCCGCCCGAACCCTGAGGCGCCCGCCGCGGCCCCGCAGCCTCACCAGTGCGAACGCATGCCGATCGGCACGCGCAGCGGTTCGCGGCGGCCCTCGGCGAGGCCGCACATCTCGTCGTAGGGCGACTGGTGCACCAGGTGGAAGGGCAGCAGCGGAACCTCCTGCAGCAGGTCGCGGGCGTGTTCCACCGAGCGCAGGTGGCAGACGCGCCCCTGCTCGTCGACCAGGCTGTGCGGGCGGCCGTCCATCTGCGCCTCCAGCACGTAGATGCCGCCCTCCAGGGAGATCAGGTCGAGGCTGTCGATGCGCCCGGCCAGGGCGTGGGTGGACAGGTCGTGCAGGTTCATGGCGCTCACCTCGCATCTATTTGTACAAGAAAAACAGCAGGTACAGTATTTGTACAAAATGGTGGCACGGCAAGCCCGGGCCGCGACCACCCGTCAGGGCGCCGCGCCGGCAGCCCCTGCGCTCAGCGCCGCCACAGCTGCACCCGCAGCAGGCGGGTCGGTGCCGAAGCCTCGAACAGCAGCAGGCCGCCAGCGTCGGCGGGCACAGCGGCGCCCTCGGTTGCGAGCGTAGTGGCGTCCGCTGCGGCATCCGCTGCTGCGCCCGCGGCTGCGCTCGCTGCTGCGCTCGCACCGAACAACAGCCCCTCGCCGGCGGCCAGGACGAACGGCCGGGCGTCGGCCAGCCAGCCGTCGATGCGGCCGGCGGCGCAGTAGAGCAGCTCCAGCTCGGCCTCGCGGCGCAGAAACTGGCGGCCGTGCAGCACCAGCACCTGCAGGCGGTGGCACCAGCGCGCGCGGCGGGTCATAACGTTGAAGTCGCCGACCGGGCCAGCGAGCAGTTCGGCAGTGACCGGCTGCTCGCCGGCGAACTGCAGCGGCACGGCAGCCGCGTCCAGTTCCAGCGCCTCGCCGGCACCGAAGTCCAGGCGCAGGCCGGCGCCCTCCAGCACCAGCAGGCTGCGGTCGACGCCGGGAAAGGCCGAGAACGGCCCGCCGCTGGCCACCTGCGCGCAGCTGATGCGCCAGTCGAAGTCGTCGAGGCCGGCGCCGGGCGGCGCCACGACCAGCTCGCGGGTTTCGCCGCCGCCGTTCTTCCACGGCCGCCGCGGTGCGGCGGCCAGACTGATCTTGCGCATGCTGCAGTGCTCCTCTGTGCGGGCGGGCCGTATCGGCTGGCAGCAAATGTATATACATACACGCGAAACCCGCAAGCACCGCCACCGCGCACCGCCGCCCGCCCGTCTCTTTCCGCCACCCGCCGGCCCGCCGAACCAGAAGCCACCCTGCGCCTACAACCCTTGCCACACTAGCCTTTGCGCGACTTTCCCGCCGCGCGCGGCAGCCCCTGGCCGGACCAACGGCAGTCGCAGCTGTTGACGACCTGCGTCCCCGCTCATATTGTATATACAAACAACGCCAACCGAAGGTCATCCACTCCATGTCCGCACCCTCCACCCCCCGCCTGCTGTGGCGCGACGTCAGCGTCTTCGACGGCCACAAGGAGCTGCCCGAGCCGATGGCCGTGCTGGTCGAGGACGGCCGCGTCGCCCTGCTCTGCCCGATGGCCGAGCTGGACGAGTCACGCGTCGCCGGCGCCACTCTCGCCGGGCGCGGCGGGTTGCTGACCCCCGGGCTGGTCGACTGCCACACCCACCTGGTGTACGCCGGCAACCGCGCCGGCGAGTTCGAGCAGCGCCTGGAAGGCGCCAGCTACGCGGAGATCGCCCGCGCCGGCGGCGGCATCCTCGGCACCGTGCGCGCCACCCGCGAAGCCTGCGAGGACGAGCTGTTCGCCCTGGCCCGCCCGCGTCTGGAAGCGCTGCTCGCCGACGGCGTGACCACCGTGGAGATCAAGTCCGGCTACGGTCTGTCGGTGGCCGACGAACTGAAGCTGCTGCGCGTCGCCCGCCGCCTCGGCGCGGAACTGCCGGTGCGGGTGCTGACCACCCTGCTCGGCGCCCACGCCCTGCCGGCGGAGTACGCCGGCAACGCCGACGCCTACATCGAGCTGGTCTGCGAGGAGATGATCCCGGCGGCCGCCGCCGAGAGCCTGGCCGATGCGGTGGACGTGTTCTGCGAGTCCATCGCCTTCAGCCCGGCGCAGTGCGAACGGGTGTTCGCCGCCGCCGCGCGCCACGGCCTGCCGGTCAAGGCCCATGCCGAGCAGCTGTCCAACCAGGGCGCCAGCGCGCTGGTGGCGCGCCACCACGGCCTGTCCGCCGACCATATCGAATACCTCGACGAGGCCGGCGTCGCCGCCATGGCGCAAGCCGGCACCGTCGCCACCCTGCTGCCCGGCGCCTTCCTGGTGCTCGGCGAGACCCAGCGCCCGCCGATCGAGCTGCTGCGCCGCTACGGCGTGCCGATGGCGGTGGCCAGCGACGCCAATCCCGGCACCTCGCCGCTGTTCCTGCCCACCCTGCTGCTCAACCTGGCCTGCAGCCTGTTCCGCATGACCCCGCGCGAAGCGCTGGCCGGGATGACCGCCCAGGGCGCGCGCGCCCTCGGCCTGCCGCAGCTGGGCCGCCTCGCCGAAGGCCTGCCGGCCGACCTGTGCCTGTGGGACGTCGAACGCGCCGCCGAACTGGCCTACGCGGTGCAGGCCGGGCGCCTGCGCCAGCGCATCTTCAATGGAGCCATTACGAATGAACGTTGATCGCCTGAACCTGGACGTCTGGCACGGCCGCGTCGACCCCGAGGCCGACAGCCCGCGCTGGCACCAGCGCATCCAGCCGCTGGGCGCGGACAGCCAGCCGGGCCTGGCCCTGCTCGGCTTCGCCTGCGACGAAGGCGTGCGGCGCAACCAGGGCCGCGTCGGCGCCGCCGGCGCCCCGGCAGCGATCCGCAAGATGCTCGCCAACCTGGCCTGGCACCGCCAGGGCCCGGCCTATGACGCCGGCGACGTGTGCTGCCTGGACGGCAACCTCGACGCCGCCCAGCAGCGCCTCGGCGCCAGCGTCGCCGAGCTGCTCGCCGCCGGCCACCTGCCGGTGGTGCTCGGCGGCGGCCACGAGGTGGCCTACGGCAGCTGGCAGGGCATCGCCGCGCACCTGAACGCCAAGCTCGGCCGCGCGCCGCGTCTGGCCATCGTCAACTTCGATGCCCACTTCGACCTGCGCGACCCGGCCCATGTGCACTCCTCCGGCACGCCCTTCGCGCAGATCGCCGAGGCCTGCGCCGCGCGCGGCTGGCCGTTCCGCTACGCCTGCCTCGGCGTCAGCCGCGCCGCCAACACCCGCGCGCTGTTCCACACCGCCGCCGAGCTGGGCGTACTGGTGCGCGAGGACTTCGAGATCCGCGAAAGCACCCTCGAGGCCATCGGCGCCGAACTGGACGCCTTCGTCGCCGAGGCCGACGCCATCTACCTGACCGTCGACCTCGACGTGCTGCCGGCCTGGGAAGGCCCCGGCGTCAGCGCCCCGGCCGCCCACGGCGTGCCGGTCGCCCTGCTCGAGCCCCTGATCGAGCGCCTCGCCGCCAGCGGCAAGCTGCTGCTCGCCGAGCTGGCCGAACTGAATCCCGAACACGACCAGGACCACCGCACCGCCCGCGTGGCGGCGCGCCTGATCCACAAGCTGTCCCTGCACGGCTGACCCCAACCCCACGCCCCAACAACAACAAGCGAAAGAGGAACCCCGATGAGCACCATCGATCCCCGCCACGACCCGAGCCGCAAGATCGCCGCCCCGACCGGCACCACCCTGCGTTGCAAGAGCTGGCTGACCGAAGCGCCGCTGCGCATGCTGATGAACAACCTGCACCCGGACGTGGCGGAAAAACCCGAGGATCTGGTGGTCTACGGCGGCATCGGCCGCGCCGCGCGCAACTGGCAGTGCTACGACAAGATCGTCGAGGTGCTCGAGCGCCTAGAGGACAACCAGACCCTGCTGATCCAGTCCGGCAAGCCGGTCGGCGTGTTCGAGACCCACAAGGACGCCCCGCGCGTGCTGCTGGCCAACTCCAACCTGGTGCCGCACTGGGCCACCTGGGAGCACTTCAACGAGCTGGACCGCAAGGGCCTGGCCATGTACGGCCAGATGACCGCCGGCAGCTGGATCTACATCGGCAGCCAGGGCATCGTCCAGGGCACCTACGAGACCTTCGTCGAGGCCGGTCGCCAGCACTACAACGGCGACCTGACCGGCCGCTGGGTCCTCACTGCCGGATTGGGCGGCATGGGCGGCGCCCAGCCGCTGGCCGCCAGCCTCGCCGGCGCCTGCTCGCTGAACATCGAGTGCCAGCAGTCACGCATCGACTTCCGCCTGCGCACCCGCTACGTCGACGAGCAGGCCACCGACCTGGACGACGCCCTGGCGCGCATCGACCGCTACACCAGCGCCGGCAAGGCGGTGTCCATCGCCCTGTGCGGCAACGCCGCCGAGATCCTCCCCGAGCTGGTGCGCCGCGGCGTGCGCCCGGACATGGTCACCGACCAGACCAGCGCCCACGACCCGCTGCACGGCTACCTGCCGCTGGGCATGAGCTGGGACGAGTACGTCGAGCGCGGCAAGACCGAGCCGGAAGCGGTGGCCAAGGCCGCCAAGCGCTCGATGGCCGTGCACGTGCAGGCCATGCTCGACTTCCAGAAGATGGGCGTGCCGACCTTCGACTACGGCAACAACATCCGCCAGATGGCCCTGGAAGAAGGCGTCAAGAACGCCTTCGACTTCCCCGGCTTCGTTCCGGCCTACATCCGCCCGCTGTTCTGCCAGGGCATCGGCCCGTTCCGCTGGGTGGCGCTGTCCGGCGATCCCGAGGACATCTACAAGACCGACGCCAAGGTCAAGGAACTGATCCCCGACAACCCGCACCTGCACCGCTGGCTGGACATGGCCCGCGAGCGCATCAGCTTCCAGGGCCTGCCGGCGCGCATCTGCTGGGTCGGCCTGAAGGACCGCGCGCGCCTCGCCCAGGCGTTCAACGAGATGGTCGCCAACGGCGAGCTGAAGGCGCCCATCGTCATCGGCCGCGACCACCTGGACTCCGGCTCGGTGGCCAGCCCCAACCGCGAGACCGAGGCCATGCTCGACGGCTCGGACGCCGTGTCCGACTGGCCGCTGCTCAACGCCCTGCTGAACACCGCCGGCGGTGCCACCTGGGTGTCGCTGCACCACGGCGGTGGCGTGGGCATGGGTTATTCGCAACACTCCGGGGTGGTGATCGTCGCCGACGGCACGCCGGACGCCCACGCCCGCCTCGGCCGCGTGCTGCGCAACGACCCGGG
The DNA here is from genome assembly GCF_904426495.1 of Pseudomonas sp. OF001. Lineage (NCBI taxonomy): Bacteria > Pseudomonadati > Pseudomonadota > Gammaproteobacteria > Pseudomonadales > Pseudomonadaceae > Pseudomonas > Pseudomonas sp. OF001. The sequence continues at coordinate 7,541 of NZ_CAJGBM010000005.1, read as the reverse complement.
CACCGGGGTGATGCGCCACGCCGACGCCGGCTACCAGATCGCCATCGACTGCGCCCGCGAGCAGGGTCTCGACCTGCCGATGATCAATCCGGTGAAGGGAGCCTGAGCCATGACCCACAACCTGCATCTCGTCCCCGGCCAGCTGACCCTCGCCGACCTGCGCGCCGCCTACCAGCAGCCGCTGCGCGTGACCCTGGACAGCGGCTGCCACGCCGCCATCGACGCCAGCGTGGCCTGCGTCGAGAGCATCATCGCCGAAGGCCGCACCGCCTACGGCATCAACACCGGCTTCGGCCTGCTGGCCTCGACCCGCATCGCCCCGGCCGACCTGGAGAAGCTGCAGCGCTCGCTGGTGCTGTCCCACGCCGCCGGCGTCGGCGAGCCGCTGGACGACGCCATGGTGCGCCTGATCATGCTGCTCAAGGTCAACAGCCTGGCGCGCGGCTTCTCCGGCATCCGCCGCAAGGTGATCGACGCGCTGGTCGCCCTGATCAACGCCGAGGTCTACCCGCACATCCCGCTGAAGGGCTCGGTCGGCGCCTCCGGCGACCTCGCCCCGCTGGCGCACATGTCGCTGGTGCTGCTCGGCGAGAGCAAGGCGCGCTACCAGGGCCAGTGGATCGACGGCCGCGAGGCGCTGGCGGTGGCCGGCCTCGAGCCGCTGACCCTGGCCGCCAAGGAGGGTCTGGCCCTGCTCAACGGCACCCAGGCCTCCACCGCCTACGCGCTGCGCGGCCTGTTCGAGGGCGAGGACCTGTTCGCCGCCGCCACCGTCTGCGGCGGCCTCAGCGTCGAGGCCATGCTCGGCTCGCGCGCCCCGTTCGATGCGCGCATCCACGCCGCCCGCGGCCAGCGCGGGCAGATCGACGTGGCCGCCGCCTACCGCGACCTGCTCGGCGCCAGCAGCGAGATCGCCCAGTCCCACGAGAAGTGCGACAAGGTCCAGGACCCCTACTCGCTGCGCTGCCAGCCGCAGGTGATGGGTGCCTGCCTGACCCAGCTGCGCCAGGCCGCCGAAGTGCTGCAGATCGAGGCCAACGCCGTGTCGGACAACCCGCTGGTGTTCGCCGCCGAGGGCGACGTGATCTCCGGCGGCAACTTCCACGCCGAGCCGGTGGCCATGGCCGCCGACAACCTGGCGCTGGCCATCGCCGAGATCGGCTCGCTGTCCGAACGGCGCATCTCGCTGATGATGGACATGCACATGTCGCAGCTGCCGCCGTTCCTGGTGGCCAACGGCGGGGTCAACTCCGGCTTCATGATCGCCCAGGTCACCGCCGCGGCGCTGGCCAGCGACAACAAGGCCCTCGCCCACCCGCACAGCGTCGACAGCCTCCCCACCTCGGCCAACCAGGAGGACCACGTGTCCATGGCGCCGAACGCCGGCAAGCGCCTGTGGAGCATGGCCGACAACGTGCGCGGCATCCTCGCCATCGAATGGCTGGGTGCCTGCCAGGGTCTGGACTTCCGCACCGGCCTGAAGACCTCGGCGAAGCTGGAACAGGCACGCAGCCTGCTGCGCGACCAGGTCCCGTACTACCAGGAAGACCGCTTCTTCGCCCCGGACATCGAGGCGGCCAGCGCGCTGCTCGCCGCGCGCGGCCTCAACGCGCTGATGCCGGCCGGGTTGCTGCCCTCCCTGGGCTGACCGACGCCAACGTGCCCTGCCCGCGGCCCTGCGCCGCGGGTGCGGGCCGCTGCGTCCTGCTTTTCCCCGACAACAACAACTAGCGAGTGGAAAACGACATGAATGCAATCGTTCTGGCCGTGCTGGTGATGGTCGTGCTGGCCATGCTGCGCGTCTCGGTGGTGTTCGCCCTGATCATCGCCGCGGTGGTCGGCGGCCTGGCCGCCGGCATGCCGATGGACAGGATCGTCGCCGCCTTCGGCGACGGCCTCGGTGGCGGCGCCCCGGTGGCGCTGGCCTACGCCGCCCTCGGCGCCTTCGCCGTGGCGCTGTCGCGCACCGGCATCGCCCAGCGCCTGTCGGCGCGCGTGGTCGCCCATCTGGGCCACGGCGAGCAGGCCAGCGGCAACCTGGTGCTGATCAAGTGGGGCATCCTCGCCGCGCTGATCGTCGCCGGCGCCCTGGCCGAGACGCTGATCCCGGTGCACATCGCCTTCATCCCGCTGCTGGTGCCGCCGCTGCTGTACGTGATGAACCGCATGCACCTCGACCGCCGCCTGGTGGCCTGCGCCATCACCTTCGCCATCACCACCCTGTACATGGCGGTGCCGGTGGGCTTCGGCGCGATCTTCCTCAACGACATCCTGATCGCCAACATCAACCAGGCCGGCGCCGCCCAGGGCTTCAGCGTCACCCGCGACATCGCCCCGCAGGCCATGCTGCTGCCGGCGCTGGGCATGGTCGCCGGCCTGGCCATCGCCGCCTTCAGCTACCGCCGCAAGCGCAGCTACCAGAGCGTGGTGGCCAGCGGCGAGCCGGCGGATGAGGCCGGCGGCAGCCTGAGCCGCCGCCAGGTGGGGATGATCGGCCTGGCCCTGCTGCTGGCGCTGGTGGTGCAGCTATGGACCGACTCGATGATCTTTGGCGGCCTGGTCGGCTTCGCGGTGATCTCGCTGAGCGGGGTGATCGCCTGGCGCGAGCAGGACGACGTGGTGGTGCAGGGCATGCGCCTGATGGCCCAGGTCGGCTTCATCATGATCGCCGCCGCCGGCTTCGCCGCGGTGATGAAGGCCACCGGCGGCATTCCGCAGATGGTCGAGGACTCGGTGCAGCTGATCGGCGACAACCGCGCCATGGCCGCGCTGGTCATGCTGCTGGTGGGGCTGTTCATCACCATGGGCATCGGCTCGTCGTTCTCCACCGTGCCGATCATAACCGCCATCTACGTGCCGCTGGCGCTGGGCTTCGGCTTCTCGCCGCTGGCCATCGTCGCCCTGGTCGGCACCGCCGCGGCGCTGGGCGATGCCGGCTCGCCGGCCTCCGACTCGACCCTCGGCCCGACCGCCGGCCTCAACGCCGACGGCCAGCACGACCACATCTGGGACACCGTGGTGCCGACCTTCCTGCACTTCAACCTGCCGCTGCTGGCCTTCGGCTGGGTGGCGGCGATGGTGCTGTAACCCCGGTGCGCACGGCGCACCCTACGACCGCGCCAACCGTAGGGTGCGCCACGCGCACCATGAACCCGCGGCCAGCCTTGGGTATCATCACCGCCAGCCGCGAACACCAAGGAACCCGCCGTGACCAGCACACCGCGCTACAAGCAGATCGAGGACTTCCTGCTCGAGCGGATCGACAGCGGCGCCTACCCGGCGCACCACCAGATCCCCCCGGAGGAGCAGCTGGCCCGCGACTTCGGCGTCAGCCGGATGACCGCCAACAAGGCGATCCGCGACCTGGTGCAGAAGGGCTACCTGGTGCGCCAGGCCGGCCTCGGCACCTTCGTTACCGACCGCAAGGCCGAATCCTCGCTGCAGGAAGTGCTCAACATCGCCGCCGAGGTGCGCGGCCGCGGCCACCGCTATTCCAACGACGTGCTGCGCTGCGAGGCCATCGCCGCCGACGACGAGGTGGCCCTGCGCCTGGGCGTGCGCCTGGGCAGCCAGGTGTTCCACACCATCCTCGTGCACCGCGAGGACGAACTGCCGATCCAGCTCGAGGAACGCTTCGTCAACCCGCGCTGGGTGCCCGACTACCTGACCACCGACTTCGCCCAGCACACCCCCAACGAGGTGCTGGTCGCCGCCTGCCCGATTTCCGACGTCGAGCACGTGGTCGAGGCGGTGCTGGTCGACCAGGCCACCGCCGCCGCGCTGGGCATCGACAGCACCGCGCCCTGCCTCTCGGTGATCCGCCGCACTTGGTCGGGGGAGAACCTGATCAGCTACGCGCGGCTGATCCATCCGGGGGATCGCTATAAGTTGCGGTCGTCGATGCGGGGGTTGGGGGGGTAGGGAGCGGCCTCACTTGCCACCTGTGGGAAAGCCCATATGGGACCTGGGAAGTGCACTCATAGTTTTATCGGCTCCCCATAATGTCTCGGCTCCGAATGCAGGACCTCTACATCAACTACCGCCCTGACTCTTGAAAAAACCTCTCGCACCTTGGTACGCAATCCGCTATAAGCACCAACTTCCCCGGCATTGAAGCCTGTGAGACTGACACCATTGGCCTTGCCTATGTAGATGGCCCTCGCATTGTGGAACTCCTGAGAAATCACGATGCCTGAAGCCTGGCCAAAGACATGCCTGAATCTCACTACCGAGTCCAGGGTTCTGCCCCCGGCATAGTCACAGTAGATATCCGCTATCGGCACCCCCTGCTCCACCAGGCTCTGCCGCATATCCTCCGGCTCGTTGTAGTCATGATGCCGATTGTCTCCAGAAACCACGATCCTGGAGCATTTGCCTGCCGCATACACCTGCTTGGCCGCCTCGATCCTGAACTTGTAGAACAGGTTCTCGCCACCACTCTTCAGATATTTTGAAGTTCCAAGCACCAGGCACGCTTTTTCCGTGGGAAGCTCGTCCACAACATTGCCGGAAAAATCCTGATATCGGATCACCTTCAGATTCGCATAGGCGAAAAAAGCCACCAGCAGCGAAACAGAAACAAGCAATAATTTCTTGAATGACATTCCTGTCGAACCTCTTCCTGATGTATATAACGAAGCAAATAGGGTAACCAACGGCGCGATTTTTTCTACCGATCCCAGCGGCGGGCAATCGCTGCGCGAGTTACCCGCCCTGCCGGACCGGGCCGGCATCGCTCCCGGCGCCGGCAAGAGCCCCCGCCCCCTCCTCCAGCACCTTCCACAACCTCCTCACCGCCGGCTTGTGCAGCAGCGCGCAGCGGTACAGGCGGATCTCCAGCGGCACCTGCCACTGCTCGCCGCCGCACACCGCCAGCTCGCCGCGCGCCAGTTCGTGTTCCACCGACAGGCGCGGCACCCAGGCCACGCCGAGGCCCTGCAGGGCCATGCTCTTCAGGCTGTCGGCCATCGCCGTCTCGTACACGGTGGTCGAGCGCAGGCCGCGCTGGCGCAGCAGCAGGTTGACCGAGCGGCCGAGGAAGGCGCCGGCGGTATAGGCCAGCAGCGGCACGCTCTGCCCGCTGTCGAGGTCGTAGAGCGGGCGGCCGGCCTCGTCCACCGCGCACACCGGCAGCATGGCGGTGGCGCCCAGGTGCAGCGAGGGGAACAGCTCGGGGTCGAGCTGCAGCGAGGCTTCCGGGTCGTAGTAGGCGAGGATCAGGTCGCAGGTGCCGTCGCGCAGGGCGTGCATCGCCTCGCCGACGTTGGTGGCGACCAGCCGGCTCTTGATCGTCAGGCCGGTGCGGCGCAGGCCGGCGATCCAGGTCGGGAAGAAGCCGAGGGTCAGCGAGTGGGCGGCGGCGAACTGCAGCATGTCGCCCTGCTCGCCCTCCAGGTCGTGCAGGTGGCGCACCGCCTCGCCGAGCTGGCCGACCACGTTGCGCGCGGTGACCAGGAACAGCTGGCCGGCCTCGGTCAGCTCCACCGGGGTGCGCGCGCGGTTGACCAGGGTCAGGCCGAGGGCTTCCTCCAGGGCGCGGATGCGCCGGCTGAACGCCGGCTGGGTGACGAAGCGCTTGAGCGCCGCCTGGGAGAAGCTGCGGGTGGCGGCCAGGGCGACGAAGTCTTCCAGCCACTTGGTTTCCAGGTTCATCGCGCCTCCGTCGGCCGCAGTCGGATCGCCGGCGTCAAGACGCCGTTACAGCTTCATTATGCTGATTCGGCATGACCCAGCAAGCAACAGCATTGGCCGCCGATCCGCCACAGCCCCTAACCTATGGGCGTCGCGGTGCTCACCGCCATCCTTCGGAACCTCACGCCATCATGTCCGCTGCTGCATCCTTCCGTATCGAAAAAGACCTGCTCGGCACCCTCGAAGTCCCCGCCGATGCCTACTACGGCATCCAGACCCTGCGCGCGGTGCAGAACTTCCGCCTGTCCGGGGTGCCGCTGTCGCACTACCCGAAGCTGGTGATCGCGCTGGCGATGGTCAAGCAGGCGGCGGCCGATGCCAACCACCAGCTGGGGCACCTCGACGGCGACAAGCATGCAGCGATCAGCAAGGCCTGCGCGCAACTGATCCGCGGCGAGCACCACGACCAGTTCGTGATCGACGTGATCCAGGGCGGCGCCGGCACCTCGACCAACATGAACGCCAACGAGGTGATCGCCAACCTGGCGCTGGAGGTCATGGGCCGGCCGAAGGGCGACTACAAGGCGCTGCACCCGAACAACGACGTGAACATGGCGCAGTCGACCAACGACGCCTACCCGACCGCCATCCGCCTCGGCCTGCTGCTCGGTCACAACACCCTGCTGGCCAGCCTGGACAGCCTGATCCAGGCCTTCGCCGCCAAGGGCGAGGAGTTCGCCGGGATCATCAAGATGGGCCGCACCCAGCTGCAGGACGCCGTGCCGATGACCCTCGGCCAGGAGTTCCGCGGCTTCGCCACCACCCTCGGCGAGGACCTCGACCGCCTCAAGCGCCTGGTCCCGGAGATGCTCACCGAGGTCAACCTCGGCGGCACCGCCATCGGCACCGGCATCAACGCCGACCCGCGCTACCAGAAGCTGGCGGTCACCCGCCTCGCCGCGATCAGCGGCCAGCCGCTGGTGGCGGCCGCCGACCTGATCGAGGCCAGCTCGGACATGGGCGCCTTCGTGCTGCTGTCGGCCATGCTCAAGCGCACCGCGGTCAAGCTGTCGAAGATCTGCAACGACCTGCGCCTGCTGTCCAGCGGCCCGCGCACCGGCATCAACGAGATCAACCTGCCGCCGCGCCAGCCGGGCAGCTCGATCATGCCGGGCAAGGTCAACCCGGTGATCCCCGAGGCGGTCAACCAGGTCGCCTTCGAGGTGATCGGCAACGACCTGGCGGTGACCCTCGCCGCCGAGGCCGGCCAGCTGCAGCTCAACGTCATGGAGCCGCTGATCGCCTACAAGATGTTCGACTCGATGCGCCTGCTGCAGCGCGCCATGGACATGCTGCGCGAGCACTGCATCGTCGGCATCACCGCCAACGCCGCGCACTGCCAGCACCTGGTCGAGCACAGCATCGGCCTGGTCACCGCGCTCAACCCGTACATCGGCTACGAGAACGCCACGCGCATCGCCAAGCTGGCGCTGGACAGCGGCCGCGGCGTGCTGGAACTGGTACGCGAGGAAGGTCTGCTCGACGAGGAGATGCTGGCCGACATCCTGCGCCCGGAGAACATGATCGCCCCGCGGCTGGTGCCGCTGAAGGGCTGATCGCTACCCGGTTCCAGGCGCCGCCGGTGTCCTTTTTGTCGGCACAACAGAACGCGCCGGCGGCGCCTGACATCCTTGCGGCGCGCGATGCGCGCCACCCGACAACCGGCATGGTGAGGTCCCATCCCGGTGTCCTTGGGACGCTCATGGCTCGTCCCTTTTTTATTGGTTCATCGCATTTTCCCGGGGAAGGCGGCCTTGATTTTCAGGAAAAAGTAATCGGCGTCCCTGAAGCCATAGGCCATGCGCTTGATCACCTTGATCCGGTTGTTCACCCCCTCCAGCAGGCTGGTG